>CBDUEZ010000089.1:0-13144 GCA_965366355.1 uncultured bacterium
ATCGTCGTCGCCGGCGCCCTCGGTGTCGCCTCCGCCATCGCCGCACCCGGGTCGGCTCAGGGGCCCGATGGTCTCACGGGCACCGTCGTCGTGCTGAACAAGCAGGGTGCCACCGCGAGCTTCATCGACCTGGCCACGGCCACGGTCGTCGGCACGGCCCCCACCGGACCGGGCCCGCATGAACTCGTCGTGTCGCGCGACGGAAGCGTGGCGGTGGGCACCGATTACGGGGGCCAGACGCTCACCGTCTTCGGAGTGCCCTCGGCTTCGGTGCTCGGAACCATCGATCTGGGCCGATACACGCGTCCCCACGGCATCGTCTTTCTCCCTGGCGACTCCCTCGTGGCCGTGACCTCGGAGAGCACGGGCACGGTCGTCATCGTGCGCATCGCCGACGGCGAGATCGTCGAGGCCCTCTCGACCAACGCCCGGGGCTCGCACATGGTGGCCGCCACGGCCGACGGGCGTACTCTCTGGACGGGCGACATGGGCTCCCACACCGTGACCGAACTCGCGCGGGGTCGCGGGACTCCCGTGCGGGCGCTGAGCGCCCCCGAGCAGCCCGAAGCGATCAATGTGACGCCCTCGGGCGACCGGGTCATCGCCGGGAGCAACGCGACGGGCCGAGTCACCGCGTGGACCACGAGCGATGGCGCGGCGACGACGGTGGGCGAAGGGTTCGGGTGGCCCTATCGCATCTTCTTCACCCACGACGTCGACCAGATTCTGGTGCCCGACCTGCGCAACGAGGTGCTCCGGTTTTTCGACGGAGACAGCTACGACGAGCTCGGCCGCATCAACTTCGCCGGCGAGGGGCCTCAAGGCCTGGTTCTCCACCCCGACGGGCGCCACCTCTTCTTGTCTCTCTCGGCGGCGAACCGCATCGCCATCGTCGACGTGGACGCACGGCAGGTCGTGGGTTACCTGCCGGCGGGGGCCGGCCCGGACGGCATCGGCTACTCGGGTCGTACGGTGACTCGCTGACGTCTACCCTCGCCGACGCGATCCGCTAACGACGCCGGCGCCCGAGCATCGTATATTCAGAAGGAGCCGGGACGGTGTCCCGACACTCCATAGGCGGACCCTCCCATGTCCTCCGGGAGGTTTCTCATGCTCGTGCGATTCTGGTCCCTCGCAGTCCTCGGGGCCGCGGCCCTCGGTGCCGCGTGCAGCGGTGCCTCGTCGTCGGCCGATCCTGACTCCGGGGAGGCCGCCGGACAGACCGCTGTGGCCCCCGCCGCGGCCGAGCTCGATCCGGCGGTTTCAGCCGCGCAGATCCCCGCGGGTAGCGATCTGACGGGGGAGCAGGTGGTGGAGTACGTCTGCAGCCAGTGCCACTCGATGGATCCACCCCCGCTGAAGGCGCCGCCGCTCACCATGCTCGCCCAGCACCTCCGCGAGACCTTCGCCTCGGTCGACGAAGCCGTCGACCATGTGGTCACGTATGTCCCGGCACCCGATCCCGAGCGATCGATCCTTCCCGAGATGGCCCAGGAGCGCTTCGGCCTCATGCCTCCGCAGCCTCTGCCCGAGCCCATGCTGGAAGCGGCGGCCCGCTACATCTGGACACTATCCGACGGCACGGGGGCCGGGATGGGGGGTGGAATGGGCGGCGGTGGACGGGGCGGCGGAATGGGTGGGAGGGGGGGCGGAATGGGTGGTGCAGGGATGGGGGGCGGCGGAATGGGCGGCGGAACGGCTGGTGGAGGGATGGGCGGCGGAATGAATTAACGAATCCCCGCCCCTTGGCATCGGACCCACAGAAACGGATCCGAGTCTACCTTCTTGTTGGCATCGACCCCAGACCGAAAACGAGGATACCTCCCATGCGTACTTCGCTACCCATCCTGGCTCTCGCGGCGACCTTCGCGGCGGCCGCCTGTGACGACGCGGCGACGACCCCGACCGAAGACGATCTGCTGAACAGCGATATCGCCGAGGTCGTGGCCGACGCGGCGCTCGAAGACCTCGCCGTCATGACCTCTGCGACACCCTCGCTGGGGCCGCAGGCGGCTTTCGGCCCCTTCGGACAGGGTCATGGACTCGGAGATCGCGCCGCCCTCGAGCGGGATCGGACCGTGACCTTCTTCGATGACGCCGGCGCCGAACAGGAGGCGTTCGACGAACTGCTCACGGCCTCGGTCCATATCGTGACCGTGGTCGAGGGCGCGATCGATCGCGACTTCTTCTCGGCGAGCGTGCGCCGAGCCCGTGACATGTGGGTCACGGGACTCTCCGGCGAGGAGACCGAGCGGACCTGGAACGGCACCGGCTCGAGCGACGTGGCCCGCACGAGGGTCAGCGACGAACACGGGACCCGCTCCTACGAGTTGGACGCCGACGCCGCGATCGACGACGTCGTGCGAGCCGTCGACCGGGAGGCCCAGCCCTGGCCCCTGTCGGGAACGATCACCCGCGAGGTCACGGTCATCATCGTCAACGGGCCCAACGGCGACGAGACCCGCGAGCGGCGAACCGTCATCACATTCAACGGCACGCAGTTCGCCACCCTCACCGTCGACGGTGAGGAGTTTGAAGTCGACCTCGCCGCCCGGAAGGCGGAGCGGGCCAGCCGCAAGAGAGGCCAGCCCTAGAGTCATCGGGCGACGGCGCCGCCACACCGCGGCCTGTGCCTCCCATCGCACGGCCTGCGGGCCGGTCCCACTCGGGGCCGGCCCGCTTTTTTTGTTGCTCCATGCGTTGCGCCGGTCGGGACGCTGGCGGACATTCGAGTACCCTCCCCAATCCCCCCCGCTCGTCACGATGCCGACCCTCCTCCCGCTGTCTCGCGCAACTCTGGGCCTTCCACCCATCGACGGGGGCTGATGCACGACTCGACGGCCCTCGGGGCCCTGTTGAGGCTGTCCGCCGCGGCGCTGCGGAGTCCCGGCGCCTTTATCGTGGACGTCGAGGCCGACCCGCCTCGGCTGATCGCGGCGACCCCCGGGTGCGACGAGGTCGCCGCCGAACTCGGCCCTGTGGTCGGGGCGGCTCTGGGCGACGGTCGGCCCGTCACCGTCCCCCTCGCCGCCACCCATTCGCAGTTTCGTGATCTCGTGGCGGTGCGCGAGGCGACCACCGAGTCGGGGCGCGGGGTCGGGGCGTTGGTCTGTGCACCCCTCTCGGGCGCGAACGGAACGGTCACGGCCGGAATCTGCCTCTGGGACACCGCCCCGCGGGCCTGGAGCCCGGGCGACCTCGCGCTCCTCGCCGATGTAGCCGACTCGGTGCGCCCCCACCTCGATGGTTCGATCGGGGATCGTGCGCTTCAAGTAGGAGGGCTCGACGACAACGTCGACGCCGCCGACTGGTTCGATCGTGCGCTGGAGTGTTTTCCCGCCGGCGTCATGGTCGCCCGAGCGCCCGATGGCGAAGTGGTGCGGGTCAACGCGGAATACCTCCGGATCGTCCCGGTATCCGACCCCGCAGAGGGCATCCCCTCGCAGCCGCTGTTCAGCGCCGCGGGGAGCCCCCTCGACGCGTCGCGCCATCCCCTTCGGCGCGCTCTGGCCGGCGAGGTCGTGTGCGGCGAGGTCGTCTGCACCGCGCCCGACCCCGACGACGAGGCCGCTCGCTGGTGGCGCGCGCATGCCTCGCCGCTGATCGACGACGCGGACCAGATCACGGGAGCCGTGGTCGTCATCGAAGACATCACCGAAGTGCGCGGCATGCAGGAGGCGCTGTACCGCAGCCAGGAACACCTCGTTCACGCGCACAAGATGGAAGCCGTGGGTCGGCTCGCCGGAGGCATGGCACACGACTTCAACAACCTGCTCACGGCCATCATGGGGTTCGGAGAACTGCTTCTCGAGGGACTCGTCGAGGGCGATCCCGCGCGCGATGATGCCGAGGAGATCATTCGGTCGGCTGCGCGGGGTCGGGATCTGACGAACCAGCTGCTCTCCTTCAGCCGCCGGCGCACGGCCCACCCCTCGGTCCTCGATCTCAACGAGGGACTGGAGTCGAGTCGCCGCCTCCTGGAGCGACTCCTGGAGAAAGGCGTCCGATTGGAAACGGAGGCCCACGACAATGCGGGCGGCGTTCGGATCGATCGAACGGAGCTCGAACAGATCCTCGTCAACCTCGCTCTGAACGGCCGCGACGCACTCGGCCCGGAGGGGGGGACGGTTCGAATCGGGACCGAACCGGTCGACCTGGCGCGGCCCCTCGAGGCCGAACCCGAAGCGATCCCTGCCGGGCGCTGGGAAACGCTGAAGGTGCGGGACGACGGAATGGGAATGGACCCCGACGTTCGTCGGAGAATCTTCGAACCGTTCTTCACGACCAAGGCGCCGGGGCAGGGAACGGGCCTGGGGCTCGCGACCGTCTACGGAATCGTGAAGCGGCTGGGGGGGTTCATCCAGGTCGACAGCCGACCCGGGAATGGCACCTCTTTCCGGATCTACCTTCCCCCGGCCGAGGTGGGTGACGACGCCCCGAATGCCGCCCTCGAGACGGCCGTCGAGCGGAGCGGCGAGACGGTGCTTCTCGTCGAGGACCAGGACCAGATTCGTGCGCTACTCGCTCGACAGCTCGAGCGCGCCGGTTTCAAGGTCGTCGAGGCCGCGAACGGATACGAGGCGCTCACGACCTGGCGGGGCGCGCCCGAAACCATCGATATCATCGTGTCCGACATCGTCATGCCGGTCATGGACGGGCCGACCATGGTCGATCGGGTGCGGGCCGACCGCAGCGACCTTCCCGTGGTGTTCATCTCGGGGTATCCAGGCGCCGCCGATGCGTCGGAGCGCGACACGCCGCTCCCCGACGGTCGGCTTCTGCGCAAACCCTTTGCCGCCGCCGAACTCGTGCAGGCGATCCGCGCCGCGCTCGACGAGCGCTGAGGTGTGCCGGGGGAGCCCCCCGCCCAGACGAACACGGCCCCGGAGCGGAAGATCCGCCCCGGGGCCGTGGTTCAGCGCTGAACGCCGCCCTACTTGATGAACAGCATCTCCCGGTAGATCGGCATCGGCCAGAGATCGTCGGGCACGAGGTCTTCCAGCGTGTCGACGGCGGCCCGAACGGCGGCCATCGCGGGAATGATGTTGTCGCGCATGTGTTCGGCCTTGCTCTCGACATCGTCGCCACCGAGTTCGGCATTCTGCCCGTCGAGCACCTCGCTCGCCTCGACGAGCTCGTCGATCGTCTCGGCGAGACGCTTCGCCAGCTTGTGCACGCCCGCGGTCTTCATTCCGACGCCGTCGGCCCGCTGGAGCGTCAGGAGGAGTTCGGCGAGAGCCCGGTTCGCGGCGGGCAACACCATCGTCCGCGCGATGTCTCCCGCCATTTCCCCTTCGATGTTGATCGTCATGAAGTACTGCTCCACCAGGATCTCGCGGCGACTCTCGAGCTCGCGCCGCGACAGCACCTGATACTTCTCGAACAGCTCCGCATTTTTCGGCGAGACCAACGAGGGGAGCGCATCGAGCGTGGACCGGAAATTGAGGAGTCCCCGGCGCTCCGCCTCTTCGACCCACTCGTCGCTGTAGCCGTCGCCGTTGAAGACGATCCGCTTGAAGCCCTTCGCTTCGTCCGCCAACAGAGCGCGAAGGGCCTCACCAAATGAGGCACCATCGGCGAGACGGGCCTCGAGGGCCGTCACCATCTCGTCGATCGACTCGGCCACGACGGTGTTCAGGACGGTGGCCGGGAAGGAGACGCTCTGGCTCGAGCCCAGCGCACGGAATTCGAACTTGTTGCCCGTGAACGCGAAGGGCGACGTGCGATTCCGGTCGCCCGCGTGGCGGGGCAGGCTCGGCAGGGCGTCGACTCCCAGGCCCAGGAGTCCCCCGTCTTTCGACGACTTCGCCGTGCCCATCTGCTCGATCTGCTCGAAGATGTCGGTGAGCTGGTCGCCCAGGAACACGCTGATGATGGAGGGGGGCGCCTCGTTGGCACCGAGCCTGTGATCATTCCCGGCGTGGGCGACCGAAACCCGGAGCAGGTCCTGGTGCCGATCCACAGCCCTCAGCACAGCCGAGCAGAAGAAGAGGAACTGCATGTTGTCGTGCGGATTGTCACCGGGCTCGAGCAAGTTCTGGCTCTCGGTGGCGCACGACCAGTTCAGGTGTTTTCCCGACCCGTTCACTCCGGCGAACGGCTTCTCGTGGAGAATGCAGAGCAGGCCATACCGCCGAGCGATGCGACGCAGCGTCGACATCGTGAGCTGCTGGTGATCGGCGGCCGTGTTGGCGTCTTCGTAGATCGGGGCCATCTCGTACTGACCGGGCGCCACCTCGTTGTGCCGCGTCTTCAGCGGGACGCCCAGCCGATAGAGCTCCAGCTCGACATCGTTCATGCAGTCGAGAATGCGCTCCGGGATCGAGCCGAAGTAGTGGTCGTCCATCTCCTGTCCGCGCGGTGGCTTCGCGCCGAACAGGGTGCGCCCGGCGGTGACCAGGTCGGGACGCCGGTAGGCGAACTCCTCGTCGATCAGGAAGAACTCCTGCTCGGCCCCGAGGGTGGCCCGAACCCGGCGCGCGGGCGTGTTGAAGAGGCGAAGGGCGCGCATCGCCTGGGTGTTGAGCGCCTGAATAGACCGCAGAAGCGGTGTCTTCTGGTCGAGCGCATCACCCGTCCACGACGCGAAGGCCGACGGAATACAGAGGTAGGCCCCCCCGGGGCCTTCCATCAGAAAGGCCGGCGAGGTGGGGTCCCAGGCCGTGTAGCCGCGGGCCTCGAAGGTGGCCCGCAGGCCACCCGAGGGAAACGACGACGCGTCGGGCTCGCCCTGCACCAGCTCCTGCCCGGAGAACTCCGAGATCGCCCGCCCGTCACCGGTCGGCGCCAGGAAGGAGTCGTGCTTCTCAGCGGTCGAGCCGGTCATCGGCTGGAACCAATGCGTGAAGTGGGTCGCGCCCCGTTCGAGGGCCCAGTCCTTCATCGCGACGGCTACGGCATCGGCCACACTCGGGTCGAGCGTCGTGTGGTCCTCGATCGTGCGAAGCAGCGCCTTGTAGACCGGCTTCGGGAGCCGCGCCTTCATCGACGACAAACCGAAGACGTTCTCACCAAACACTTCTTCGAGGTCGACGCGCTGCTGCTTGCCGTCGGGTCGGGCTGGAGAGTCCTTCACGGCGGCGAGGGAATCGAAACGAAGGGAAGGTGCGATGCGGGACATGGCGTTCTCACGACTGAGGTCGGGCACAGTGGGGGTGACGAGATCCAAGCTGGAGCCCGTCCGGTCGGGATTCAAGCGCAGATCCCCGCACATTTGCATTGATCTGATTAGGCTAATCATCTTATTGTAGATGATGTCATCGCTCGCGCGCTTGCCCCTCCTGCACAGGCTCCGGGAGAGCCTCGCCCTCCCCGGCCCCGCGGTCGTGTTGGTTCGCGGCAGTCCCGGCGCGGGCAAATCGACCGCCCTTCGAGCGCTGCTGGGCGAGGGAGCAGCCGACCACGATCCCCCCTGGAACGCACTGGCAATGCGGGGAACGGCCGGCCCCACGACGAGGCACCTTCGGACCTTCTCCGACATGCTGCAGCGGGGAGGCATCACTCGTGAGGCGCCCGACCCGTCGTGGGCGGCGCACTTCGACGCGTTGATGGACGAGATGGAAACCGACCGCGTGCCTCGGGTGCTCGTGATCGACGAGGTGCACCATCTCGATCGCGCCGCACCGGACTTCGGACCCGCGCTGGCCCATCTCTGGAGTCGAGCCCGGGCACGGGCGCTCCCCTTTCATCTGGTGCTCGCGACCGACGACTCGGCCGCCCTGGACGGTCTGGCGGGAGCCGGGGGGGCCCTCGAGTCGGCAGAGCCCCACGTCGTCACGGTCGACGACCTCTCGACCCGCGAAATCCGGAACCACCTCGCGGATTGGAGTCCGAGGGACCGGTTCCTGCTGCAGGCCTGCCTCGGCCGATCACCGTCGACGATCGGCCTCGTCGACCCCGACGTTCGGCTTTCGACCAATCTGCAGCGGTTGGTCTTCGATCCCGACGGCCCCCTCCACGACCGACCGATCCACCGTCTCGAACGCCTGGTGCAGCGCCCCGAGCGATACGCGGGAATTCTGGCCGCCCTCGCCGAGGGCGCGCGCGATTGGCGGTCGATCCACACGGCGAATCCGACCTTCGGCTCGGGCAACCAGCTCGCTCCCTATTTGGCGACCCTTCAGAAGCTGGGTTGGGTGGAAAGCGAACGGTCGCTCGACGCGGCGGCGGGCGCCCGCAAACGCCGCTACTACATCGCCGACCCGTTCGTGGCCTTCTGGTACGGGGTGGTCGAGCCGGCCCTCGGCCCGCTGCTCGAGGGCGCCGCTCCCACCTCGGTGTTGCGAGGGGCCCTGGCCGGCCCACCGTTCGCGAGCCACGTCTCATCGGTCCTGCCCCGCGCCCTCCGTCGTGTCATCGTCCAGGAGGGTGACTCTCTCGTCGGTGCGCGGGCGCGGCAGATCGGAGGGTTGTGGGGTGAGGGCTACGATCTCCCGTTGGCCGGCACCCTTCGCACGGGCGCCACTCTGTACGCCACGGCGGTGTGGGGCCGGATCGCCACCGTCGCCGACGCCGACGCCGTGCACCGACAGATGCGCGCGACCCGATTCGGGTTCGGCCGAGAGGCGCGAATGCGCGTGGTCTTCACGGCATCGGGAGCCACCGAACCGCTGATTCGCCGCGTCGCTCGCGACGAACTACTCCGGGTGATCCCGCTCGACAAGGCATTTTGAGCGGGAAGACGGAACGACGGCCCCGCAGTGGGGAACCACTGCCCGATTCCTCCCCGAAGCGACTGCACACCGAAGGAGCCTGGCACCATGGACGGTCTGGACCTGCAGAACATCATTCCTATCCTCCAGAGCCTGGCCGCTGAATGGGGACTGAAGGTCCTCGGCGCGCTGGCCGTCATCGTCGTCGGGCGAGTGATCGCCGGATGGTTCAGGGGCGGGGTCAAGAAGGGACTGCACCGCGCGGATTTCGATCCGACGCTCGTGCCCTTCCTCGCGAATCTGGTCTTCATCGGGATGATGACCTTCGTCCTGATTTCGGCAGCCGGCCTCGTCGGCATACCGGTGACCTCGTTCGTCGCGATTATCGGTGCCGCCGGCCTCGCCGTCGCCCTGGCCTTCCAGGGCACACTCTCGAATTTCTCGGCCGGGGTCATGCTCCTCACGTTTCGGCCGTTCAAGATCGGTGACGTGGTCGACGCCGGCGGCGTAACCGGAAAGGTGAGAGAGATCGGGATTTTCGTGACGACGATCACCACCCTCGACAATGTGAAGATCATCGTCCCCAACACCACGATCTCGGGCGGCACGATCAAGAACTTCTCGGCCAACCCGACCCGCCGCATCGATCTCGTGATGGGGGTGGGTTACGGCGACGATTTGAATGTGGCGATCGAGACGATTCGCACCGTGCTGGGCGAGGAGTCGAGGCTTCTGCCCGACCCCGCACCGCAGGTGGCCGTCAGCGAACTCGGCGACTCCAGCGTGAACATCATCGTCCGGCCCTGGGTGAACAGCGAAGACTATTGGGACGTGCGGTTCGCCCTCACCAAAGAACTCAAGGAGCGCCTCGAGGCGGCCGGTTGTGAGATTCCCTTCCCGCAGCGCGACGTGCATCTCTATCACGAGAATGCAGCGATTTCCGCCGCCGACTAGGGGGCTCCGCTCCGACCCGGTGGGCTCCGCTCCGCTCGGCTACCCGCCTACGCTGAACTGCACGCCGCCGCCCAGCGACCATCCGCTCAGATTCATCGAGCGGGGAGTCCCGGCTGGCGGCGTGCTGCTGGCCCACTCGACGCTCGGAAAGTCCCGCACCATGTAGGCCCCTTCCACGAACAGGTTGATGCCGGCAATCGACCATGCCTGGCCGACGAGAAGCCCCGCCATGAAGCTCTGGCCCGACCCCTTGTATGCAGTCCCCCCCTCGTCGATCACCTGAAGCCCCGTCGTTTCCATCAGTCCCGAGCGAAGGCCAAAATAGGTCCCCGAGGCATCGTAGCTCGCATAGAGGGAGACGGCCGGAAGATCGCGAATCGAGCCCTTCATCTCGATGGTGCCCTCCCGGGCGTCGAACCCGCTCATCTGTCCGTAGCCGAGTCCGATCTCGAACGTCCACACATCGACGGTCGGCGCGCTCGTGGTGACGGGCTCGACGTCGTAGATGTGGACGGTATCGACGCCCTGTGCGGTGCGCTCGACCCTCATTTCTCGCCACACCACCCGTACGGAGTCGGTCGGCGTTGGAGCGGGACCGGTCTGACGCCGAACGGTTCCGATCTCGAAGAGAATCTCAAGCCCGAAGGACTGGAGCCGATCCGCTCGCACCGCGTCGTGATCGGGCCGGAGTCCGCCGGCATTCGCGAAGAAACTGAGGTCGGAGAACCGGCTCGCCAGCGACCCGAGAAAACCGTATTGAGCCGCTGCCGGTGCCGGAATCAGCGTTGCGCAGACGGCCACGAACGAAAGATGACGCACAAGACGGCGTGGCGAAAAACGGCTAAGCACCGATATCATCCCGGGTCCCGACCTTGAGGAATGGAAACAAACATGAATCCTAAACCTACCGAGGTCGATGTGCACCTCTCGCTCTCACCCGCCTTCTACAGCCGCTCATGATGCCCACAACCCGCAAACTCCACGAATGGATCGGCTTCACTATCGGGGGCATCTTCGTCGTCTGGTTGCTCAGCGGCATCGCGATGATGTTCCCCCAGGGGACGCGCGCAGCCTACGAGGGCCCCTACGGTCCGGTGGACTACACCGCCGCCATCGTCACACCCGAAGACGCCGTGCGGATCGCGGGTGGTGTGGCCTCGGCCGAACCGCTCCCGGCGGCGCGCGAACTGCGGTTGGGTCGGGTCGACGGGCGCCTCGTCTACAAGGCGGCCGTCGAGGGCGGTGATCTGAGACTGGTCGATGCCCGAACCGGCGAGATCGTGACGATCACCGAAGAGCGGGCGGTGCGATTGGCTGAAACCGAGTTCGAAAGCGACGCGGAGATCGTCGACGTTCGGTTGATGGACGATCGCGACATCTGGTATCAGCACGGACCCCTTCCCGCCTGGCGCATCGCGTTCGACGACTCGCGTCGGTCGATCTCGTATGTCGCCACGACCGACGGCTCCGTGCGTCGCTCCGACCGCATCACCCGCGTGAAGTCGGCCATCGTCTCCACGCACGACTTCAGCACGTTGGGCGTGGTGAAGCTGATGGGAATGCAGGTGCCCCTCCTGATCCTGGCCAGCATCATCGGCCTGATCAGCGTCGCGACGGGCTACTATCTCAGTGTCACGACGTTCGCCCGCAAGCGCCGCTCGAAGCGCGCACGGGAGGCCGGGGCCAGGGAGCCGACGCCCTAGCCCTCGGCCCGGGGGCCCGATGGGCCGCCTAGACGTCGAGGTTCTTCACGAACTTGGCGTTCTTCTCGATGAAGGTACGGCGCGGTTCGACGTCTTCACCCATCAGCCGATCGAAGAGTTGCGACGCCACGGCGCCGTCTTCGATCTCCACGCGCATGAGCGTGCGCGTGTCGGGGTCCATGGTCGTCTTCCAGAGCTGGTCCGGGTTCATTTCACCCAGTCCCTTGTAGCGCTGTGTCGAGATGCCTCGCGCCTCGCCGTCCTTGCCGGTGAGCCGCTTCATATACTCGGTGCGTTCGGCCTCGTTGTACGCGTACATCTCCTTCTTGCCCTTCTGCAGTCGGTAGAGAGGGGGCTGGGCGATGTAGATGTAGCCCGCCTCGATGAGCTGCTTCATCTGCCGGAAGAAGAAGGTGAGCAGGAGCGTACGAATGTGGGCGCCGTCGACGTCGGCGTCCGTCATGATGATGATCTTGTGGTAGCGAGCCTTCGACAGGTCGAAGTCGTCTCGAATTCCGGCCCCGATGGCCGTGATCATCGCTCGGATCTCGTCGTTGGAGAGGATCTTGTCGATCCGAGCCCGCTCGGTGTTGAGGATCTTTCCCTTCAGGGGAAGGATCGCCTGGTACTGACGGTCACGACCCATCTTTGCAGAACCGCCTGCGGAGTCTCCCTCGACCAGGTAGATCTCGCACATGGCCGCTTCCGACAGGGAACAGTCGGCCAGCTTGCCTGGGAGAATGCCCCCCTCGAGCGCGCTCTTCTTTCGCGCTAGATCGCGCGCTTTGCGGGCGGCCTCGCGGGCGCGCGCCGCCTGGAGCGACTTCTCGATGATCGCCTTGGCGGCCTTCGGGTTTTCGTCGAGAAACATCGAGAGCTGTTCGTTGACGGCCGTCTCGACGGCGCCGCGCACTTCACTGTTGCCGAGCTTCGTCTTGGTCTGCCCCTCGAACTGGGGCTCCATGACCTTCACGCTCAGCACGCAGGTGAGGCCTTCGCGCACATCGTCGCCCGACAGACTCTCGTCTTTCTTGAAGATCTTGTTCTTGCGGGCGTAGTCGTTGATGGTGCGCGTGAGCGCGGCCTTGAGGCCGGTCAGGTGCGAACCACCTTCGTGCGTGTTGATGTTGTTGACGAAGGTGTGCGTGTTTTCGCTGAAGCCCTCGTCGTACTGCATCGCGAGTTCGATCTCGGCCTCGGGCTTGGACGCCTCGAAGTAGACGATCGTCTCGTGGAGTGCCTTGCGGCGGCCCCGAAGGTACTCGACGTACTCGGCCAGACCGCCCTCGTACTGATACTCCTCGTGAACCCGGTCATCGCCGCGCTCATCGATCAGAGTGATCTTGAGGCCCTTGTTCAGGAAGGCGAGTTCGCGAAGGCGATGCGACAGCGTGTCGAAATTGTAGACCGTCTCGGTGAAGATCTCCGGGTCGGGATGAAACGAGACCGTCGTGCCCCGCCCTTCGGCGGCGCCCTGGTTTTCGAGCTCCTTGGTCTTGATCCCCCGCTCGAACCGCTGATGGTACTTCTGCCCATCGCGGTGAATGGTCACTTCGAGCCAGTCCGACAGGGCGTTCACGACCGAAACACCCACGCCGTGCAGACCACCGGAGACCTTGTAGGTGTCTTTGTCGAACTTGCCCCCCGCGTGCAGCGTGGTCATGGCGAGTTCGACACCCGGCACCTTCTCCACCGGGTGAATGTCGACCGGGATTCCTCGCCCGTCGTCGACGACCGTGATGGCCTCGCCCTCGTGGATCGTGACGACGACCTCGGTGCAATAGCCGGCCATCGCCTCGTCGATCGAGTTGTCGACCACCTCGTAGACCAGGTGGT
>CBDUEZ010000090.1:0-13089 GCA_965366355.1 uncultured bacterium
TCGCCAACCAGAAGGGTGGAGTCGGAAAGACCACGACCGCGATCAATCTCGGCGCAGCGCTGGCTGTTGCGGAGCAGCGCACGCTCATTATCGATATCGACCCGCAGGGAAACGCCACCTCGGGTCTCGGCCTCGAGGGTCGTGCGGCTCGGCCCACGGTGTATGATGTCCTGGTCGAACGGCGCCCGGTGTCCAGCTGCATCGCGCGGGGCCTGCACTTCGAGCATCTCGACCTGCTCCCGTCCACCAAACACCTGGTCGGCGCAGAGATCGAATTGGTCGGGGAGGGCGGCAGAGAGACGATTATTCGGCGGGCTCTCGAGCCGATTCGAAAGGACTACGACTTCATTTTGTTCGATTGTCCCCCGTCTTTGGGGCTTTTGACCCTCAATACGCTCACTGCCGCGGATTCGGTCTTGATCCCGATTCAGTGCGAGTTCTACGCGTTGGAAGGGTTGAGCCAGCTGTTGAACACGGTCCGCCTGGTGCAGAAGGGGCTGAATCCGGCGCTTGAGATCGAGGGAGTCCTTCTCACGATGTACGACAAGCGCTTGAACCTCTCTCGGCAAGTGGCCGAAGAGGCAATCCAATATTTTGGCCAAAAGGTCTACCGCACTCAGATCCCGCGAAACGTCCGCCTGGCGGAGGCCCCGAGCTTCGGCAGTCCCATCGTCGTCTACGACGCGCTGTCTGCGGGGGCGCAGAGCTATCTGGCACTCGCCCGCGAGGTAATCACCGCCAGTGATGAGCGTCAGGCCCGCTCGGAGGTCGCATGAAGAGAGACCGACTCGGGCGCGGATTGGGGGCCCTGCTGGGAGACTACCTGGAGTCCGACAGCCCCGAAACGGATGTGCGGCGGCTCCCCGTGGGCTCGATCGTGGCGAACCCCCTTCAGCCACGCCAGGTGTTTTCCGAGGACGAACTCGCGGAGCTCGTGTCGTCGATACGCGAGAACGGGCTACTCCAGCCTCTTCTTGTACGGCCCGATCCCTCCAGTGGGGACCGCTACCAGCTCGTGGCGGGCGAGCGACGCTTTCGTTCGGTTCAGCGGTTGGCATGGACCGATGTGCCCGTGGTCATCCGCGAGGTGTCCGATGAGGCACTATTGGTTCTGGCCCTCGTCGAGAACCTCCAGCGTGAACAACTCAACGCGCTCGAGGAGGCCGAGGGATATCAGGGTCTCATCGATCGATTCGGCCTGACTCAGGAAGAGGTCGCGCAGGCGGTGGGAAAGGAGCGCAGTACCGTGGCCAACACGCTGCGGCTCCTGAAGCTTCCTCCCTCTATCCGTAAGTTGTTGCAGCACGGCGACTTAGGCATGGGTCATGCCCGCGCCCTCCTGTCGCTGGACGACCCGATGCGAGCGGCGGATCTCGCGAGGCGCGCGGTCGCGGAGGGCTGGTCGGTGCGCGAGGTCGAACGTCAGGTGCGCGCGAATCGGTCCGGAAGCCCGCCCGCGCGCAACCGCGGCTCACGCCGGTCGAGCGATCCGGCCATTCTCGCGCTCGAGGAAGCCCTCAGGGAGCGCCTGTCAACGCGGGTTCAGATTCGAGGTGGAAGCCGAAAAGGGAAGGGAGTCATCGAGGTCCCCTTCCACGATGCCGAAGATTTCGAACGGTTGTTCGCCCTGGTGGCGGGCGTGGAAGCCTCTGACGTGTTGGGCTGACGAATGACGGACACAGAAACGACGTTGATTCTCGTTCCGGGCGGCGGAGGCGAAAGCCGGCGATACCAGTTCTCGCCCGGCCGGGTGCGGCTCATCAAGAGGGCTGCCTGGGTCCTGGGGACGCTCGCTCTCATCCTGACGGTGTCGTGGGGGTTTCTGTTCGCCCGTTCGATGAAAGTGAGCCGCCTCGAAGCCCGTATCGCCGCCCTGGAGGAAGATCTCGCCCACACCGGCGAACTCGCCGCCACTCTGGAGGCACTGGAGGCGCGCTACGCCCAGCTCCAGGGGCTCTTCGGGGCAGACGTCGGCGGGGTCGATTCCGATGTGTGGTTGCCTCCCCCCGCCGGTACCCGGGGGGCGACGACCGCGGTAGACCGCGATGACCCGACGCCCACGAGTTGGCCCCTGACCGAGCGCGGCTTCGTCACTCAGGCGCTCCTCGAAGGCGCCGAAGCAACGGGGCATCCGGGCCTCGACATCGCCGTTCCGGCCGACTCCTACGTTCGTGCCTCCGGGGCGGGGACCGTCGCCGAGGTTGGCGAAGACCCGGTTTACGGGCGATACATCGTGCTGGACCACGGAAATGGCTACCGCACCCGCTACGCTCACGCGAATATCGTCTTTGCGACGGAAGGGGCGGTGATCCGTCGCCATGAGGTGATCGCGCTGTCGGGCAACACCGGGCAATCCACGGCACCACATTTGCACTTCGAGATCATTCTCGATGGCGAGGCCGTGGATCCCCTATCGCTCGTCCAACAACCCGCATGAAGTTCGGGAGAAAGAAGATGGCAAGAGATCGCAGTGGCACCCCGCCCCAGGATTCGGTCATTTCAATCATTGGGCCGGGCATGAACGTGATCGGCGACTGCGAGACGGATGGCACGCTCCGCATCGAGGGCCGGGTCGAGGGTACCATTCGAGCCGGAAAGGCCGTGGTGGTGGGAAAAGACGGCGAGGTGTCGGGCAAGATCTTCACCCAGGACGCGATCTTGGCCGGACGGATCCAGGGGAGCATCCATGCCGCGTCGAGGCTGGAAGTCCAGGCGACGGCCAGGATCGATGCCGAGATTCGAGCGCTGAGAATGCAGCTCGAGGAGGGAGCGGAAGTGAATGGCACCCTCATGATGGGTGAGAAGGCCGCGGGAGAGCCCGCGTCCGGACCGAGGAAGATGCCGACCGAGGCGGCCGTGAAGGCTGGTTGATTCCACGGGTGTGGGAAAGCCTTTGTTTTCAGTTTTCCACAGGGCGCTTCCACAACCTTTTATCGCTGATTTCAGCCGTATTGTCGAAGTTGTCCACCCCCAGGATTCGGCGTTTTCCAGTCCGCGTTTCCACATCGTCTACAGCATGTTGTGGACAACCTAACCTCTCGGTGAATCGGGTACGCAACGGTGAAATTAGAATCCATCGTTCAATATCTGGACGACTATCTGTCGCTCCCGGGGCACCCAGACTACCCCACTGCGTTGAACGGACTACAGGTGGAAGGGCGGCCCGATCGACCCATTCGCCGGATCGGTGCCGCAGTCGATGCCAGCGAGGCCGTCTTGCTCGATGCCTCGGGTCGTGATCTCGACCTTCTCATCGTTCACCACGGATTGTTCTGGGGCGGGCTGCGACCCGTTACGGGGCGCCACTATCGCAAACTGAACCACCTCCTGTCGTCGGGGATGGCCCTCTACTCCGCCCACCTTCCCCTCGACGGCCACCCGGTCGTGGGCAACTCCGCCCTGCTTTGCCGGGAACTCGGCGTGCGAGTCGAGGGTCGCTTCGGAGCCTACAAGGGCAGTGAGATTGGTTGGTGGGGACGCATGGACGACCCGGTCACCGGGGCCGAGCTGGTCGAGATCGCCTCGGCAGCGGTCGGACGCCCCGCCCGCGGCATCGGCGACGCGGCGGCCGTGCTCGACCGGGTGGGTGTGGTCACCGGCGGTGGGGCGAGCTTTCTCGAAGAGGCTGCGGAACGCGGACTCCAGGCGCTCGTCACCGGCGAGGGCGCACATCACTCGTTCGCGGACGCCCATGAGCTGGGCGTTCACCTCGTGCTCGCAGGTCACTACGCCACCGAGACCTTCGGCGTCAAGGCGCTGAGCGCGCACCTGGCCGAGAAGTACGATCTGCAGTGGGAATTCCTGGACCATCCGTCGGGGTTGTGATCCCCCATCGAGTCTGCTTCGGTCGGCGCGCCCATCCCGCGGCGTTGCTGCCGTAGCGACACCCGACTACGATGCGCGAGCCCCGACACACTCGGCTCCGGAGTCCCTCATGTGGACCATGCTGCGCCCCGCTCTTTCGACAACCCGACTCATCGCCGCGAGCCTGATCGCGACGGCGTTCCTGCTTCCGGGCCCCAACGCGCTGCAGGGTCAGGTCCCGACCCCTGCATCGGTCCTTGGGTTTACGCCGGGCACCGACCGGGAGCTAGCCAACTGGACGGAGATGCTCGGCTACTATGAGGTCCTTGCCCAGAGCTCCGATCGGATCGTCCTCGACACCCTCGGTTCCACGACCGACGGCCGCCCCTTCGTCAGTCTGACGATCACGAGTCCGGGCAACCACGCTCGGATCGACGAACTCCGTGCGATCCAGATGCAGTTGGCCGACCCTCGCACGATCCGTGGCGCAGCAGAGTTGGAGCGACTTCTCGACCAGGGACGGACCGTGGTTCTCATCACGCATGGGATCCACGCTACCGAGGTAGGGGGCTCGCAGACGGCCGCAAACCTGGCATACCGACTCGCCTCGTCCAACGACGAACGAGTTCGGCAGATCCTCGATGAGGTGATCCTGGTCCAGATCCCCTCGCTGAACCCCGACGGCATGGAGTGGGTCGTCGATTGGTACGATCAATGGAAGGGGACGGAATACGAGGCGGCTCCCCTTCCCTGGCTCTACCAGAGATACGTCGGCCACGACAACAACCGCGACTGGTACGCCTTCACGCAGGTCGAGACCCAGCTGACCGTCGAGAAGGCCCACAACGCGTGGCACCCCCAGATCGTTCACGACATCCATCAGATGGGTGGTGGTGGCGCCAGGATCTTCTTTCCGCCTTACACCGAGCCGTGGGACCCCAACATCGACCCCGGCCTCACCGCGGCGGTCAGTCAGCTCGGCACCTTCATGGCGGCGGAGCTCACGGCCCAGGGAAAGTCGGGTGTGGTGGTCCAGGCGATGTACGACGCCTACACGCCGGCCCGTGCGTATCAGCACTATCACGCCGGCGCGCGGATTCTCAGCGAAACGGCAAGCGCCGACCTCGCGACCCCGGTCGACGTCGATCCGGCCGAGATCGGAGGGGGGCGCGAGTACGATGCCGCCTCCCGGAGTTGGAATTATCCCGACCCCTGGGAAGGGGGACGCTGGGGACTGCCCGAGATCGTCGACTACATGGAGTCCGGCGCGATGGCGCTCCTGACCAATGCCGCCCGGAACCGACGGTACTGGCTCGAGAACTTTCACGCGATTGGGCAGCGGGCGATTCAGGTGGCGGAGGGCGAACCGGAAGCCTGGTTGATTCCGGCCGACGGTGTGGATCCCTCGGCGGTCGACTATGCGCTTCGGGTTCTGGCCATGGGCGACGTCGAGGTCCATCGGGCCGAGGCCCCCTTCACGGCCGACGGCGCACGGTACGAGGCCGGTACCTGGGTCGTGCCGATGCGGCAGCCCTACGCCTCGTTTGCCCAGACTCTTCTGGAGCGGCAGGAGTACCCCGACCTGCGGGAGTATCCGGGCGGTCCCCCCAAACGCCCCTACGACGTCACCGCGCACTCACTGCCCCTGCTTCTCAACATCGAAGCGGTCCCGGTCTATTCGCCCATCGGGGTCGCTCTGTCGGAAGGCATCGCCCCCCCGGACTTCGACTTCCGCTTGCCCCCGGAGCTGGTGGGAGAGGCCGCACCCAGGATCGGGATCTACAAGGGATGGCGTGAGTCGATGGAGGCGGGGTGGACGCGGTGGGTCTTCGATCAGCACGGACTGGCCTACGATACGATCCATGACGCCCGAGTGCGGGCCGGTGACTTGAACGCCGATTTCGACGTGATCCTCTTCCAGGACCAGAGTCCGGAGATGATCCGTGACGGATTCGGCGAAGGCACGCTCCCGAGCGAGTATACCGGGGGGCTCGGCGCCGAGGGGCTCCGGTCGCTGCGCGACTTCGTTCGCAACGGCGGTCGACTCGTCGCCATTGAAGAAGCGACCGACCTCGCCGTCGACCTCTTCGACCTGGGTGTCAGCAACTCCGTCGAACGGCTACCCCCCCAGGACTTCTACATTCCGGGCTCGTTGCTCGGTCTCGACCTCGAGGACGGACTGTTCGCCCAGGGGCTCAATCCCTCGGTCGCCTCATGGTTCTGGCGAACGAGCCGTGCGTTCGAGCTCACCGATCCCACAGTGCGGGTGCTGGCACGGTATTCCGAACAGCCCCTCTTGTCGGGATGGGCCCTCGGACCCGAACGTGTTGCGGGACGACCTGCTCTCATCGAAGCCGATGTGGGGCAGGGTACCGTCGTGCTGTTCGGCTTCCAGCCCAACTATCGCGGCCAGTCCATGGCGACGTGGCCCATCTTGTTCCGAGCCCTGGCAGGCCCTCCCAGACGGGTTTTCGACGATCGCTGATCGCGGGACGTTCTCCGGCCTTCGAGGCCACCAACACGGTAGACAATGAGCAAGAGCAAGACCTGTCCAAAATGCGGCACGGCCGCGTCTGGCAACTTCTGTGGCAACTGCGGAGCCTCCATCGGGAGCCGTCATTGCACCCAATGTGGTGCGGCGCTCACCGGAGGAGCACGATTCTGTACGCAGTGCGGCGCGACGTCGGTCCCCGGGGCGGCCGGCTCCGCTTCGGGTGGTGCCTCGGCCGATCCCCAGATGGGATGGTGGATCGCAGGGGGCATGATGATCGTGCTGATCCTCGTCTTCGCGTGGCCGATCCTGAGGCCCGCCGATGTGGCACCGGTGCCGCCGACCGCGGCGGCCGGGCCAGCCGCGATCGATCTCAATTCGATGACCCCGAGGGAGGCGGCCGACCGGCTCTTTCAGCGGGTGATGCAGGCCGCGAGCGCCGGCGACTCCCTCGGTGCGGCACAGTTTCTCCCGATGGCGATCCAGGCGTACGACCGGGCCCGACCGCTCGACCTACACGGGCTCTTCGACCTGTCGACCCTCCAGCGAACCGCCGGGGATTTCGCCGGCGGGCTTGCCACGGCCGAGGAGGGCCTGGCCGATGATCCCGAGCACATCCTCCTTCTCTACGCCGCCGCCGAGGCGACCCGGGAAGCGGGTCAGGGAGCGGCCGCGAGGGAGTTCTTCCAGCGCATCGTCGACAACTACGACGCCGAATTGGCATCGGCGAATCTCGACTACCAGGCGCATTCTGACATGATGCCGTCCATTCGCGAAGAGGCGGCTGCCTATCTCGCGAGTGCGGGCTGACGGAGAGCATTGGTGAGCGATCAACCCTACGACGAAGGCGCCAAGATTCCCGACGACCAGGAGGTCGTGCCGCCTCCCCCACCTTCACGCGAGACCGAAGACGAGCGGTTTCTCGCGACCGCCGTGCAGGAGCTCTCCAGAACGCCGAAGTTCGCGCTCGCGCTCGACTCCTGGCGCATCTTCCGGATCATGGGAGAGTTCGTCGAGGGTTTCGAGGGTATGGCTGCGATGGGCCCCTGCGTCTCGGTCTTCGGATCGGCGCGGGTGCGCCCTCGCGATGCGATGTATCAGAAGTGTGTCGACACGGCTCGGCTCCTGGGTGAAGCAGGCTTCGGCATCATCACCGGAGGGGGACCCGGTATGATGGAGGCCGCCAATCGCGGGGCCCGCGAGGCGGGGGTCGCCTCGATCGGCTGCAACATCGAGCTGCCGTTCGAGCAGGGCACCAACCCCTTCGTCGATGTCTCCATCGACTTCCGCTATTTCTTCGTGCGCAAGACGATGTTCGTGAAGTATGCCGACGCGTTTGTCATCTTCCCGGGTGGCTTCGGCACGATGGACGAGTTGTTCGAGTCGTTGACCCTGATCCAGACTGGAAAGGTGCGCAATTTTCCGGTCGTCCTGGTCGGCACCCACTATTGGGGTGGCCTGATCGACTGGATTCGCGACACCATGGCGGCCGAGCGCAAGATCTCACCCGACGATCTCGACATGTTGCACGTGACCGATGACCCCGAAGACGTGGTCAAGCATGTCCTGGACCGGTACCACTCCGACAATGGGCATGGCCCCGGCGAGACGCGGTCGGGTGCCCCGGCGGTGGAGCGTCGTACGGGTCTAGACCGGCGTCATCCGTAGGTCGAGGCGCCCTCTCACAGAGGGGGCCGTGGGTAACGCCTTGTACCCCCCATCGGGGCTTGGCTATCATTGCGGGCTCCCTGGACCGCCTCCGAGGTGTCCCTGGGAACTCACCCTCGATCCGATGACACAAACGGGACGTCGCCCTGCCCCTGTGGCGGCGCCTCCCGGCCGGCGAGTACTGCGCGCGGCGTAGGAGGAACTACCGTGATCAAATCTGGCACCGGGACCGCGGCCCCCCGCGGGTACGCTCCGGAAGGCAAGGACTCGGGCCTCGTGAAGCCCAAGGGTACCTCACGTATCCGAGCGCACGAAGGTCTCGATACCGTGCCGCTTCGCTCGCGAAAGCCCGAGTGGCTCAAAGTGCGCTCGCCGGGTGGTCCGAACTACCTGCGCCTCCAGCAGATGATGCGCAGCGAATCGCTCCACACCGTGTGCGAAGAAGCGGCGTGTCCCAACATCGGGGAGTGCTGGGAGGCCGGCACCGCCACCTTCATGATCCTCGGTGACGTGTGCACCCGCGCGTGCAAGTATTGCGGCGTGGCGCACGGGCTACCCACCGAGCTCGACCTCGACGAGCCGCGAAGGGTCGCAGAGACCTGCGCGGCCATGGAGCTCGAACACGTCGTCATCACGAGCGTGAATCGAGACGAACTCGCCGACGGCGGCGCCGGAATCTACGCCGATACCATTCGGCGAATTCGCGAGTTGCTTCCGGAGTGCTCGGTCGAGGTGCTGATCCCCGATTTCAAGGGCGACGAGTCCGCCCTGGCGACCGTGCTCGAGGCTCGGCCGGCGATTCTCGGTCACAACCTCGAGACCGTCGATCGGCTCCACCCCGACGTGAGGCCCGGTGGGCGCTACTGGCGCTCGATCTCCTACCTGGGGGCTTCGAAGAAGATCGCCCCCGAGATCCTCACCAAGACCGGGATCATTCTGGGCATGGGTGAGGAGCCTCACGAGGTTCGCGAGGCGATGGCCGACCTCCGCGAAGCGGCCGTCGACATCCTGACCCTGGGCCAGTACCTCCGCCCTTCCGCGCAGCACATTCCCGTTGCCCGTTGGGTAACGCCGGATGAATTCGCGGAGTGGAAACGAATCGGCGAGGAGGAACTCGGCTTCCGGCATGTCGAGTCGGGACCGCTGGTTCGCTCCAGCTATCACGCGAAAGAACAGGCGCGCGAAGTCGAGGCCGGCGGACCCGGCCGTATCACCGACGTGCTCGAGGCCGACATCCCGGCGCCCGCCGAGATCCGCCCCGAGCTCAACCAGCGGATGCCGACCCTCGTACAGATCGAGGCCAGACCCCCCCGCACGGGCCGACCCTAATCATGGCCGAGACCAAGACTCGAGAAACCGATCCGGCGACCAACGCAGACCCGCTCCAGGGGGTTCCCGCCGAGACCGCTCTGCGGCTGCTACGGGAAATGCTGCTCTACCGGCGGTTCGAAGAGAAGGCCGAAGAGGCCTACGCCATCGGCAAGATCGGCGGGTTCTGCCACCTGCATATCGGGCAGGAGGCGGCGGCCGCAGGATCGATCCTCGCCCTCCGGGACGACGACTACGTGATCTCGGCCTACCGCGAGCACACCCAGGCGCTCGCGAAGGGGCTCCCGGCCAATGCGATCATGGCAGAGTTGTTCGGACGAGCCACGGGATGCTCCGGCGGCAAGGGTGGGTCGATGCATCTCTTCGATGTCGACCGCTGCTTCATGGGTGGCCACGGCATCGTGGGCGCCCAGATGCCCCTCGCATCGGGGATCGGGTGGAAGATCCACTACCGCGAAGAAGACCGGGTCGTGCTCTGTTTCATGGGTGACGCCGCGGTGAATCAGGGGGCCTTCCACGAGGCGCTCAACATGAGTGCCGTCTGGAAGCTCCCGGTCATCTACGTCGTCGAAAACAACGAATACGGAATGGGCACCGCCTTCACCCGCGTGTCGGTGACTCCGATCTCCGAGAAGTCCTGCGCCTACGGGATTCCCGCGACCGTGGTCGACGGACAGGATGTGCTCGAAACGTACCAGGCCTTCTCTCGCCTCGCCGACGAGGTGCGGAACGGCGGAGGGCCTCGATTCGTCGATTTGCAGACCTATCGATTCAAGGGCCATTCCATGTCGGACCCCGTGTCGGGCACGTATCGAAGCAAGTCGGAGGTCGAAGGGAAGGTCAAGAAGGCCGACCCGATCGCTCTGCTTCGCGATACGCTCATGGAGCAGGGACTCCTGACCGACGACGAGCTGCAGGAAATGGATTCCGCAGCGCGCGCCACGGCCCTCCAGGCCTTCGAATTCGCCGACGAGTCTCCCTTTCCCGACGAGTCGGAGCTCTACGCCGACGTGTATGGAGAGATCAACGCCGGCCGACTGTTCCTCGATGGCCGCGAGCGGCCGGAGGCGCACAGCTGATGGCTGAGATGACCTATCGCGACGCGCTCAATGCCGCATTGCGAGAAGAGCTCGCGCGCGACCCCGACGTCTTTCTCATGGGCGAGGAGGTCGCGGAATACGACGGTGCCTACAAGGTGTCGAAGGGACTGCTCGACGAGTTCGGCGACCGGCGTGTCGTCGACTCGCCGATCTCGGAGCTGGGCTTCGCGGGCCTTGGAGTCGGCGCCGCCATGGCGGGCCTGCGCCCGGTGATCGAGTTCATGACGTTCAACTTCTCGATTCTCGCCCTCGACCAGGTGATCAACCACGCTGCGAAGATCCGGTACATGTCGGCGGGGCAGATTCCCTGCCCGATCGTGTTTCGGGGTCCCAACGGCGCGGCTCTACAACTGTCGGCCCAGCATTCGCAGGCCTGCGAGACGTACTACGTGCACGCCCCGGGTGTGAAGGTGGTCACGCCCGCGACGCCGGCCGACGCCAAGGGACTCCTCAAAGCCGCCATTCGCGACCAGGATCCGGTCGCGTTCATGGAGGGCGAACTCCTGTACAACATCAAGGGCGAGGTCCCCGACGACGACGACTTCGTGATTCCGCTCGGTGTCGCCGATGTGAAACGCGAGGGGGACGACGTCACGATCCTCACGCATGGCAAGATGGTGCACGTGGCGCTCCAGGCCGCTCGCACCCTCGAGAAAGAGGGCGTCAGCGCCGAGGTGGTCGATCTTCGCTGCATCCGTCCCCTCGACGTCGACACGATTCTCGCCTCGGTCCGAAAGACGAACCGCGCGGTCTACGTCGAAGAAGGGTGGGCCTTTGCGGGCGTCGGTGCGCAGATCGTCGCCCTCGTGCAGGACGAGGCATTCGACGACCTGGACGCTCCGGTGGTGAGGGTCTCCCAGGCCGACGTGCCCATGCCGTATGCCAAAAATCTGGAACAGTTGGCGAAGCCGTCCGCCGAGCGCGTGGTGGCGGCATGCAACCGAGTACTGTATCGCTGAACACCCCGATTGCCTCCGTCCGGCCCGCGCTTCGCGGCCGGGCGACGCGGCGTTGACCCCCTAGACCCACGAGTCTCGAGTTATGGCGACGAAGGTCCACATGGAGGCCCTGTCTCCCACGATGGAAGAGGGACAGGTCGTGCGTTGGTTGAAGGCCGAGGGAGACCCCGTCTCGAATGGTGACCTCCTGGCCGAAATCGAGACCGACAAGGCGACGATGGAGTTGGTCGCGCGGGGCGATGGAGTGCTTCGATCGATCCTCGTCGGAGAGGGCGGCACGGCCCCCGTGGGGTCGGTGATCGCGGTCATCGCCGAGGCCGACGAAGACATTTCGGCCCTGGTCTCATCCGGCTCCTCCGCGCCCGACGACTCCGCATCGAGCGAATCCGCCAAGTCGCAGTCCGACAACGAGTCGTCCGATTCCGCCGAGGGTTCGGCGCCCCAACAGGCCGAGGCCCCGGCGGAGCCGTCAACCCCGGCGGCCGAGGCGGCCCCGGCCGGGGGTGGCCGCGTAAAAGCCTCGCCGGTTGCGCGTCGATTGGCCCAGGACGCGGGTGTCGATCTTGCCGCGCTCGAGGGTTCGGGTCCGGGCGGCCGCATCGTCAAGCGCGATGTGGAAGCGGCCCAGAACGCTGCTCCGGCCTCGGCAGCGCCGGCGTCGCCGGCGCCCGGCCCCTGGTCCGACGCGGGAGCCGCCGAGGGATTCGAAGAGGTGCGGGTCAGCCAGATGCGGAAGACGATCGCACGCCGCCTGTCGGAGTCGCTGGGTCCGGTGCCGCACTTCTTCCTCACGATCGACGTCGATATGACGCGGATCGGGGCGGCGCGGCGCCGACTGAACGCTATCATCGAATCGGACGGCGATCGGGTGTCGTTCAACGACTTCGTCTTGAAGGCTTCGGCGGCCGCTCTGGTTCGACATCCCGACTGCAATGCGGCCTGGTTCGGCGACCACATCAAGCGCTACCACCATGTGCACGTGGGCGTCGCCGTGGCGATCGACGACGGTCTGATCACTCCGGTCGTGAAACACGCCGACCGGAAGGGCCTCGTGCAGATCTCGCGCGAGGTGAAGGAGATGGCGGGCCGCGCCCGTCAGAAGAAGCTCACGCCCGACGAATACACGGGAAGCACCTTTTCGGTGTCGAACCTCGGCATGTTCGGGATTCACGAGTTCACGGCGATCATCAATCCGCCGGAAGCCGGCATTCTGGCGGTGGGTGGGGTCGAAGAGACGCCGGTGGTCGTCGACGGCGAGATCGTGGTGCAGCCGCGAATGAGGATCACGATGAGCTGCGATCACCGAGTGATCGATGGGGCCCAGGGCTCCCGCTTCCTGCAGACCCTCAAGGCCATGCTCGAAGAGCCCGCGGCGATCCTGCTCTAGAAGGGCTTGAGGCGTCGGGCGGTCCTAGGTGTCGGTCGGGTCGTCGCCCTTCGGATACACCCGAATGATGTCGTAGCGCTTGAGGCGAACCTGTCCGGCAGGGGCGCCGCGCATCTTGCTGACGTCCTGCGCCTCACACCAGTGAACGGGCACCTTTCCGCGGGCGGCGCGCGCCTTTGAATGCCAGGCCGCCAGTTCGGCAGCCCTCTCGACTACGCTCTTCGGAATATCTCCAGACTCCGGACGGCGAACGATGACGTGGCTCCCCGCGACGCCCGCCGCATGCAGCCAAAGGTCGCGGGGCCGCGCGATCCGAAGCGACAGAGTGTCGTTGTCCCTTGCCGAGCGACC
>CBDUEZ010000091.1:0-13073 GCA_965366355.1 uncultured bacterium
CGGCCTGCAGCTTCTTCAATGGTGGAAATTAAACCCATCTTCACCGCACCGTGCAGCAGATTCGCGAACTCGGCGTTCGGCCGGGCGTCGCGATCAACCCCGCCACTCCCGTCGACGTACTCCGTGACATCGTCCCGGATCTCGACCTCGTTCTGATCATGTCGGTCAATCCGGGTTTCGGCGGCCAGCGTTTTATTCCGCGTTCGCTCGCTCGGCTGCGCCAGGCGCGGCAGCTGCTCGATGAGTCCGGATCCGACGCTCGGCTGCAGGTCGACGGGGGCGTAACCCCAGACAACGCGGCAGCCATCGTGGCCGCCGGAGCCGACGTTCTCGTAGCCGGGTCGTCGGTGTTTCGGCACCCGGACGGTGCCGCGGCCGGAGTAAAGGCGCTTCGAACGGCCACACAGGGCGCCCATCTGCGCAGTGTCTGAGGGCCCAAGATTTCCTTTGCACCCCGATCGGACGTCGGGTAGACTGTAAACATATGATTAATTCACAAGCCATCGATCGGGAGGCGATCGCGCGCCTCGTGGAATGGGGCGGAGACAAGCTGCTCAAGCAGATGCTCCGACTTTTTCTCGAGAACACGCCCGAACGCTTCGAACAGATCGAAAACGGACTCGCACCGGGCGGAGACCTCGAAGAGGCTCACCGCGGAGCGCACTCCCTCAAGTCGAGCGCCGGCAACGTCGGAGCCATGGAGGTCAGCGAGGTGGCGGCCCAACTCGAGGCGGCAACCAAGGCCGGCAGCGAGGCCGACTCCCATGCGCTCTTTGCGAGGCTCCGCGCCGCCTACGCGGAGGCCGAGGCCGTGCTCCAGCAGATCCTCGGCGGACTCTCAGAATGAAACCGCGCCTCGCCGTAGTCGAAGACAACCCCGACAATCGAATGCTCGTCGAGGCGATTCTCGAGGACGACTTCGAGATCGTGGAATTCGAGACGGGGAACGAGGCCGTAGAGGGGCTCGTCGCCGCAAATCCCGACGTGGTGTTGCTCGACATCTCCCTGCCGGGGATGGATGGCACGGAAGTGCTCGCCTGGATGAGGACCGAGGCAAGCTTCACCTCGGTGCCCGTCATCGCCCTGACCGCCCACGCCATGGCCGGAGATCGCGAGCGCTATCTTCAGGCCGGATTCGACGACTACGTGAGCAAACCCATCGTCGATGAGGCGGTCCTCAAGGGCGCCATTCGGCGATGTCTAGACTCTCGACCCTGACCGAGAGAACCGGCGCCCCGTCCGGGGACGGCTCGTCGCCCCCGGCACTCCCGCTCCGCCGGGTCGCCACCCTGATCGGCGTCGTGGTCGTGTTGTTGGCCGCGGCCCTGGTCATTCCGCCCGACGGGCTCTCGAATCCCGCCTGGCATCTCACGACCGAGGTCGGGTCGGTCGTTCTGGCCGCCGTGCTCGGAGCCCTCGCGCTCGCGCGCTTCTACGCCCGCCGTCAACGAATCTTCGTCTTCATCGGCACCGGGTTCCTGGCGACGGGAATCCTCGACGCCGTGCACGCGTTCGTCTCGTCGGATCTGCTCGGCGGGGCGGGGCTCGCGGTCTCGACCGATGTGGCTGCGTGGACGTGGCTCCAGGCGCGGGTGTTCCTTTCGCTGTTTCTCGCCCTGAGTGCGTTCGGAGCCCTCGACGACGACGGCACCGAGGTGCGCGAGACACGGGTATATACGGCCGCACTGATCCTGACCGCCGCCGTCCTTCTCGTATTCGGGCTCGCTCCCACTCCCCGGGCGGTCCACCCCGATTGGCTTCTTCCGCGTCCCGGCGATCTCCTTCCGGCCGCGCTTTTCGGCATCGCCACGGCGGGATACCTCCGGCGGGGCCGTTGGCGCACCGATGCGTTCGAGTACTGGCTCGTGCTCGGCCTCGCCATCGCCACGGTGGGGCACCTCGCCTTCATGTCTCGCTCCGTAGGCCTCTACGATCCCTTCTTCGACGCCGGCCACCTCCTCAAGCTGTCGTCCTATATCGCGGTGGGGGCGGGGCTTCTGGTGAGCATGCACGAGACCTTTCGGCGCGAAGAGGAGGCCTTGCGAATCGGCGCCGTCGCCAACGAGGCCCTCGCCCATGAGGTCGAGGTGCGGCGACAGGCCGAGGTCGTACTCCTGCGCTCGGAGGAACGGTTGCAGGGGTTTCTCGACTCGGCCCACGACCTGATCCAGAGCACCTCGCCCGAAGGCCGCATCGTCTACGTCAACCGAGCCTGGGAGCGTGCCCTCGGCTACCGCCGCTCCGAGATGCACGACATGGAGCTCGCGAGCCTCCTGCACCCGCGGTGCCGGCGGCGTGTGTTGCGGCAGTTTCGGAAAGCGCTCGAGGGCGACACCGCCGAGGAGATCGTCGCGGAATTCATCACCAAAGATGGCCAGGTCGTGGTGTGCGCCGGTCGAGCGACCCGCCACATGGTCGACGGCACTCCCGTGGCCACGCAGGCCATCTTCCGCGACGTCACGGCCCAGCGCCTGGCCGAGCGCGAGCTGGCCGCGTCGCGGGCCAACGTCCAGGCGCTGGTGGAAAACACCGGCGACATGATCTGGTCGATCGACACCCGCCAACGATTGGTCACCTTCAACAGCGCGTTCTCGCTCGCCACCGAAGCCCGCTGGGGGCGCGAACCCCGGGTCGGTGACGGGCCTGCCGAGGTGTTCGGCCCCGCCGATGCCGAGTGGTACGCCGAGACCTACGCGCGGGCCCTGAGGGGTCGACGCTTTTCGGTTCTGCGCGAAAATTCGCTCGAGGGCCAGACACGGGCCTTCGAGATCTTCTGCAATCCCATCAATGAAGGCGACGGAACGACGGGTGCGGTCATGTTCGGTCGCGATGTGACCCGGCGAATCGAGGCCGAGGAGGCGATTCGCCTCGCGAAGGAGGAGGCCGAGGCGGCCAATCGGGCCAAGAGCCAGTTCCTCGCGAATATGAGCCACGAACTGCGCACGCCCCTCAACTCCGTGATCGGTTTTTCCAACATTCTGCTCAAGAACAAGAACGACCATCTCGACGAGAAGGAGCTGGGTTTCCTGGGACGCGTGCAGGCCAACGGGAAGCACCTTCTGGCGCTGATCAACGAAGTGCTCGACCTCGCAAAGATCGAGGCGGGTCGCATGGATCTGGTGATCGAACGGGTCGACCTGCAGGACTTCGTCACCGAGACGGTCGACCAGCTCGAGGGCCAGGCCCGGGATCGCGAGGTTCAGCTCGTCGCGAGTTTCCCGGCCGACCGCCCCCCCATGATCCAGACCGACCCTGCGAAGCTGAAACAGGTGCTGATCAACCTCATCGGCAATGCCGTGAAGTTCTCCGAAGGCGGCACCGTCACGGTGACCCTCGGCATCGACGCCCAGGGCGCACCGACGAGCCTGGCCGTGCGCGATACCGGGATCGGAATCAAGCCGGATCGCCTCGAGGCGATTTTCCACGCCTTCTCACAGGCCGACCAGAGCACGAGCCGGCGGTTCGGCGGCACGGGTCTGGGGCTCGCGATCTCCCGCTCGATCTGCCAGCTGCTCGGGTATGATCTCGAGGTCGAATCGACGGTGGGCGAGGGCTCGACCTTTACGATTCGGCTCGACCACACCCCGCGGCCCGCCGAGGCGGCCCATGCATCGGTGACGACCGCGGCGGAGGGCGCCGACGCGAAGACCGCGGTGACCGGCGGCCGACCGGTCCCGGCGACCGGCGGCGGCCCTACCTCAGCGACCGCCCAGGCGCAGGCCTCGACCAGCGACGACGGACAGGCCCCCGCGATCCCCGACGCCACCGTGCGCACGGTTCTCGTCGTCGACGATGACGACGAGGACCGCGTCGCCCTGGCGCGACTCATGGCCGACCTCGGACTCGAGGTGTTGATGGGTTCGTCGGGCCGGGAAGGGCTCGATCTGGCGCACGAGGCCCGGCCCGACCTCATCGCGCTGGCCGGTATGTTGCCCGACATTCCGTCGGGATCGGTGCTGCGACAGCTCAAGGACCATCCGATGACCTCGAAGATCCCGGTGATCCTGATCGTCGAACCCTCGATGGACCCGATTGGCTTCGGCGGTCAGGCGGCCGTCATCGTGAAGCCGGCATATCGCGACGACCTGCTTCGCACGGTCGCGGGCCTCGAAGGGGCATCCGGAGCCCGACCGGCGCCCTAGGGAGTGGATCGGCCGAACGTGGCGAGTCCTCGCGGGTAGCCGAGCGCCATGGAATCGATACCTGCCCCACGCCTGAGCGCTCTGAACGATGCCCCCATTCGGGGGGATCGGGACTACGTGGTCTACTGGATGGTGTCGCAGCGTCGACTGGAGTGGAACTTCGCCCTCGATCATGCCCTGAGCTGGGCGCGGTCGCTCGGAAAACCGCTGGTCGTGTTGGAGGCGCTGCGCGTCGGCTACCCCTGGTCCTCGCCCCGTCATCACCGCTTTGCCCTCGACGGCATGCGGGAGCACCGCGAGCGTCTGGCCGGCACACCGGTGACGTATCTGCCGTATGTCGAGCCCGAACCGGGAGCGGGGAAGGGGCTCCTCGCGACACTGGCGTCGCGGGCCTGCGTGGTCGTCACCGACGACTATCCGGTGTTTTTTCTCCCGGCCATGCAGGCCGCGGCGGGTCGAGTGTTGGACGTGAGGCTGGAACGGGTCGACTCCAACGGCCTTCTCCCGATGCGCGCCGCGAAGCGCACATTCACCGCGGCGGTGCACTTCCGCCGCCACCTGCACAAACGGCTCCCCGAGCACCTCGGCGAGGCGCCGGATCCCGATCCTCTCGGAAGCCTCACACTGCCGCGCCCTGGATCGCCCGACCGCGAGGCCTCGGCCACTCTCGGCGGCCTGGTGGAGCGTTGGCCCATGGCGTCGGCGGCCCTCCTCGACGGCGATTCGGCGGCTCTGGCTCGACTGCCCCTGGAATACGACGTGCCGGTCACCGATGCGCGCGGCGGCGGCAGTGCGGGGCGACGGCACCTCGACGCCTTTCTGGATCACGGCCTCGACGACTACCTGGAGGGGCGCAACCACCCGGATCGCAACGCGAGCAGCGGACTCTCTCCCTGGCTCCACTGGGGACACCTCTCGGCCCACGAAGTGTTTCACCGGGTCGTCGAGCGCGAAGGCTGGAACCCGCTACGACTGCTCGGCCAGGTCACGGCGAAGCGGGAAGGCTGGTGGGGCATGTCGCCCGCCGCAGAGGCCTTCCTCGAGGAACTCGTGACCTGGCGAGAACTGGGCTTCAACTTCGCGGCGGAGCGGGAGGACTACGATCGATACGAGAGTCTCCCGAATTGGGCCGCCCGCACCCTCTCGGCACATCTCGAGGATCCGCGCCCCCATGTCTACGATCTCGACGCCTTCGATGCCGGCGTCACACACGACCCGCTCTGGAATGCCGCGCAGCAGCAGCTTCGCCGCGACGGGGTCATCCATAACTACCTGCGCATGTTGTGGGGCAAGAAGATTCTCGAATGGTCGCCCCATCCACGCATCGCCCTCGACGTGATGATCGAACTCAACAATCGATACGCCCTCGATGGGCGCGACCCGAACTCCTACAGCGGGATTTTCTGGGTGCTCGGCCGATTCGATCGCGGTTGGCCGGAACGCCCGGTCTACGGCACGGTACGTTCGATGTCTTCCGATTCGACCCGCCGAAAGGTCGAACTCGGCGAATACATGAAGCGGTTCTCGAAGGAGTCCCCCTGATGCCGGTTTTTCGTCACTCGTCGTCTCTGAAACACCCGGTTGGAGACGTGTTTGCCTGGCACGAGAGGCCGGGAGCGCTCCAGCGTCTCACCCCCCCGTGGGAAGACATGCGCGTTACCCGCGCCTCGGGCGGGATTCGAGAGGGTGCCACGGTCGAACTCGTGATGAAGAAGGGCCCGATCGACCTGGCCTGGCACGTCGAGCACCGCGACTTCATTCAGGATCGACAGTTCGTCGACGTGCAGGTCAAAGGCCCCTTCGAGCGATGGGTCCACACACACCGGTTTTCGAGCGACGACGGGGGCGGGACCCTCATGGAAGACGAGGTGGAGTGGGAACCCCCGATGGGCATGGCCGGCGAGTTTTTCGCCGGACCGATGGTTCAGCGCGACCTCGTGCGCGGTTTCGCCTTCCGGCACCGCCGGCTCGCCCATGATCTCGACCTCCACAAGGCGTTTGCCGACCGGCCGCGGATCAAGGTGGCGATCACCGGAGCCGGGGGACTCATCGGACGAGCCCTCTCGGCGCTCCTGACCTCGGGAGGCCATCAGGTCGTACCGATGGTCCGGAGCCGCAGCCGAGCCGTCGACGGAGCCGTCTTCTGGGACCCGATGGCGGGCCATGTCGACACCGAGGGGTTGGTTGGCGTCGACGCGGTGGTGCACCTCGCCGGAGAGCCCATCAACGGCGTCCGGTGGACTCGCGCGAAAAAGGACGCGATCCGCGATTCCCGGGTGAAGGGCACCCGCACGTTGGCCGAGGCCGTCGCCGGACTCCACGATGTGAAGACCCTGGTCATGGCCTCGGCCGTAGGATTCTACGGCGGCCGTAAAGACGAGATCATCACAGAGGCGAGTGGGCGGGGCAAAGGGTTCCTCGCCGACGTGTGTGTCGAATGGGAGGCCGCGGCGAAACGGGCCGAGGGCGCGGGTGTACGGGTCGTCAAGGTGCGCAACGGCCTCGTCCTGAGCCCGGGCGGAGGCGCTCTGCCCGTGATGCTGACCGCCTTCAAGTCGGGCATGGCGGGCCGGGTCGGCAACGGACGGCAATACGTGCCCTGGGTCGATCTCGACGACTGCGTGGGAATCTTCTATCACGCCCTCATGAACCGAAGCATCAAGGGCGTCATCAACGGCACCGGTCCGAATCCGGTCACGAATGCGACCTTCACCGACATTCTGGGGCGAATCCTGAACCGACCAACGGTCGTTCCAGTGCCTGCGCTCGCCGTGCGCGCCATGCTCGGAGAGATGGGCGACGAGCTTCTTCTGCAGGGACAGCGGGCGCGCCCCGAGGCCGCCGTGGCGGCCGGCTACTCGTTCCGGTACGAGGGCCTCGAAGACTCGCTCCGCCACCAACTCGGCCGCATGGAGTCCTAGAGGGCGTCGAGGGCCGCCTCGAATTCGAGCAACGACCCGAAGACCGCGAGTTCCCTAAACGGAACTTCGACATCGTCGAGGTACGGTTGCTCGCACACCTGCCCTCCAAGGGCCAGTGTGTACGGCTGCTCCGACTTGTAGAACTGGCCGAGAATCCGCACAGCCCGCGTCATATCCACCGCTGACGTCGGGGGTGCGAACGATACGCACACGAGTTCGGCTTCGCGGGAACGCTGAATCGCCGCGAAGTCCTCGATCGGTACATCGGCACCGAGAAAAAAAACCTCCCACCCGCGCTGTTCCAGAAGCAGTCGCACACACTGCACCCCCAATGCGTGGCGAACGCCTTCCATGCAACCCACGATGGCCACGGGCCGCCGAGGTGCCCCGCGCCTCAACGAAGACGAGTCCGCGTCCCTCATGCGAAGAAGCACCTCGACCAGGGCCTCGCTCGCAAGATGCTCCTCTGCGACGCGAAGGCGCCCCGAGCGCCAACCGCCCCCTATCTCCGTCATGAAGCCACGAACGCACTCGTCACAGAACCGAGTGAGCGACAGCCCCGGGTGGCGGCCGACTTCGGTAAACAACGCCGCGACCCGGCTCACGTACCCCCGCATCAGCCAACCCATCGCGAGAGCGTTCACGCGCTGGAACGACCCCCCCTGAACCGCCTGATTCACGGCGGTCCACACATGCCCTTCGTAGGGCGCGAACGGGTCGAGAAAGGTCGAAATCGACCGCGCACGCGAAAGGGAGACGACATCGTGCAGGTGCAGTCGACGGTGGCCGCCCGCGGTCGTGTCGAAGTCCAATTCCCCCTCATTGCACCACCGCTTCACCGTCGAGGGGTGAACCGATAGGAGTTCGGCCACCTGGGTGGTGGTGAGCAGAAGGTCGGCGTCGAAGCGTTCCATTCCCTAAAACCCCTCTGGCATTTCGATGACCTCGCCCTCGTCGTCGAGGGCGGGGTAGGCGAGTCCTGCCGCCCGACAACCGCGGGCGATCTCCGGGTGGGCCCACTCGAAGAGCAGCGCCTCGAATCGTTCCGGAGGCAATCGAGGAGCCGAGTACATCCCGGCGGCTTGCCGCTGTCGTTGGGCCTCATACAGGAGAATGGCCGTGGCCACGCTCACATTCAGCGACCGCACCATTCCAACCATGGGTACGAACACGGTCTGGTCCACCTGCCCGAGAGTCGAATCCGACAGCCCGTGAAGCTCGGAGCCGACGACGATCGCCGTTGGACGTGTGAAGTCGACCTCGCGGAAGTCGACCGCCCCTGGATCGGTGTGTGCCGCGACCAGGGTGAAGCCCTGGCGGCGAAGCTCTCGGGTGGCCCCCTCGGTGGTCTCGTGCAGATGCATCGGAATCCACTTCGAGGTGCCGGCGGAGACCTGTCGATTCAGCGGCTTGGGATCTGCGGCGGGCACAGCATGCAACTCCAGCACCCCGACCGCATCACAGCTGCGCGCGACGGCCGACAGGTTGTAGGGCTTGTGCACACCATCCATGAGAACCGTCAGGTCGGGCTGTCGACCCTCGAGCACCCTGCGCAGCCTCGCGAACCGCTCAGGCGTCATGTCGTTGCTTCTCCTCGATCGATGGGCGACCCGCCTCGGCATCGGCCGCGACCGCGTCGACGAGATCGCTGAAGATGAAGCGATGGGCCGGATAGAGCGAGTACCAGTACAGAACCCCGAAGAGCCCCGACGGCATGAAGAAGGCCGATTGAACCAGGCGTGTCGTCGGACCCTCCGGCACCGCCTCGAATTGCAGCCATGCACGGCCAGGGAGCTTCATCTCTGCTCGCAGCCGGAGGAGCCGGGGAGGTTTCACTTCTTCGACCCGCCAGAAATCGACGGCCTCTCCCGCTTCGAGATCCACCGGATGTCGGCGTCCCCGGCGTAGCCCGGGCCCTCCCACCACCTGGTCGAGGAGGCCCCTCAGCGCCCACAGGCGATTCCACACCAACCAGCCGCGGCGTCCCCCGAGCGAGGCGAACGCGCGGTACACGGCTTCGGGGGAGGCGTCGACGCGCCGAGTCCGGATCTCGCGAACGACCCCTTCCTTATCGTCGAACCGGTAGCCTGCGTCGCCGCCCCCCGACCCGCTCCATCGGGTGGAGATCTCTCCCTCGATGGTGCGTTTCAGCGCCAGTTCGACCGCCGCCCGGTACGAGATCGGCTCGATCTCGGGAAACAGCTCGCGCGCCCGGGTGGTATCGGCCAGCACAGGACGAACGACGCCCCGCACCAACGGCACCGCCAGATCGTTGGTGATGGGGGTGACCAGCCCCACCCAACGCGCGGCGAGTCCAGGGGCGAGGATCGGCACGGGAAAGATCCACCGCCGAAGCCCCCGTACTTCAGCGTACTCGAGCATCATGTCGCGAAAGGAGAGGGGCGGCGCACCGATCTCGACCACCCCCGTCTCCTCTGGACGGTCGAGTGCCCCGGCCAGATAGGCGAGGACGTCTCGAACTCCGATGGGTTGAACCGCGTTGCGGATCCACTTCGGCGCCACCATCGCCGGGAGCCGCTCGGTGAGATAGCGCACCATCTCGAACGACGCCGATCCGGAGCCGATCACGGGACCCGCCCGGAACTCGAGCGCAGGCAGGCCCTCTCGCAAGATTTCGCCCACTTCGGCGCGCGAGGCGAGATGCTTCGACAGCGTACCGCCGCCCTCCTGACTCGGCAGCAATCCCCCCAGATAGATCACCTTGTCGATCCCCCCGACCGCCCGCGCGGCCGCGACGAACGCGCCGGCCCAGGCGCGGTCCCGCGCTGCGAAGTCACCGGGCCCACTCATCGCATGAACCAGGTAGTAGGCCACGTCGATCCCCTCGAGGGCCTCGCGGATCGACCCCGCATCAGCCATGTCGCCGACGGCGATCTCGACCTGGGACGCCCAGGGGCGCGCCGCAACCCGGGCGGGATCTCTCACGAAGACCCGCACTTTGTGGCCCCGTTGGAGGAGGAGGGGAACGAGACGGCCGCCGACGTATCCTGTGGCTCCGGTGACGAGAATGGTCATCGTGGGTTATTTTTGTCCTTCGGGAATTTCCTGCACGACCAAGGCGCCCACATGATCAGACCCTCCCTTTCGATTCTCGCCATTTCCCTCATCGCCGCCTCCGGCTGCGACCGCACGTCTGCCCTCGAGGTCACCCCCGAGCTGCAGGACGAGACCTCGTTCGAGGCGGGGCTGGATGGCTGGAGCGTCGATCAAACGCCCGCCACCGTCGGCTCCGGGGCCGTCACCGCGGGCGAGGCCTCGGCCGGTTCGAACTATGTGCGCATCTCCCTCGTCGACGGCGGTGACTTCATCTGGCTCGAGCGCGCGTTCACGCTGGAGCCGAGCACGAGCTACAGCGTGACCCTGTCGGCCGATCTGCGCGCCTTCACCGGTGAGGCCGACGTGCGCGTGTACGCGGGCCCAGCCGACCCGAACGGGGGCGGCTTCAGCTCGCAGGGACCGGTCCCGGAGTCCTGGACCCGCACGCTGGCTCCTCGTCCGCTGACGACCGACGCACAGGGACGAGTCTGGGTCGCGGTCGGCATCGCGGGCACGGGCCAACCGGGCGTCTTCGGCGTCGACCTGCTGGGCGCCGTCTTCCTGCGCTCGGGGTCGTAGAGCCGCGCTCACCCGGCCGCTTCGAGCCGCGCCGTCAGGGCGTCGATCAGCGCGCTGGCGCTGCCTTCGCGCCCGCCCGTGAGGTCGTCGAGCGACCCCGCATCGACCAAGGCGGCCGCCTCCGGCTCGGGAATCCCGACCTTTTCGATCAGTCCCTCGATGAAACGGCGCTGCTTCGCGCTCGGCGGGCGCCGCTCGTCGTAGAGCGTCTGTAGTTCGTCGATCACCTCGCTGGCGGCCGTCGTGGTGCGAATACCGTCGACACCGGCGGCGCCCACGATGGCGACGGCCTCTTCGTCGTCGAGATCCAGGTCGGAGAGAAGGCGCTCGATGTAGGCCCGCTGCCGCTCGGTCGGCGCGGGCACGACTCCGGCCTCACGCAGCCCCGACATGACTTCCTGGGCCTCGGCCCACGACAGGGCAGCGATCGCCTCCACTTCGACGGGGCGAGGCTCGGGCGCGTTGACGAGCAGACGCTGAAGCATGTCCTGCTGCTGCAGGGTGCTCTCGCCCGACTGTTTCCGCTCACGGGCCTCCTCGTGGAGGTCGCGAATCAGATCGCGCCAGCGCTCCCACGTTTCGGGCGCCGACAACTCGCCCGATGCGAGCTCGTCGAGGCGCTCTTCCATTCGCGAGGTGAACTCCGGGCTGAAGAGTTCCAGCCCCTTTCCCTCACCCTCGTCGTCGACTTCCCGGGCGTACAACGGAGCCGCGCGCGTCCAGATCGCACGCCCCGGCTCGGTGGGCACCAGGGCGCTGTCTTCCTGCGTGACGTAGCCTCGCTCCTCGAGCTTTTCGACGGTGCGGGCGTAGGTCGAGGGTCGTCCGATACCGGCATCTTTCATCGCCTTGATGAGCGTGTGCGCGCGGTAGCGGCCGGGGGGGCGCGTCTCGTCTTCGACGAACAGCGGGTTCGGGGACTCCTCCGTCGCCGGATCGAGCGTCCACACCGCGCCTACCTCGAGCGGAATCGCCGGGGGCTCCGTGGCCCGCTCTCCGATAAACTCTTCATAGGCCGCCTCCCAGCCCGCGAAGGTGCGCCACGACACCGTTCCGGTCAGCGAGCGATCGAAGTCGGCACACTCGGCCGTGATCCGGCGAGACGCGGTCGTCGAGGGCGCCATCTGGCTCGCCAGGGTATGAGCCCGGATCAGCCGGTAGAGACGGCGGGCGTCGGCGTCGTCGATACCGACTTCGTCGACCTCCAGACGACTCGGCCGGATCGCCTCGTGGGCGTCCTGGACCGGGCCGGTGGCGACGTTGCCCTTGGCCGAGGGGCCGAGGTGGTCGGCGCCGAACGACTTCTCGACGACCGCGCGGGCCTGGGCCACGGCCGAGTCGGCCAGCCGGGTCGAGTCGGTACGAATGTAGGTGATGTGCCCCGCCTCGTAGAGCATCGAAGCCAGCGACGACGTCTTGCGGGGCGACCACCCGAAGCGAGACCCCGCCGACTGGAGCAGGGCGTCGGTCGAGAACGGTGCCGCGGGTCGCCGCGAACTGGTCGACGGCTTCACCTCGGTCAGCGTGACGCTCCCGGCCGATTCGAGGGCGGCGGAGGCCGCCTCGGCCAGCTCCCTCTCGAACGTGCGGGTGGGGTGCACCTTGTCGGCCGCGTCGCGCCAGGCCGCGGGGTCGTCGGGCTCGTGAAAACGGGTCGTGAGCCCCACACCGGCCGCGTTCGCCCGGACCTCGAAGTAGGGAATAGGCACGTGGGCCTCACGCTCCAGCTCCCGCTCGACCACGAAGCCCAACGTCGGCGTCTGCACGCGTCCCATGGAGTTGCCACGGCCCGGCACGACCCCGTTCGCCATCTTCGACGTGCGAAAACCCACCAGCCGGTCGAGGAATTTGCGTACGAGCGCACTCTCGACCATGCGCTGGTCGACGCCGCGCGGCGTGTCGAGCGCCGCCCGTACGGCCTCTTCGGTCACCTCCTGGAAGGTCACGCGGTGGGTCGGGCCGCGCCCCTCGAGGCGCCGCTCGAGGCTCCACGCGATGAACTCGCCCTCGCGGTCGGGGTCGGTCGCGATCCAGAAGGTGGGCGTGTCGCCGGCCTTCTCGAGGATCGTCGCGACCGCCTCTTCGCCGCGGTCGGTCCATACCCAGGGCGGGGAAGGGAGTTGGCCCGGCCGGTTCGACCAGAATGCCTTGCTGGCGTCCTTTCCGTGTCGGGTGCGGTCGTTGGGGAGGGTCTCGACGTGCCCGCCCGTGGCCAGAACAGCCCAGTCCTTACCGAGGTACTTCTGGAGAGTGCGGGCCTTGGCCGCAGACTCGACGATCAACACATCCATACAGACCTCGGTGGGGTTCGACACGATAAGGGGTAGGGCGCGGAATCATACCAGAATCGGTGCCGGACGTTCACCCCGGGCAT
>CBDUEZ010000092.1:0-12841 GCA_965366355.1 uncultured bacterium
GCCTGGTGATTGCGCTCTTCTCGTCTCCATGAGCGGAGAACCGATCAGGGGGACCAGGCTGCTCGCCGCGGATTGAGCCCTTCTCATCGCATAGAGCAGCAAACCGACCATTCGCGGCGGGGACCACGACCGTTTGATCGGTTTGCTGCATTCAACCGCAGCACCCGAAGCGGGCGGCCCCGATCTGGTGCCCCGGGAACGCCGATCCCAGGAACGTTCTCGACCCTGCGCGCCCCGGGTCGCCCCCGAGGCGAGAAGCCCACAGCCTCGGGATCCAGATGGTCTGGAGCATCGAGGAGGACTGAGGCAGGGGTGTGAGCGTCCGCTATCCGCGCTCGCCCCGCGTCAGCCGGCCGTAGAGGGACTCGTAGCGGGCGAAGATCCGCTCGGGGTCGTGACGCTCCGCCAGCAGGCGAAGTCCGGCCTCCCGCCATCGATCGACCGGCAGACGCTCCGCCCCCAGCGCCTGGAGGAGGGCGGCCAGTCGAGCAACGTCGCGACGGGGGAATACGGCTCCCGCCGCCCCTGCATCGATCATGTGCGCCGCGGCGGGGAGGTCGGAGGTCAGCACGGGTGTGCCCAGAGACAGCGCCTCCATGACCACATTCGGACAGCCCTCCGACGAGATCGAGGGCAGCACCAGACCCTGGGCCCGACGCACGAGGCCCAGCGTCCGTCGGCGGTCCATCTCCCCCAGGAAGTGGATCCGGGCCGACGCGGGGCCATCACGGGCCTGCCTCTCGAGGGGCACTCGGAGCTCCCCATCGCCGACGAGCACGAGGTCGAGGGCGCGGTCCGGTTCATCGGTGTGAACCCGGTGCAGCGCTGAGATCAGCGTCTCGATGCCCTTCATGGCGGCCAGGCGTCCCACGAACACGACGAAGGGACGGTTCGGCTCGCCGGCGGCGACCTCGGGGCTCGCACCGGCCCGGATCGCTTCGGGACGGCACGGATTGGGGATCACGGCCGAGCGCTCCGCGACCTTTGGCTCCAGGTCGATGGCCATGTCCAGAAGGGACGGGCTCAGAGCGGTGACAAAATCGGCCTCACCCAAGATCCGGCGCACGTACGCCGGCCGCCCGGGATGAGCCTCGAGCCAGTGCTCGGTCTCTCCCCCTCGGAGCGTGACCACCATCGGCACGCCGAGGGCGTCGGCCAGTGGTCGTGCGTATCGCGTGTCTGCGTTGATCAGGTGGGCATGGACGAGGTCGATCGAACGCGTGCGCGCCCACTCCCGGAGCGCGACGGAATTCGCCCGGTCGAGTCGGCGTCGCGCGATCCACGCCCAGGGGCTGCGCCGGAAGGGGTCGGGAATCTGAAGGCCCAGCACGTGCCCGACGTCATCCCCCTCGGTATTGCCGTGGGACGGATGCTGGCAGGCGATCCCGACCTCGTGTCCTCGGCCCCGCAGCCCGGTCGCCAGTGTATGCACCGACCGCTGTACCCCCCCGAGCGACGGACGGTAGAGGTGTGTGAGGTAGAGGATTCGCAATGTGCCTCCTCAGCGTGGTTGGGGCGGCGACGGGTGCGGTTGGGCCGTGGTTCCGGGGCGGACGATACACGTCAATCGCTCCGCCCGCCTCTTGACCTCCGTTTCCCGCCACTCCCCGTGGTTGGTATGGTCTGGTTGCCGGGGCGCAAGGAATCTGGTCCATTCGGCTCACCATCGATCGACATCCCGCGCGGATCGAACTCCCCGAAAACGGCACCTCCTTGAGCGGCGCATTCCAACCCGACGTGACGGTGGTGGTCCCGGTGTTCAATCGGGTCGAGACTGTCGGCGCGTGTCTCGAGTCTCTCCTGGGGTCGGCGTACCCTCGGGACCGCCTGAGAATCGTCGCCGTCGACAACGGGTCTTCCGACGGGTCTCGCGAGAGGATTCAACGGATCATCGCCGTGCACCCGGGCAGAGTGAGCCTGATGCAGGAAGCGACGCGGGGGCCCTCTGCCGCGCGAAACGCCGGGATCCGCGATTCTGAGACGGATATCGTGGCGTTTACCGACTCGGACTGCGTGGTGGATTCCGCGTGGTTGGGCACCCTTGTGGCACCCCTCGCCGACCCCGGCATCGGCGCGAGCGGCGGCCGAATTCTGGCCTTCCCGGACGCCGGTACGATCGCGCAGTTCGGCGAACGAATCCACGACCACCAGAAGGCCATGGAGGTGCTCTGGCCCGGCTACATCATCACGATGAACTTCGCGACCCGGCGCGACGTCCTGGCCACCGTGGGCCTGTTCGACGAATCGATGATGCGCTGTGAAGACGTCGACCTCGCCCTCCGCATGCGAGCGGCCGGCTACGCGTGGCGCTACGTCCACGAGGCCATCATCTACCACCGCAATCGCCCGACTCTTCGCGAGCTGACGCGCGAAGGCGTCCTACACGGTCGGTTCCTCGCCCGGCATGGACCGCACCTGGCCGCGCTCACGGCCGAAATCGGGCCTCGCCCACGGGTGGAGCCTCGACCTGTTCTGCGGCGCGACTACACGCGGCCGCTGCCCTTCGGGGCCGCCGGGTTCCTGTCGGCGTGGTTCCGAGTCGCCAAGTTTCTCGGCCGCCTCGGAGCGGGCCGCGAGAAGGGTCGTCAGTCACTCGAAATAAAGTGACCGGTCCGCCGGTCGATGCCCGTTCGCAGCCCCTCACGGAAGCCGGTGAGGAAGGCCCTGGCCGATTGCCAGCGGTGGGCTCCCCGGCCGAGACCGGCCGCCACCCGGGAGCCGTTTCCCGTCCAGCGGAAGGCCGTCGAGAGCAGCGCTCGGGCGCCTGCGGCGGGCTCGAGGCGCAGGAACTTGGCGAAGGCAGCACCCGTCCCATACCAGTTCCTCCGGATCAATTCACCGCGTTCCTCCCATGCGAAAAATCCGTGGTGCACGACCGCGATCCCCGGTTCCTGGGAAACGGCGATACCCCGTCCGAGCGCGCGAAGGGTGAGGTCGGCGTCCTCGGCCGACCGCAGTGGAGCGCCGACACCCAACTGTCGATCGAATCCCGCCAGCCGTTCCCACGCCGTGGTGCGAAGGGCCATGCACGCCGAGGTTCCTCCGATGCGGTCCTTTTGAGCAATCTTCCGCACGATGATGCTCGTCGCGGGCCGATACGAGGGCACGAATCCCAGGTCGGAATCGTGGTGGGTAGGGAGAATCGTCCCGAACACCATGCCGAGCTCGGGCGTCGCCTCGAACGCGTCACGAACGCCCTTCAGCCAACCCGCATCGACCGTGCAGTCGTCTCCCGTGATCGCCACGATCTCCGTGCCGACCGCACCGATTCCTTCGTTCAGCGCTCTGGACAACCCTCGCCCGCCCGAGCGCAGATAACGCACCCGGGGATCATCCACCCCCGTCCGCAGAGTCTCGCGGGTCTCCTCTCCGTCGCTCTGATCGACGACGATACACACGTCGGGGAGAACCTCCCCCGCCAGGATCGAACGCACGCAGCGCAGCAAGGCGTCCGGGCGATTGAGCGTCGGAACGACGACACCGAGTCGCGGAGTCATCTCGGCGCCCTCTGCATCGCGGAATCCAGCACGGTTTCCAGCCGCTGGGTCGAGATGTCCCAGCGATGGTGGGCCTCCACGTATGCCCGGGCCCGTCGCCCCAGCGCGGCCGTGGCCTCGGGGGCCGCCAGGAGTCCCTCGAGGCGCGAGGCGAAGTCGGCGGGCGTGGATTCCACGATCAGACCGTCGGCCGGGCCGGCTCCGATCCCCTGGGCTCCCAGGGGGCTCGCCACGACGGGAATGCCCATCGCCATCGCTTCGAGGACCTTGTTCTGGATGCCCCGACCCATGCGAAAGGGCGCCACGGCCACCCTGGCCCTCGCGAGGTGCGGGCGAACGTCGGGGACCTCGCCTGTCACCTCCACCGCGGGAGGGTCGGCGAGGTCGAGCAGCGCCTTCGAGGGGTTGCGCCCGACGATGAGAACGTGGGGACGGCGGGTCGGCGCGATCCGGGGCACGATGTCCCGGATGAGATGCTGGGCGGCGTCTTGGTTGGGTGGGTAGTCCATCGTCCCCACGAAGGCCAGGAGTCCAGGCGCGCCGTCGCTTGATTCGGGACGGGGGCGGAAGTACCCAAGGTCCACCCCGTTCGGAACGGCCGCAACCCGGCCCCCGGCACATACCCGCCGAAAGAGCGCGACCTCGTCATCGGTCGCGAAGACGGTGGCCTCGACCCGATGCGCGAGCTCCGATTCATACGCCGCCAGTCTCGCGCCCTCCCAACGATCGAGCCAGGCCCGGGGAGGTCGCCGCCACCGGGCCGTTTCGCGCCAGACCTCGGAATAGACATCCATCAGGTCGATCACCCGGGTAACCCCCCGAAGGGGGGCCACCACGGGTCCCATATGGACGGTCGACGCGAGCACGACGTCGATGGATTGCGACGCGATCACTCGGCGCACCGCCCGCGGGAGGGCCCGGGAGTGATATCGACCGGCGGCTCGCGGTTTGCCCCCGATGAAGCTCACGGCCTCCCAGAAGAGCGGCACGCGGGGCTCCCGAACGACCTGCACCGAGGCACACAGTTCGAGGAGCGGTTGGGGCGGCGCCGCGTTCGGCCCCCGCGCGGGATAGACCAGATGGACCTCCATCCGCTCGGCCAGGCCACGGATCTGATGAAACATGCGAATGCGCTCGCCCTTGTCGGGAGGGTACGGGGCCCGGTAGGCCACGTAGAGCACGCGGCGAGCGCGTCTCGGCTCGAGATCCGTCGACAGGGGTCGCACGCTCCGGTCAGCCGAAGGAGGGACGAGCGTCCCTCAGGATCGGTTCGTAGACGCGCGCCCGTGCATCCCACGTATGGTGGTCGAGCATCGCCTGCACGGCCCCCGTACGGTCCCACGTACGCTCGATGGCTTCATCGACAGCGTCGGCAATGGCCTCGATGGCGCCGTTCTCAACGAGAAATCCGAGGTCGAGATCCGTCACGAGTCGCTCGTTCGGGTAGCCGGCCTCGCAGACGGTCGGGAGGCCCGCCCGAAGGTAGTGGTAGATTCTCGTCGATTCATTCTGATTTCGGCCCGAGCCGAACACCAGCACCACCCCGACGTTCGCGTGGCGCAGATAGTCCCACGACCGCTCGTACGGCACCGGACCATGGCAGGTCACGTTCGTCGCGTCGATCAGTTCCCTGTCGCCCCGCCCTACCACATGTAGACGAATCGCCCGCCGCGCGAGGGCTGCGCCCAGCCCGTTCAGCTTGTCGACGACGACGCGGTGCGCCTCCGGCTGCGCCCAACGGTCGTAAAAATTGCCCGCGAACACGCAGATCCGCTCACCGCGCGGGTACGGGGAGGGCCCCGGCGGGGGTAGGATCGCGTCCACGCCCCCCGGAACGAGTAGCACCCGGCCTCGTGCGCCGTGGTGCTCCTGCCAGAGCTCGCGGGACTCCTCCGTCAGAATCGTGACGTAGCGCGCTCGCTCGGCGATACGCTGCTGAATCGCATACAAACGGGCCCGTTCCTCTCCGTAGAAGAAGACACCCTCCCGGTCCCGGTCGGCCACGACGGATCCCAGTTTCGACACGATGAAGGGATGGTCGGCGCCGCCCAGCCGCTCGAGCGTGTCGTAGCCTCCATGGAAGAGCGTCTTCACCACGTCGTACGTGTCCCAGCGTACCTGTGAAATGGGCACGCGCCGAAGGCCCGGAGCCAGCGTGCGCGGAAACCAGCTGCGAAGACCCGGCTCGTTCGTGGCGATGTCTACCTCGTGCCCGAGGCGAGCCAGGCCCTCGGAGATCTTGAGCCACCGAATGTAGGCCATCTCCACAGGGATGAAGGCCTGCTTCCTGTCGGTGTAGACCGTCACGACGCGGGCCATCGTCAGTCCCAGCGCGTGGAGGCGAGCAACGTCTGGTCGGCCACCTCGTCGAAGGTGTGCAGGACTCCCAGGTCGGATAGCCGCCCCAGAAGATCCGCGTATCGGTCGAGCCACCACCCCGAGTAGCAGTCGTGTAGCGAGAGCGCGGTGAACCTCCGTTCGGCCGCTGCCGTGAGAAGGGCCGTCTGCCATTCGTCGAAGTCGCGGCCGCTATAGAGCTCGTGGTCGTCTACATGGATCGGGATCTTCACGATCCCGCGTTGGAGTTGCGGCGCGGTCGAGCCCAGGGAGTAGGCGGACGACGCGAGCCACTCGAAGTTGAAGAATCCGAGGTGCGTCTCGTGCAGCCCTGGCGACAAACGCGATTGGGGTGGTCGAAAGCCCCGCAACCGGTAGTCGACGTCGCGGCAGCGGGCGAGGTCGAGGTATTCAGGAGATGAGGTCGCACCGAGGAGCGCCCGTCGACGCGTGACCCGCCAGCGCATCTGGGCCCGGACGAAGGGGCCCGGCGGTGCCGCGACCACGTGGTCGTGAGAGTGAAAACCGAGCGCGTGTCCCCTGGACCGGACGACCGGGGCCACCTCGTCCCATAGGGAGCCCACGACGTTGTATGTCGCACGCACGCCCGCTTCCTCCTCCACCTCCAGCATTCGGTCGAGCGCCAGGCGGGCCGGCGCCGCCGAGGCTCGAGCAAACTCCGGATCGGAATCCCGGTGGCCGAGATCCCGCAACCGGTGTCTACCTCGAAATTCCGTGAACCCGGCCAGGTCGGGTGCCGTCGCTTCGCGGAAGCGGGCCAGGGGGGCCGCTTCGGTCTCCGGGGGCGCGGCCACGGTCATGGTGCGAGAACCCTGAGGTGCCGCTCGGCGAGGACACGCACGTCGCGTGTGCCCGCGCTCTCCGCGGCGAGACGCCCCTCGAGCCGCGCCCGCTCCTCTCGCGACTCGGTGAAGCGGATCATCAGGCGGCCCAGGCCGTCGGCACCGTCGAAGAAGGCTCCGTGAACCTCTTCGGTGATGGCCTGCTCGAGGCCGACCGAACGCGCGGCCAGCACCAGCCGGCCGACGGCCTTCGCCTCGAGCACGACGATGGGATCGCCCTCCGATGCGGAGGCGTGCACAACGAAGAGGGCACCCTTCATCAGCCCGATCACCCGTTCCCGAGGGACGGCCCCCAGCATGTGGACCCGGTCGGGGGGGAGGCCGAGGTCGGCTCGCAGTCGACGCAGTCGCTCCGCTTCGGGTCCATCGCCCGCGATCACGAGGTCAACCCCCCCCAGGGATCGGTGCACGCGGGCGAACGCGGTGAGGACCATGTCGACCCGCTTGCCCGGAACCAGACGCCCGACGACGAGCATGTAGGGTCGCGCGCGCTGCTCGGCCGGCGCGGCTTCGATCGAGGAGACGTCGATCCCGTTCGGGATCACCTCGATGCGGTCGGCCACCGCCGGCAGGCGCCGAATGGCGTCGTCGGCCAGCCCCTGCGACACCGCAACGACCCGATCGGATTCGGCGAGGCAACGCTCGAGAAGACGGCGAAAGCCCGGATACCGCTCGGGCAGGTCCCGAGTTTCACCGCCGTGGAGATAGAGCACCAGCCGGAAATGCATTCGACTCCGCAGCCAGAGCAGATAGACCGCGCTCATGTCCAGCAGGCCGATCACCACGGTGTCGACCGACGGCCGCGTGAGCAGGCGAACGAGCCGCCACAGGGGGACCGGAGTCCCCAGCACGAAGCGGGCCCTGGAGCGGACGGCCTCGTAGTCCATCGGGAAGCGAAAACGCTCGACGTGTACGCCGTTCATGGTCTCACGCCGCACCGTGTCGGGTAAGCGACGCGTGACGACGGTGACGACGTGTCCGCGTCGCACCAGCTCCCGGGTCAGGTCGCCGAAGAGCGACTCGGCGCCTCCGGCATGGGGCGCAAAAACTCCGCAGGAGACGAGAATACGCCGAGGACGGTCGGAGATCACGCCAGGCCGTCCGCACCGGTGGGCATACGCGAGCGGTGGAGGTCGTAGAGCGCGGCATACTCACCTCCCGACCGGATCAGCTCGGCGTGGGTCCCGCTCTCCCTGATCCGACCCTCCGCGAGCACGACGATGCGGTCGGCCATCGCAATGGTGCTGAACCGGTGGGAGATGAGAATCGTCGTGCGGTCGGTGGCGAGGGCCTTGAATCGCGCGAACACCTCGAACTCCGCGCGGGCGTCGAGGTTCGACGTCGGCTCGTCCAACACGACCAGCGAAGCGTCACGGGCATAGGCACGGGCCAGGGCGACCCGCTGCCACTGGCCGCCCGACAGCGACACTTCTCCAAAGAACCGACCCAGAACGGTCTCGTAGCCCTGGGGCAGACTCTCGATCAGATCGCCGAGCCTCGCCTCCTCGGCCACCCGCCGCACGCGTTCGTCTTCTCCAAGCAACTCGCGCCAGTTCCCAAGGGCGAGGTTCTCGGCGAGCGTGCCCTCGTAACGCGTGTAGGTCTGAAACACGAAACTGAGTCGGGCGTGGAGATCGTCGAAGGCGATATTGCGCAGGTCCACGCCGTCGAGTTCGATCCGGCCGGAGTCCGGGTCGTAGAGACGGGCCAGGAGCTTGGCCAGGGTCGTCTTGCCCGCACCGTTTTCGCCGACGATGGCGACGGTCTCGCCCGGCCGGATCTCCAGCGAAATGTCGGTGAGCACCGGGTGGGGGGCTCCGGCATAGGTGAAGGTGACGTTTTCGACCCGCACCGCGGCGCCGCCCGATCGAGCGGGCAGGGTGCGGGTGCCCGGCTCGAGGGTCGGGCGCGCGGCCAGGAACCGTCTCAGATTGTCGATGAACAGCGTCTGATGCATCGCATTCGAGATCGATCGGATCGCCTGATCGATCGACAGACGCAGCCGTCCGGCCGCGCCCGTGAAGATGGCCAGGTCGCCGATGGTGGCCGACCCGTCGACGGCGTTCAGTGCGATGCGGGCGAACAAGGCGTAGAGCGCGAGCAACATCAGGAACGTCGAGATCGAGCTACCCCAGAGGTTGCGCAGATGCAGCGAACGGTCCCGGTCCCGGAAGCCGGACAGCAGCGTGCGATACCGGTCGAGAAGGAGTGGACCAAGATCCAGCAGCCGGGTCTCGGGCGCCTCGTAGGGGCCGGTCACGAGACCGGCGTAGTAGCGAGACCAGCGCTGCTTCGTCACCCGCGTATGCTCCTCGCGGTAGCGCTGCTTCGCGAGCTTCCATTGAAAGAGCAGAAAAGGCAGCGAAAGGGGCGGGACGACCAGCAATACGAGCGGCTCCACCACGACGAGCACGGCCAGCAACGACACGGCCTGCACCGCCATGGTGAGCGTCGTTCGGCATTCGGAGACCAGCTCGGCGATGCGCGCCCCCGCGTTGGACCGAGCCCGGTCGATGAGGTCGCGGTGGCCCGGGTCTTCGAGAAAGGCGAGATCGAGACCGATCGCGTGCCGCACCACGTCGGAGGAGACGCGCACCTCCATATCGTCCTTGAGCCGGCTCGTGGCGTACACATCGGCCAGCCAGGCCAGGCCCTCGAGGAGCGCCACGAGGAAGGCGGCCGCGAGCCAGGGGGTCAACGTCGACGCGAGCCCTCCACCATTCACGACGACGACCACGGCGTCGATGAGGCCTTTCAGCACCAGCGCCAGCAGAGCGGGCACCAGGCCGCGAACCACCATCACGATCAGCGAGCCGATCAGGAGCCCGGGGCTCTCGGCCAGAATGAGTCTGAACCCCCAGCGGGCGGTCGAGAGGAGGTCGCGGATCCCCTCCATCGGGCTGTTCGGGGCTTCGCGCACGCCAGATCTCTCCGTTGCTCGATGGCGGCCGGGGTTGCAGACCGCACGATTGTAGCCGAAATCACCCTGCCCCGTCCAATGGTGGGGCGTCACCAAAATCGCACCTGAGAGCGCATGCACACGTGGCAGCAGTTGTATGAGTTCGTGACCTCCAGCCGGGTGGGTGCCCGGCTCGGCCGCGCCCGGGAGTGGCTGCGCTACGACCTCCGGTCGCCTCGCGGGCATCGGGAGTTCTGGATCGTATCCTGCGCCCGGAACGCCGGTGTCGCGTCGATCCAGTGTCTCGACTCGGTGTACTCCCAGGACTACGACCGAACGAAGGTGACACACCTGTTCGTCGACGACGCCTCGACCGATGGCACCGAATCGCGGGTGCGTGAGTGGCTCCTCGGTCATCCCGACCACTCCGTGCGGTACGTGCGCAACGACCGGAGGCTCGGGGGCTCTGCAAACACGGTGGCGGGACTCCGCTCGGCGCCCCCCGGCTCCATCGTCGTCGAGCTCAATGGAGACGATTGGCTACCGGATCCCGGTGTCCTTCCCTTTCTCAACCGGGTGTACGCCGCCGACGACGTGTGGATGACCTACAACTCGTATCGCTTCTCCGACCCGGGCAGTCGTTCCCGAAGTCGGCCGGTGCCACCCGCGATCGTACGATCGAACGGGTTTCGCGACTACCGGTGGGTCACGCAGCACCTCCATACCTTTCGCGCCGAGCTCTTCGCCCACGTGGAAGAGGAGGATCTGGTCGATCCCCGAACCGGTGCCTATTGGGAAAGCGCAGACGACCAGGCGATCTATCTTGCGATGCTGGAGTTGGCCGGGACCCGATCCCGCCACATCTACCGCACCATGTGCGTGTTCAATCCAACCGCGTCGTTCGATCCGGCCCGGGACCGGGAAGGCTCGAAGGATCGGGAGGCCCGCATCCGCGGGGGCCGACGCTACCGCCCGTTGCGGAGCTTGACGGACTGATCGGCTCCGCGGCCCGGGGCACACAACCAGTCGGCGACGATCGCCGCGATGCGCTCGGCCGCTCCTCCGTCCCACAACTCTGGCACCGAGTGCCGCTTCCAGCGCCCGCTGAACGCGGCATCGGCGAGTTCGCGTACACGGGCCGGGTCTCGATACACGAGCTCGTTCGTGCCGCTCTCCACGGTGATGGGACGTTCCGTCGACCGCCGGAGGGTGATGCAGGGAATCCCGAGCGCCGTCGTCTCTTCCTGGATGCCGCCGGAATCGGTGAGACACAGGGCCGACGAGGCGAGGAGCGACACAAAATCGATGTACCCCATAGGCTCGGTGGTGAGGAGTCCGGGCGGGAGCGCGCGCCCCTCCAGACCGGCCCGGGTGCGGGGATGGACCGGAAAGACCACACGGCCGACATCGGCAGCCGCGGCGACGGATTCGAGGGCCTCATCGAGGGACGCCGAGTGGTCGACGTTGGACGGGCGATGCAGCGTCAGGACCGCATACTGCTGGGGTCCGAGCCCCAGTCGATCGAGAACCGTCGACGCGCGAGCTCGCGGCAGGGCCGTGAGCAGGGAGTCGATCATGCAGTTGCCGACCAGGTGCGTCCCGCTCCCGAGGTCTTCGGACTCCAGATTCGCGACCGCCGAGGCCTCGGTCGCGAATCGAAGCTGCGATAGGCGGTCGACGATCACCCGATTGCGCTCTTCCGGCATGGTCCAATCGCCGGACCGCAGTCCCGCCTCGACATGCAGGATCGGCACGTGGCGCGACGACGCAGCGAGCGCCGCGCCGAGCGTCGAGGTCACGTCGCCCACGACCAGAACAGCAGCGGGTCGAGTCGCCTCGAGGAGGCGGTCCATGCCCAGGTCGCGGAGAATACGACCGTCCAGTTCGTGGTCGTAGTGCTGCCCCGTATGCACGAACCGCGTTCCCACGAGCTGGGCCCGCTCGAACGCGCGGAGAAGCGGAGCTACCTTCATGAAATTCGGGCGGGCTCCGGCCACGACCAGGATCTGCGGTATCATCTCACCTGCGAAATCGACGGAGGGGAATGGGTTCATGCACCTGACACTCGTCGTGACCATCGACCCGGTGAAGAGCCTGTCGTACCTGGAGGTTCTGATCCACGCTCTGAATATCCAGACGTGTCGCGACTTCGACGTGGTCTTCTACAACCAGACCACTCTGGATCCGCAGGCTATCGAGGCGGCACTCCGCCATGCCCCACGCTTCCCGACTCGCTACGTGACGGTTCCGTCCGAACATGTCCTCGGTACGTACCCAATGTGGGACTTGTATCGGGTGCATGCGACCCTGATCGACGACGGGCCGGTGGGCGACTACGTGATGGCGTTGCACATGGAGGAGTTCCCCGACGCCGACTACGTGGGGGAACTTCTCGCGGTCCTCGAGCGGGAGCGCATGGACATTCTGTTCGGCAACCTGACGCGCACCCCCGCCGGTGTGGACGACGCCTCCGATCTTCTCGAAACCGACACGGCCGATGCCTTCGATGCGGTCGTCGAGACGATGGGGCTCAAGGGCTGCCCGCATTGGAGCTTCGACAGCCATCGCGTTGTGCGACGCGATCATCCGCGCTGGCTCGTCCCGCGGCTCCGGCGCTGGGCGAACTTCGGCTTTCGAACCGTCCTGCGACCTACCCAACGAGGGAGCACGCGGCTCCGACGGTATCTGTCGGAAGACGTCTTCGCGATGTCGACCGACTTCGCACGAAGATACAACTGGTTCCTGCGCGGCCACCGGCTCTGGTTCGAAGACATCCACATCTTCGGCAACCGGGCGGTCGGCCACCTCGAGGGCCCGATCAGACGACGCACCCCGTTCCCCGAGTACTTCAACCGCCGGCGAATCTACCACCTTCGCCACGACCGGTTCTACTTCCAGTTCGAAGACGACACCTTCGCGTCACGAATGCTGGAACGGCGCGTCGACGATCCAATCCTGAAGGCGCTTCAACACGCCATCGGCGAACACCGGGCGGGTCGTATGACCATGCAGGAGGCGCTGACCTTCAGTCGACGAAACGCGGAAGGGACGGGCACGCAGAACCTGAACTACGACCTGCATCGACGGTATTTGGCGGACCCACCGGAGCCCCCGGCGTGACCGTTGGAGCACCCGGCCGGCCCCTGCTCCTCGCCGCTGACAACCGCTCACACCCGGCCGATGGGCCCGATGATTGCGCTCTTCTCGTCTCCATGAGCGGAGAACCGATCAGGGGGACCGGGCTG
>CBDUEZ010000093.1:0-12815 GCA_965366355.1 uncultured bacterium
CCAGGCCGCCGGTCGTCAACCATCACCCCTCACATGGGATTCGGGAGACGCCGCTGTAGCGCGAAGGATGAGCATGCCGGGGGGGGATCGAGTAGGAGCGTTGGGGACCCAACCCTTCAACCCGCAGCGCGGATCGGCAAGGGCTGAACGTTTCTAGTCCGCCCAGGCGCTCGCCATTCGCGCTGCGGCCGCCTCCAGAAACGGTGCGGCCCTGCTCATCGCCTCCGATTCCGGAACGCCACTCGGGGCGGCGGAATAGACCTCCACATCGGTCCCCGGCAACGACGCCTCGGCGTCTGGGGCCACGGATCCGGCGACGATCGAGACCGGCAGCCCCGACGACCGGGCGCGCCCGATCACTCCCCCCACCACCTTGCCCCGCAGGGAGGTCGAGTCGAGTCGACCCTCGCCCGTGACCACTCTTCGGGCCCCCTCCAGAGCCGCGTCGAGTCCCACCGCCTCGATCACGAAGTCGGCACCCGCCACGGGCTCGGCCGCGAAGAAGGCGACGGCGCCCGCTCCGAGCCCTCCGGCCGCCCCCGCGCCGGGGCGTGCCCGCACGTCGAGCCCCAGGTCTCCGAGAATGCGGTCGGCGAGTCGCTCGAGTCCGGCTTCGAGCACCTCGACCTCGTCGTCGGTGGCGCCCTTCTGTGGTCCGAACACGCGCGCCGCTCCGGAGGGTCCGCAGAGGGGGTGCTCGACGTCGAGGAGGGCCCGCACCCGCACGTCGACCAGCCGATCGACCCTCGGCGGGACGATCGTTTCGAGCCGGAGCAGGGCGGCGCCGCCCTCGGGAATCTCGTGACCCCGTTCGCTGAGAAAACGCCAGCCGAGCGCCCGGGCCGCCCCCACGCCCCCATCGACGGTCGCGCTTCCGCCGAGGGCGAGCACGACCTCGCGACAGCCGCGAGCGACGGCGGCAAGGAGAAGTTCACCCGTGCCCCGGGTGGTCGTGTGAAGGGGGGCACGCTCCCCCGGAGCGAGAAGCTTCAGGCCGCTCGCTTCGGCCATCTCGATCACCGCCGAGGGGAACGAGCCATGGTCGGTGGGGGCCTGCCAGAGCCATTCCGCGTCGACCGACCGCCCCGCCCGTGGTCCGACCACACGGGTGCGCACACGAACGCCGCCGCGGGCGGCAGCGAGGACTGCCAGTGTGCCGTCGCCCCCGTCGGCGAGTGGAACCGCCTCCGTGGCAAGATCGGGACGGGCCGAAAGGATTCCCCGACATACCGATCGACAGGCCGCCTCTGCGTCGAGGGTGCCCTTGAAGCTGTTCATCGCCACCACGACTCGCGGTGCGGACGTCGGTCCCATTCTCGGCTCCGTTCCAGCGCTGGCCTGCCACCTTGCTCCGTTTCGGCGCCGCAGCCAACTTCCGGCGCCTTTATCGGCGCCCTCGTCGGGCGCCCCTTCTACCGATCTCGCGACGGAATCCTATGCACGTTCGTACCGCGCCCCGGTCCGATCTCGACAGCCTGTCGACCCCACTCCTCGTGGTTCCGGTTACCGGTACGGCCGACGGCGGGGAGGCTTCCGTACCTTCGCTTCCCGCGCCCCTTTCGGGCCTCCGGGCTAGAGCCGCAGGCGATCTGTCGTCGACCGTGGGTCGCAAGATCGTCGTCCACGCCGATTCGGGCGAGGGGGTGGAGCGGGTGGCGTTCCTCGGTGTCGGAGCGGCGGGAGAGGGCCTCGACGCCGAGGCGGTGCGCCGATTCGCCGCTCGGGCGGCTCGGCTGGCCGAAGAGATGCACATCGCCGAGGTCGCCGTGCTGCTCCCGGCTGGACTCAGTGTCGGCGTCGCCGCCGGCGCCCGCGCGGCGGCCGAGGGCCTGGTCCTGGCTGCGTGGAGGTTCCGTGAGCTCAAGACGGGGGCGGGCGAAGAGGTCGCTCCACCGGTGGTCTCCTCCGGCGTGATTCTTGTTCCTACCGCGTCGGCCGATGCGGCGCGCGACGCCGCGAAGGTCGGGGTGGTGTTGGCCGAGGCCGAAAACATCGCGCGGGATCTTCAGTCGCGGCCCGGAAACGTCGCCACGCCGAGTCATCTGGCTGCCGAGGCCGAACGCCTCGCCGCCGAGTCGGGCCTCGTGGTCGAGATTCTCGGTCCGAAGCAGCTCCGCGAGGAACGGATGGGGGCGCTGCTCGCGGTGAGTCGGGGCTCCGACGAGGAGCCGCGTCTGATCGTGTTGCGTCACAACGGTGGCGCGAAGGGTGACAAGCCGCTGGTCCTCGTCGGCAAGGGGCTGACGTTCGACGCGGGGGGGATCTCGATCAAGCCGGCGAAGGGCATGGAAGAGATGAAGTTCGACATGTCCGGCGGCGCTGCCGTTCTGGCTGCCATGTGGGCGATCGCCCGCCTCGGTGTGGCCCGCAACGTGGTGGGCATCGTCCCGTCGTCGGAGAACCTTCTCGGGGCCTCGGCGATGAAGCCGGGAGATGTGGTGCACAGCCGCAACGGGCGCACGATCGAGGTGGTCAACACCGACGCCGAGGGGCGCCTGATCCTGTGCGATGCCCTCGACTACGCGGTCGGGCTCGATCCCGAGGCGATGGTCGACTGCGCGACCCTCACGGGCGCCGCGGTCATCGGTCTGGGGCATCATGCGTCGGCGGTGCTCGGGACCGACGAGACGCTGGTCGAGGAACTCCGCCGGGCCGGCGATCGTACCGGAGAGCGGTGTTGGCCCCTTCCTCTCTGGCCCGAATATCGCCAGCAGCTGGAAAGCGTCACCGCCGATCTGATGAATGTGGGAGGACGCCCTGGTGGCTCGATCACGGCGGCGATCTTCCTGCGCGAGTTCGTAGGGGACGTTCCTTGGGCACATCTCGACATCGCGGGTACGGCGTATGGCGACGGCGGGAAGCTCCCCTACCGTCGAAGCGGCGGCTACGGGGTCCCGACCCGGCTCCTGGTCGAGTGGGTGAGAGGTCGCGCGGGGTGACGTCGCCTCGGGTCCTTCGGGCCCGCCCCCCACTCCGACGCACGGCCGCAGCGGCGTTGCTGATCGCGGTGTGTCCGGGTGCGGCCGTGGGGCAGGAACCTCCCGACTCCGTCGTGGCCTTGCCCGACTCGGTGGTGCCGGGGGTGACCGTGGTCGCCCTCGACTCGGGCACCGTCGTCGACACCGTCTACACGACCCACCCCGACTCGGTCTTCCGGGCGTTGCCTGGGCTCACCGCCGGCACACCGGGGGGGACGGAGTCCGGCGTGACCGTGTGGGGTCCCGACGACCTGCTCGGCGAGTCTGCGCTGACCCTCCTGGAATTGCTCGCGAGGGAACCCGACCTTCTCCCCTTTCGCTACGGGGACTACGGATCACCGGAAGCCGTGCTGGGTGCGGGACTGACGGCGGGGCGTGTGCGGCTCTTCGTGGATGGCTTTGAAGAAGTCCCCCTGACGTCGGCCGTACCCGACTTGTCGCGCGTGGCCCTGGCCGGGATTCGCGAGGTGCGTGCCGAGCGGGGGGGCGGAGAGCTGCGCATTCACCTGACGTCGATGGACCCGGACGATCCTCGGCCGATGTCGCGGGTCGAGGCGGGGACGGGTGACCTGAACACCAATCTGTTTCGCGGCACGTTCCTGCACCCGCGCGCTCTGGGTGGCACTCTCGGGTTGAGCATCGAGCGCAAGGATTCCGAAGGGCGGGGAGGGGGAGAGCCCGGCTCGCGACAGTCGGTCTGGTTCCGCTACGCGCTCCACCGCGGCGACGATCAGTCGTTGTCGTTCGACTTCCGACAGAGCACGACGGAGGGTGTCCTCGACTCCATCCCGCCGTCGGTGGGACGTGCCTCGTGGGTGATTCGTGCTCGGGCACGCCTGGCGTCGAACCTCGTGGGGGAGCTCTATACCGGATCGACCTCGGTGTCGTCGGATGACGATGGTCTGACGCCTCTCGATGCGTCCACCGCCCAGCACGGTGCGCGGCTGTCGTGGGAGCGCGGCTTCGGGGCCGCGGCCCGTCGCGCCGAAGAAGTCGTCCGACCCGCTCCCTCGGCCGAAACGCCCCGGCCGGTCCCGGCCGACACGGCTGCGGTAGCCTCCCTCGACTCGGTCGCGGTCGTCACGGTCGATTCGGTGGCGGTGGCTCCCGTAGACACGACCGGTGTGGTTCCCACCGACACGGCTGCGACACCGTTCGATGCGGTCGACCTTCCCGAAGGGTGGTCGGGCCGCCTCTGGAGTCGGCTGGAGGGGCGCCTGTTCAGTGGAACCGAGCTTCCGTCCCGTCGCCTCGATTTCGAGGCGGGGGCCGACATGGATGGGGTCGGCGGGTTCGCACTCGAATACCGCCAGGACGCGTGGGCCGACCCCCTCGGCGAGACCTCGACGAGTGTCAGCGGGGTTCGGGCGTGGTCTGCGCCGGTCTACGGACTGTCGTTGTTCGGAGGGTGGGACTCGGGGGTGAGAGGGGCACGAATCTTTGCGCCCCGGGTTGCGATCCCGCAGCCCGACACCACCGAGGTCGACGCTCCGGTCGACACATTCCCCCGATTCCATCTCGCCGACCGCACGGCACTTCGCGCCGGCGCCCGGCTGCAGCTCGGGCCACTCGATCTGAGGGGCACGTGGCACCGCGTCGAGACCGATTCAGTGCTTCCGCTCGGGCTTCTGGGTGCGCGCCGGGGGATCGCCACCGCCGGCGACGAGGTGACGGGATTCGAGGTGGCCGGGCGCCTGACGCTCCCCGTCACCTTCGAGGGCCTGTCGCTGGTCGGATCGCTGGTGCAGTGGGACACCGAGGGGCTGTATCGGCCCGGGCGCCGCTACACGGGGGGGCTCGACTTCCACAACGTCTACAAGGCGGGCAACCTGGAGTTGTGGTCGTCGCTTCTCGTGGAGGGGCGCGATTCGATGCTCCTCCCCCAGCCGGACCCCCAGGGTGGAGAACCCGGTTTTCTACGGGTCCCCTTCTACCAGAGCTGGGACTACTGGATTCAGGTTCGGGTGCTCACGGTGCGGATCTTCATCCGCTCCGAAAATGTGACCCTGCGGGGACGGAATCAGGACTTCCCGGGACGGCTCCTGCCGCAGACCCGTACGGTGTACGGAGTCAGGTGGACCCTGTGGAACTGACCGGTTAGTTTTTTTGGCTCCACCAGGAGCGCCGAATGATCCGCAGCATGACCGGATTCGGCGAGGCCGAACATCCGCTGCCGGATGGCGTCCTCCGAGTCCAGATCAAAACCGTCAACCACCGATTCCTGAACACCAGCGTGCGTACTCCGCCGGGGTTCGATCGCGTGGAACAACAGATCCAGCACTGGATTCGTCCGCTGCTGGCTCGTGGTCATGCGTCGATCTCCGTGACCCTCGATCGAGCCGACGACTCGACCGACGACTTGCCTCGAGTCGACATGGAGAGGGCGGCTCGGTATACCCACCTGCTCCGCTCCCTCCGCGACGAGCTCCGGCTCGACGGCGATGTCGATCTCCAGACGTTGATGCGTTTCGGCGATGTGTTCTCGGCACCGGAGAATGCAGAGCGACCGACTGTAGACCCCGAGATCACGCGAGCGGCGGTGCTCGCGGCGGCCGAGAGGGTCGTGGAGATGCGTGAGGTCGAAGGCCGTCGCCTGGCCGACGACATGCGGGGCCGGCTCGCCGCGCTCGGAGAACTCGTGGACCGCGTGCAGCTGCGGGCGCCGGAGCGCCTCGAAGCCGAGCGAGACCGCCTTCGTCGCCAGGTCGCCGAACTCGCCGGGAGCGAAGAGATCGACGACGAACGACTCGCCCGTGAAGTCGCCTACCTGGCCGAGAAGTGGGACGTCAACGAAGAGATCGTTCGGCTCGGCTCGCACCTCGACCTCTTCGCGGAGACGCTCGAGGCCGAGGAGCCCATCGGCAAACGCCTCGCCTTCATCGTGCAGGAACTGCATCGCGAGGCCAATACCATCGGAAGCAAGGCGAACGATTCGGAGATCAGCCACGCGGTCGTGTCGATGAAAGAAGAGATCGAGCGGCTGCGCGAACAGGTGGAGAACGTGGAATAGTGGGGGGCGTCACCGCTGAGGGTCGACCGGTCGTTCTGGCCGCTCCGAGCGGAGCCGGAAAAACGACGATCGCTCGCGAGCTGGTGCGCGGCCGAAAGGAGTTCGTCTTCTCCACCTCGGCCACGACCCGGGCGCCTCGCCCCGGGGAGGCGGAGGGCGTCGACTACTTCTTCACCGACGAGGCCGGCTTTCGCGGCATGGTGGAGCGGGGCGAACTGGCCGAGTGGGCGCGGGTCCACGGACGGCTGTACGGCACGCCCGTGCAGAATCTGGTCCGGGCGGCTGCGCAGGGTGAATACCCCCTGCTCGACATCGATGTGCAGGGTGCGCGTCAGATTCGGGAGCGAGTCCCCGAGGCTCTGCTTATCTTCATTCTCCCGCCGTCGCCCGAGTTGTGGATCGAGCGATTGAGTGGGCGAGGAACCGAGACTTCAGCCGAACTGGCCACGCGCCTGCGCACTGCGGTCACGGAACTGGACGCCGTCGGAGAATTCGACGTGGTGGTGCTGAACGACGATCTCGGCGAGACTGTTGCAGAAGTCCGTCGTCTCGTTCGTGACGGAGGGCCGGGACTCGACATCGACGAGGTCCGGCGACGGGTGGGGGCCCTGAAGGATGGGGTGGCCCGCGCCCTGAACGACCTGGAACGGTCCCCGGAGGGGGCCCGGACGACCCGCGGTCCCGCGGACGTCGGACACTGAACTCAGCGAGCAGGAGTTGAACGATGCGTGTTTTCACGCCGGTCGAGGTGGCCCAGAACACCTACAGCAAGTACCTCGGTGTGCTGGTTGCCGCCAAGTACGCCCGTGAGCTCAACAATCTGCCCCGCGAGGTGCTTCCGCTGGGCGAAGAGAAGAAGCTCACGACCCGCTCGCTCGAGGCCCTGACTTCGGGACAGATCGAGTTTCGTCTGGTCGGCCGGCGGCCCAAAGACGACTGAGCGGAGGCTCCGTGACGGCTCGGCCCGACGGCCCGCGAGCACCCTGGGAGGGACGACGCGTCGTTCTCGGGGTGAGTGGGGGAATCGCCGCCTACAAGGTGGTGCAGGGCGCGCGCGACCTGACGTTGCTCGGCTGCACCGTCGACGTCGTTCTCACCCGCGCTGCGGGAGAGTTCGTTCGCCCTCTGAGCTTCGAGGGCGTGACGGGGCGGGCGTGCCACAGCGACCTGTTCTCGGCCGATGGAGCCGCGTTGCACATCCGGCTTGGTCGGGAGGCAGACGTAGTCTGCGTGGCACCCGCCACGGCGGATCTCCTCGCCCGGTTGTCGCAGGGTCGCTCCGATGACCTTCTGACCACCACGATTCTCGCCACGCGGGCGCCCGTCGTGTTGTGCCCGGCGATGAACGACCGCATGTGGGCCCACGCTCAGGTGCAGGAAAACGCCGAGCGGTGTCGGGCGTTGGGATATCAGCTGGTCGGCCCGGCCGAAGGGCGACTGGCCGTGGGCGAGGCCGACGGTCCCGGACGGCTCGTCGAGCCCGACGAGATCGTGGCGCGGGTGGGACGGGCACTGGGAAGAGAGGGCCCCCTGAGTAGGCGACGGGTCGTCGTCACTGCGGGGCCCACGCGCGAGGCCGTCGACCCCGTGCGCTACCTCGGAAACCGTTCCTCGGGGAGAATGGGCTACGCACTGGCCGAGGCCGCATGGCTCGCCGGTGCCGAGGTCACCCTCGTGTCGGGTCCGTCGAACCTGGCCGATCCGGTGGGCGTCGAGACGGTGCGGGTCGAATCGGCCGTCGAGATGCTGGAGGCCGCGCGCGCACCGATTTCCGAGGCCGACGTCTCGATCTACGCGGCGGCGGTGGCCGATTTTCGGCCCGTCGATGCGGCCCCCGACAAGATCAAGCGCGCCCAGACCGGTCCGCGGCTCGACCTGGAACTGACCGCCAATCCCGATATCGCTCGCGAGACCCGTGCCCTTCGGCGACCGGGGTCGATCGCGGTTGGATTTGCGCTCGAGACCCAGGATCTGATGGCCGGGGCGTACGCCAAGCTCGAGGCGAAGGGCTTCGACCTTCTGGTCGCCAACGACGCCCGCGACCCGGAGGCCGGATTCGAAGTCGAGACCAATCGCGTGACCCTCGTACAGGCCGGCGTGCCCGACGAGGCGCTCCCCGTCCTATCCAAACCACGGGTTGCCGATCGGGTGATTGCGAGAGTCGCGGCCCTGGTCGATGACCGAGCCGGGTCGCCATGAGCGACGCGAGCGCGCTCGCCCGGGTGCTTCGGCAGCGGGCCGAACTGGGAGCTCCCTCGTTCTTCTTCTCGGGCCTCGATCGCGAAGCGGCTCTTCGCCTTGCCGACGCGGGCCTGACGACCCGCCTCCAGCGGCCCACGCCGCCCGCTGCGAGCGCCGTCTCCGCCCCACCCGCGTCCAGTCCGCGATCCGCTGTCTCGGCGCCGCCCGTGCCCCCTCCGCAAACCGCGCCCGGTCTCCGGCCGGCCCCCGACGCCCCATCGGCACCCCCCAGTTCCGCGACCGAGACCGTCGTGGAGGTCGAGTCGCCGACGGCGGCTCCGCTGAACACCGATGAAATGACGATCGAGGCGCTCCGCGACGCCGTGGCGGTGTGCACCCGGTGTGGCCTGTCGAGCACCCGGAGTCAGGCGGTCTTCGCCGACGGGCATCCGAACGCTCGCGTCATGGTGGTCGGAGAGGCCCCGGGGGCCAACGAGGACCGCACGGGACTCCCCTTTGTCGGGGCGGCCGGAAAGCTCCTCGATCTGATGCTGGCTGCGGTCGATCTGTCCCGGCAGGAGTCCGTGTACATCTGCAATGTCATCAAGTGCCGCCCCCCCGGGAATCGCAATCCATCGGCCGAGGAGATCTCGACGTGCGCGCCCTACCTGCGCCGTCAGATCGAGTTGGTGAAGCCCGAGGTGATCCTCGCCGTCGGCACGTTCGCCGGCCAACTGCTCACAGGCCGAGCCGACACCGCTCTCGGAAAACTGCGGGGTGAAGTGCACAGCTACGAGGGACTTCCCCTCGTCGTCACGTATCACCCGGCCGCGCTTCTTCGAAATGGCGGATGGAAGCGACCCACCTGGGACGACCTCCAGCTGCTGCGGCGCGTGTTGGAGGGGTCATGAGCGACAAGTCGTCGTTCGGGGGGCATCCCACCGCCTTCGATCGGCGCCCTCCGTGGTCGGAAGAGGCCGAAATCTCGGTCGTGTCGGGAATGTTCCTGGACCGGGACGCCGCGGCACGGGTCGTCGAGATCCTCGACCCCTCGATGTTCTTCAAGGAGGCGCACCGCAGGCTGTTCCGAGGTATGGTGCGGCTGTTCGAACGCGGCGAGGTCATCGACCCCATCGTCCTGGCGGAGGAGCTCAAGAAGACCGACGAGCTCGAGGGTGCGGGAGGCTTCGACTACGTGGCCGATCTCCTGGGCGCGGTGCCCACGGCGGCCAACATCGAATTCCACGCACGAATCGTCAGGGAGAAGGCGCTCCTGCGCCGACTCATCGAGGCGTCGCAGGAAACCATTCGAGACGCCTACGATCAGGGCGAACGCGAGGTCGTCGAACTCCTCGATGAGGCCGAGTCGCGGATCTTCCAGGTCGCGCAGACCCAGGAGCGGGAAGGTTTCGTTCGGATCAAGGAGTTGCTCTGGCCCGCCTTCGAGGAGATCGAGCGACTCCAGACTTCGGGATCTCCCATCACCGGGGTCGCCTCGGGATTCACCGATCTCGACAAGATGACGACCGGCCTGCAGAAGGGAGACCTCGTCATCGTGGCTGCCCGCCCATCGATGGGGAAAACCTCGTGGGTGCTGAATGTGGCGGCGACGGCGGCCATCGAGCATCAGGCGGCCGTGGCGATCTTCTCGCTCGAGATGAGCAAGGAGCAGCTGCTCAAGCGCCTTCTCTCGGCCGAGGCGCGTGTCGACGCGCAGCACATTCGTCGCGGCGGAATGACTCCCGACGAGAGTCAGCGACTCGGTGCGGCGGCCGGGCACCTCAACAACGCGCCCATCTGGATCGACGATTCCCCCGGCATGTCGGTCCTGGAGATGAGGGCCAAGGCCCGCCGACTGGCCAGCGACATCAAGGCGGAGGGCAAACAGCTCGGCATGGTGATCGTCGACTACCTCCAGCTGATGGGCGGAGGCGGACGGTCTGAGAGTCGGGTGCAGGAGGTCAGCCAGATTTCTCGGGGCCTCAAGGCCCTGGCCCGGGAACTCGACGTGCCGTTGATCGCGCTCTCCCAGCTGTCGCGCGCCCCGGAGCAGCGCAACGACAAACGGCCCATGTTGTCCGACCTCCGCGAGTCGGGGAGCATCGAGCAGGATGCCGATCTCGTCATGTTCCTGTTCCGGCCCGAGTACTATTTTGGCCCTACCGACGAGAACGGAAACTCCATCGAAGGCAAGGCCGAGTTGATCGTCTCCAAACAGAGAAATGGGCCCACGGGCGTCGTCCCGCTCCACTTCTACAAGGCCTACACCCGCTTCGACTCGGCTAGCCGCGAAGGAGCGGGGCCGGAACCCGACGGGCCGGGGTTCTGATGTCGGAGCCGACCGGCCTGCGGGTCGGCTTGGCGGTGCCGGCAGCCGGGATGGGCCGACGAATGGGGGGACTCCGAAAGGCGTGGCTTGAACTCGCAGGCGCTCCCGTTCTCCAGCATGCCCTGCGCCCCTTCCTCGCTCGTGCCGACCTGGTCGCGGTTCGCGTCGCGCTCGCCCCCGACGATGCCGCCGATCCCCCTCGTTGGCTCACCGATCTCGATCGGCGGGTGCGCGTCGTGCCCGGGGGCGCTTCACGGGCCGACTCGGTGGCCCGCGCCGTGGCGGCACTGCCCGACGACCTCGACGTGATCCTGGTGCACGACGCCGCCCGACCCCTGCTTCCCAACGCGGTGGTCGACCGGGTCGTGGCCGCAGCCTCGGCCGGGACCGGGGCCGTCGCGGGCCTCCCTGCGATCGACACCCTGAAGCGGGTCTCCGACGCGGGACGGATTCTGAGCACGCCCCCACGCGACGGAATGTGGCTGGCCCAGACCCCCCAGGGATTTCCCGCGGCGCTGCTGAAACGCGCGATTCAGGCTCTGGAAGAAGACCCGACTCTCGCGAAGCGGGTGACCGACGACGCCTCGCTCGTGGAAGCGATCGGTGGGGAGGTAGTGATGGTGGTGGGCGCGCCGCGAAACTTGAAGGTCACCCGCCCCTCCGACCTCCCGCTCGCCGAGTGGTACGCGGCCCATCCCGGTGAGGGACTGACCACGTGACCGGGCACCTCGACTCGGGGGCGGTCGTCTTCGACGTGCGCGGGTACGAGGTGGGCCTTCCCGCCGCGCAGGGGGCGCTGCGCGATGCGGTCGACCACCTCCGGGCCGATGGCCTGATCGCCTATCCGACCGAGACCGTCTACGGCTTCGGGGGCCGCTGCAGCGCTGCGGCCCTCGCCGCGCTCGGCCGGCTCAAACGCCGCGAGGTCGATCGCCCGTTCCTGCTCCTGATCTCGGGGGCCGCCGCCGTCCCCGAACTCCGCTGGACTCCGGCCGGGCGGGAACTGGCCGATGCGTTCTGGCCCGGCGCCCTGACGCTCGTGCTCGCCGACCCCGACAACCGTTATCCGGTGGGGCTGCGCGGGACGCGTGGTGTGGCGGTTCGTCACTCGGCGCACCCCATCGCGTCGGCGCTCGTCACGGCACTCGGCGAGCCACTCACGAGTACCTCGGCGAACGGCCCGGGCCAGCCTCCCGCCTCCGACGTCGGTGGGGCCATGAAGGCGCTTCGAGAGCTTCGAGCCGACCCGACGATGGTCGGTGTCGTCGACGGGGGATCGCTCCAACCGAGCGCCCCGTCGACCATCGTGGATTGCTCCGGCCCGACCCCACGCCTCGTTCGCGAGGGGGCGATCCCGCTCTCTCGGTTGCGTTGTGTTCTCCCCGATCTGACCGCTCATGCCTGAAACCCCTCCCTTTCGAATCCTCTTCGTGTGTACCGGCAATACGTGCCGCAGCCCGATGGCCGAGGCTCTCGCTCGCCGGGAGTTGGAGGCACGCGGCTGGAGTCATGTCGTCGTCGGGTCTGGCGGAATGTCGGCCCATCCGGGCGAACCGGCTTCACCGGGGTCACTCCGGGCCGCGGAGATACATGGCCTCGACCTCTCGACGCACCAGGCGCGCCGGCTCGACTCGACCCTCGTGGCCGAGGCCGATCTGATCCTGACCATGTCGGCCAGCCACGTCGCCGCCGTGCGCGCCCTGGGCGGGGAGGAGAAAGTCGAACTGCTCACGCGTTTTGTCGGTGACCCGGCTGCGGGCGTCCCCGATCCGTTCGGTGCGGATCTTCCGGTCTATCTCGAGACCTACGAAGCACTCGAACGATTGATGGTCGGGCTCTTCGATCGACTGAGTCCCGTGCTCGACCCATGAGCCGGCCGGTGACGAGCGCCACGCGGCTGTTCGCGGTTCTCGGTCGGCCCGTCGCACATTCGCTCTCCCCGACGATGCAGGGGGCCGCGATTGCGGCGCGTGGGCTCGACGCCGTCTACGTCGCTCTCGAGTGCTCCGACGACTCGTTCGGGGGAATGATGCGGGGACTCGCGATCGCCGGCGGCGGCGGAAACGTCACCCTTCCGTACAAGGGATCCGCCGCCGCGCAGGTGGATCGCCCGAGCGCGGAGGTCGAGCGAACGGGGGCCTGCAACACCTTCTGGCTGCAGGAGGGGCTCGTCTACGGCGACAACACCGACGTGGCCGGATTCCGTGGCGCCGCCGAGCGGTTGCTGCCTGGAGGATTGGGCGGGACGACCGTCCTTCTCCTGGGCGCGGGTGGAGCGGCGCGCGCCGCCCTGTGTGGATTGGTCGACGCCGGGGCG
>CBDUEZ010000094.1:0-12812 GCA_965366355.1 uncultured bacterium
CCGTGACTCGCCCAGATGCGGTTTGGGTCCTGAGTGAAGTGAAGGCCGCCCCGCCCGCCCGCCGGCGCGATGAGCGTTGCAGCGCTCGCCGCGTTGGCATCGAACCAGACGAGCTCGACCCCGAGCCCTCCCCCGAACCCGCCGCGATTTTCCTGCACGTCGCGTGCGGCGGCGCGGGTTCCCACGATCCGTCGGCCATCCGGCGACCAGGCGAGGTCGGAATAGAGGGCGGCTCGTTGCGAGAGCTGCATGGGCGCGCCGTCGCCGTTCGCGCGGGTCTTCCAGATGTGGCCTCCGTCGGCATCGTCCCAGGTCGCGTACGCGATCCACGCTCCATCGGGTGACCAGATCGGTTCGAACTGACCGACCGACTCGTCGATCGCGAGCCTCTGTGGAGTCCCCTCGGGGTAGTCCATCACGTAGAGGTCGTCGAGCGCCGTGAAGGCGAGTCGGGTCCCGTCGGGAGAGGGCACGGCGTCCCGAATCTGTCGGGCTGCGAAGGTCGGGGAGTCTTCGACTTCATACTCGAAACGAATGTCCGGGCCGAGGTCGAGTCCCACGTCGGCGGTGAAGGGAATCTCAACCTGACCCGACCCATCGATGGCCACGCGCCAGATCTTGCCGCCGAACGAGGTGACCACATGGCGGGAGTCGGGGGTGAAGCTGAAGCCGGGAAGGGCGTCCATCGCCGCCACCGACTCGATGTCGTCGCGCTGCACCGGGTAGGCGAGCCAGCGCTCCTCGCCGGTGGCGAGTTCGCGAATGCGCAGTCCGGTCTCTCCGGCGTGGCGGGTGCCGTAGACCAGCCACCGCCCGTCGGGCGACAGCGTGGGGCGCACCGCCGAGCCGTACCGCGACGTCATCGTCGTCGACTCGCCGGTGTCGCGGTCGTAGACGGCCAGCTGATAGTTGGGGAACGAGGCGTTGTACTGGTGGCGCCCGGTGCGACGCGCGAACCAGACCTTGTCGGGGTCGGCGCCGAAGGCGGCTCCCGCCATGTGCGCGCCGGTCGGCTCGGGAACCATGGCGACGCCCGATCCGCCGTCGGCATGAACGAGCCACAGCTTGAGGCTGCCGCTCCCCTTCGAGACGACGATGTATTCGCCGTCGGGCGTCCACTCCGGTGAGAGTACATCGTCGCTACCGCCGGTCGTGACCTGCGTGCTGTCGGTGCCGTCGGTCGACACGACCCAAACGTGTTCGGTCCCGGTTCGATCGGAGATGAAGGCGATGCGCTCGCCATCGGGGCTGAAGCGGGGTTGGGCATCGTAGGCCATGCCCGAGGTGATCCGCGTCGCCTGCCCACCCGTGATCGGCATCGTGTAGAGGTCGCCGAGGAGATCGAAGGCGAGCAGCGATCCGTCGGGACTCACATCGACCGACATCCAACTGCCCTCGGTCGCGGTGTAGTCGAGGCGTCGGCCCGGTTCGAGGGGGAGTCCCTTGGTCGCCTTGGTGGCGGTGTCGGGCGCCGGGGCGTCTTGTGCCGCCAGGGGGAGAGGCCCGAGTGCGCCGAGCAGCAGAAGCGGAAGAAGACGGTTGGGCACGAAGCGCATGGACATATTGACTCCAGGTCGGACCGGTCGAGCGGTGAGACCCGCACGGTAGGGCGGGGGTGACCCGGGTGCAATCGTCGGGTGGGTCGGGCGGTGACCCGCGTCAGTCCGACCTCAAGGCCCCCACCGGGTCGAGCCGGCTGGCGCGGCGGGCGGGAAGGTAGCTGGCCAGGAGCGCGACGGTGAAGAGGAGCACCGAAACGGCGGCGAGCGTCCAGGGATCGGCCGGCTCCACCTCCACCAGGAGACTCCCCATGACCCGGGTGAGAGAGACGGAGGCGAGCACGCCCAGTGCGATTCCGGCCACCGTCAGCCCCACCGCCCGCCGGACCACCATGCCGCGCACACTCCGCGTGGTTGCGCCCAGGGCCATGCGGACCCCGATCTCGGCCGTCCGTTCGCTGACGGTGAAGGCCATCACCCCGTAGATTCCCCCCGCGGCCAGGATCAGAGCCAGGGCCGCGAAGAGTACGAGCAGCGTGGCGTTGAAGCGGGGTTGAGCCACCGCTGCACCGATTCGGTCGTCGAGTGATCCGACCCCGATCAGCGGAAGATCCGGGTCCAGCTCCTCCATTGCGGCGCGCAGATCGGGTACCAGAGACGGAGGATCGCGCTCTGCCTCGATGATCAGATTCTGTCCTGTCCCGAAGACGCTCTGGCGGTAGGGCAGGTAGACGGAGGGTTGAACGGCGTTGCCCAGTCCGGCGTTCACGACGTTGGCGACCACCCCGACGATGGTGCGGGGTTCGTCGTCGAGGGTGCGAATCTGGCGTCCCAACGGGTCTTCACCGGGAAAGTGGGCGGCGACGAACGCCTCGTCGACCGCGACCACGCGAGGAGTACCGACTCGGTCGTCGCCCTCGATCGTGCGTCCCCGGAGCACCTCGATCTCCATCGCCTCGAAGTATCCGGGACTGACCGCACGGAGGCGGGCGACCGGCAGATCCATCGTCCAGGCGTCGTGCACTCCTTCGAGGCGAACATGGATCTGGGGACCCCCATTGGGCGGGAGCACCGGATTCAGGGCCACAGTCGCCACGCCGGGGATCTGGGCGACCCTCTCCAGGAGGGCGTCGTAGAAACGAGCCTGCTCCTCCTGGCCGGGGTAGGTCGCCGACGGAAGGGAAAACTGGGCCGTGAGGCGATCTGCGGTGGCGATCCCGACATCGACGGAGAGGAGGCGCTGCACCGTCTGCAGCATGAGTCCCGCGCCGGTGACCAGAACGAGGGCGAGGGCGAGCTCCGTGACCACCAGGATGGACCGAAGCCTGTGGCCACCGGCGCCCGTTCGGCTGCGACCTCCCTCCCGCAGCGACGTCTGAAGGTCGGTGCGCCAGACGGAAATGGCTGGAGCTGCGCCGAATACGATCCCCGTGAGAAGTGCGGCGAGTGCGGTGATTCCCAGGATCGGGAGATCGATCGCGATCTCACCGCCGCCCGGCACGCTGACCGGACCGAGCGCCAGCAAAGCTTCGAGGCCCCAGGTCGCGAGCACCACGCCCACCACGGCCCCGCCCCCGGCGAGGACCACACTTTCGGTTAGGAGCTGACGGGCCAGGCGGGCACGGCCGGCCCCCAGCGCCGCTCGCAGCGACATCTCTCTCGTGCGCCCCGCAGCGCGAACGAGTAGGAGGTTGGCGACATTGGCGCAGGCGATGAGCAGCACGAATCCCACGGCGCCGAGGAGCACCCAGAGCATGCCGCGGACCGATTGGGTCATTTCGGCGTGGAGCGGCTGCACGTCGGCGCCCCAGCCGGCATTCGACTCGGGCCAGTCGCTTGCGAGTCGATCGGCCAGGGTCGAGATCTCCGATCGTGCGCCGTCGATCGAGACGTCGTCCGCGAGACGTCCCACGGCGGTGAGGAAGTGCCAGTTGCGGTCGTCGAGTTGCTCCTGCTGGAAGACGAGCGGGGTCCAGAGCTGCGCGGTGCTGGGAAAGTGAAAGCCCTGCGGCATGACGGCGGCCACGAGATGGGCCTCTCCGTTCACCCGGATCGTCCTACCGACGAGCGCGGGGTCGGCACCATAACGGCGAGTCCAAAGACTGTGCGAGAGCACCACGACCCGGTTGGCGCCGTCTTGATTCGCGGAGGGACCGAACGGAGCACCGTGGGCCGGCTGAACCGCGAAGACGTCGAAGAATTCGGCGCTCACAGCCATTCCCGGCGTCTGCTCCGGCGGACCGTCACCGTCGGTGAGCGCGTAGCTCGCGCCCCGTCCGGCCGCCAGCGACTGGAAGGCCCGTGATTCGGCGCGCCAGGTGAGGAAGTCCTCGGCCGACGCCGGGACCCGATCCCACCCCCGCTCACGATCCTGTTCCCATACCAGGGCGAGGGCGTCGGGTTCGGGGTAGGGGAGGGGTCGGAGGAGCACCGCATCCACGACGGTGAAGATGGCGGTGTTCGCCCCGATGCCGAGGCCGATCGTAGCGAGCGCGAGCATCGTAAAGGCCGGCCGGCGCACGAAGGCGCGAACCGCCTGTCGCAGGTCGCGGGCAAAGGAGTCCATCGTGAGCTCCCGGAGGCGGAGGTGAGTGGCGTCGACCAGAGCGAGACTCGATCGGTAGAGAAGCCGAATGCGCTGCGCGAGGCTCGGGGCTCGCCGGGGCGGATCAGGGTAGAACGCCCACGACAGTTCGCTCTCCCATTCCCTCTCGAACTCTCGACGCCGCGGTGCCGGGACGACGGCGGCGGCGATCCGGATCAGGAGGGTGCAGACTCGCCACATCCAACCGGGCCGTTGCGCACTCATCGACCCGTCTCGGGCTCCGGGTCCGGGAAGATCCGTTCCACACCGGGAAATCGGTTCTGGGCCTGAGCCAGAACATCGAGTCCCGCGGTGGTGAGTCGGTAATAACGACGGGCGGGGCGATTGCGGGAGGCCGCGTCGTCGTGGTCTTCCCAACTCGCTTCGAGACATCCGGCCGCTTCGAGTCGCCGGAGCGCCGGATACACCGTGCCGTCCGGGATTCCGGTCGCGTCCATGATGTCGAAGCCGTAGCGATGGCCGGCCTGGATCGCCGCCAGCACGACACCCGTCAGATACGTCAGCCTCATCGTCCCCTTCCCCCTGGCTCTCCCGAAATCTCTATAGGGCTGCCCCGAAATCTATATAGCCCTCTCGAACACACAAGTTCCGGGTCGCTCGCCTCAGAGCGGCTCGACTTCGAGCCGATAGACGACGAGGGACTGCGCGCCCGATTCGTCGGCGACTCGGCCGAGCACGCGGTCGCCCCGGGCGTCCAGGACGATCGTGCCCGATGGAAACTCGACCTCACCGAGCCAGGCCCCGTCGGGAGCCACCAGTCGGTACCGGCGGGGATGCTGTCGATCAGGCATGTATTCGGGGAGCCAGACTCGACCCTCCTGATCGCCCACCGGCGAGAAGAAGTGGGGCAGCGGCTGGCGGGGACGGGGAATGAATCCTCCGGCTTGTTGTTGCATCAGCTGCGCCAACACGGCGTCGGTGAGGTCGGGATTGTTGCGTCGAATGTTGTTTTCGATCGTCGCCACGAAGTCGAGCCAGTCCTGCTCGACGGGCATGTTCGGCTCGGGATTCCAACGCAGGATCTGCACGACGCGGCCGTCCGACTCCAGCCACGTCAGGCGAGCCTGATCGGAGCGAGTCTGCACCCAGCGACCGTCGGCGACCGTGACCTCGCCGAACGGGGAGAACGGGTCGGCCTGACCGGGAGTCGATCGGGGGGCGAGGTCGTAGGTGGCCACCGTGTCGAGCTCGTTGGTCGCGAGGTCGAGGCGCACCATGTGGCCGGGCAGCCAGGGCGTCTCGAATCGAGGACTGAAGGCCGACGTCGTGAGCATCACCGCACCCGTGCGGTCGGCGCCGACGGTCCGGAGTCCCAGACTGATCGAGGGGCGGTCTTCGGTAGACCACACGGCGTCGAGCGTATCGGCGACGAAGCGGGCGAATCGGGGGTTGGTGCCGTCCTGGAACCAGATGGTGTCTCCGCCGGTGGTCCACAGCCCCCGTAGGGCCCCGAGTGCGTCGGGCGACTCACCACCCCGCGCAAGCACCGTCACGTCGGAGCCATCGGCCGAGAAGACGAGAAGCTCCCGATTCATCAGGTCGGCCACGACCGCCCGACCGTCGTCCAGGAGCGCGGACGGTCCGAACTGCCCGAAGGTGTAGTCGTCGGGCCCCTGCCCGTGGGTGTACAGATGCTCGACCTGAAGGGTCGCGACCGCCTCGGGCTCGCCCTCCCATTCGATGATGCGCACACCCGCGCTGTCCCGAGCAGGGAGGGTCGCCGCACCAACCACGTCGAGCGATTCATCGGTCGACGGAGAGGGGGCTTGCCCGCAGGCCATTGAAAGCAGCGTCGCCGCCGCGATACATAGCCGAAAGGGGGTGTCGCGCATGTGTGCTCCTAGAAGTGGATGACTCCTACGCTCAGCATCCAGCGGTGCGTAGAGGCGGATTCTTCGGGATCGATCAGGGCTCCCCACCAACCGCTCCACAGGTCGCGGGCCGCGAAGACCAGTCCCCAATCCTCGCTCAGGGGCCAGTGAATCTCGACCCCCGGGGTGAAGACTTCGTGGTAGTTCGCGCTGCTCCGGAAGGCCGCGTCGGTCTCCGACACGTCGTCTTCGACCCACACCCCGAGGCCGGCGCCGAGGGCCACGGTCGGCCCGGGGCGGTCGAGCGTCCATCGGACTCCGAACGCGGCGCCGCCGTAGTTCCGGTGCAGCTCGTCTCCGTTCAACGCAAAGTCCCTCCGACCCACGATCCCGAGCACACCGAGCGACCAGTCTCCCCGCCGGGCGAGGTCGACGTCCGCCGTGAGTCCATGGGCCCAGTGACTCCCCTCGAGCCCCAGGTCCGACTCGAAGAAGGCGAGGGACACCGAGCCGGCCGGCACCTGGCCGCGTGCCAGCGACGGGAGAACCGCGAGCATGCACAAGGCGGCGGCGAGGGTCCGGCACATCGACGAACGCACGCAGAAGCAGGGGGTCACGCGTCTCGGTCGCGGGGGGATCGGGTGTCGATGGGCTCGACTCGGCAGGGGGATCGTGCAAGATCGTGCGACGGGGGCGCTGCGACCACTCCGCCTTGCCTGACAACCCGCCGGTCGGGAGAATGGGGCGATCGGCCGTGCCCTTGTCGTCTCCCAGAACCCCACCGTGATGCGCACCGTAATACTGGTCCTCGTCAGCTTGTCGCTTCTGCCCTCTCTCGCCGCGGGCCAGAGCCTCGACCCCTCCCTCTTTTCCGGCTACCAGTTTCGGCACGTGGGCCCCGAGGGGAATCGCGCCATCGCGGCGGTGGGTGTGCCCGGTGACCCGATGGTCGCCCTCATCGGAGCCGCGTCGGGCGGGGTGTGGAAGACGACCGACGGAGGCACCAACTGGAGGCCGACCTTCGACGATCAGGATGTGCAGTCGATCGGATCGCTGGCGATCGCGCCGACCGCCCCGAACGAAGTGTGGGCCGGCACCGGCGAGACCTTCATCATTCGACCGGCGCTCGCCATGGGCGACGGCATCTACAAGTCGATCGACGGGGGCGACAGCTGGGAGCATTCGGGGCTCGATGCCGTGGGCCGAATCGGCCGGGTCGTGGTGCATCCGCGCGACAACGACATCGTCTTTGCCTGTGCGCTGGGCCACGCCTACGACGACCAGCAGGACCGCGGGATCTACCGCACCACCGACGGGGGCGAGACGTGGGAGCATGTCTTGTTCGTCGATCCGGGGACGGGTTGCGCCGACATGGCCATCGATCCGGCGCGTCCCGACATTCTCTTCGCCGGCATGTGGTCGCTGCGCGTGGATCCCTGGGGACTGAACTCGGGAGGAACCGGCGGCGGCGTGTACGTGACGCGCGACGGCGGCGACAACTGGCGCAAGATCACCGGTAGCGGCCTGCCGGGGGCCGGCGACCTCGTCGGAAAGGTGAGCGTCGACATCGCAGCCTCCGACCCCGACCGGGTCTATGCCCTGCTCGAGCTCGACCATCCGACGCTCTACCGTTCCGACAACGGGGGGCGGAGCTGGCGGGTGACGAGCCGCGACCACGATCTGTCGGAGCGGGCGTCGTACTACACCCGCTTTCGCGTCGATCCGGTCGATCCCGATCGCCTCTACTTCGCCTCCGTGAGGTTCGGCATGAGCCAGGACGGCGGGAGTACGTTGGTGCCCAATCCCCCTCGGGGCGGCGGAGACACCCACGATATCTGGATCGATCCGACCAACCCCGACCGCTTCATGGTCGCCGATGATGGTGGAGCGACGATCACCCTGAATCGCGGGCGCACCTTCGAACGGGTGGTGCTTCCGATCGCGCAGATGTATCACGTCGCGACCGACAACGAAGTGCCCTACAACCTCTACGGCAACCGTCAGGACGGGTGGTCGTACAAGGGGCCATCGAACTCCCGGGCCGGTGGCATCACGGTGGGGCACTGGTCGGGGGTGGGAGGGTGCGAGTCGGGCTTCGCGCTCCCCGATACCGCGGCGAACAACGAGGTGTGGTCGGGATGTTACGACGGGGGACTGGAGTACTTCGACCCCGCCACGGGGCACTCGCGCAACGTTCGGGTCTGGCCCGAGGCCGCGTACGGGTGGCGTCCCGCTGATCTTCGCTACCGCTGGCATTGGACGTTTCCCGTCGTGATCTCGCCTCACGACAACAACACCGTCTACGTCGGAAGCCAGCACGTGCACCGCACGCGCGACAAAGGGGCGAGCTGGGAAGTCATCTCTCCCGATCTCACGCTGAACGACAAGTCGAAGCAGCAGGATTCGGGCGGCATGACCACCGACAACCTGATGACCTTCGACGGCTCGGTGCTCTATGCCCTCGCGGAGTCGCCCGTCGAGCCGGGACTCCTCTGGTCGGGCAGCAACGACGGCCAGATCCAGCTGAGTCGTGACGGAGGGGAAACCTGGACGAACGTGTCGGCCAACCTCCCGGCGCTCCCCGAGTACGGGCAGTTCTCCAACATCGAGCCCTCGCGGTTCGACGCGGGCACGGCCTACACCGCGGTCGACTTCCATCAGATGGGCAATTTCGACCCGTTCATCTACGTCACGCGCGACTACGGGGCGTCGTGGACGCGCATCGACAGTGGCATCGACCGCGGCCCGTCGTCGTTCGTGCATGTCGTGCGCGAAGATCCCGTGCGCGAGGGAATGTTGTATGCCGGGACCGACAACGGCGTCTGGTTCAGCCTCGACGACGGGGCGAACTGGACGAGGCTCCGCAACGGCCTTCCCGCGGCGCCGGTGTACTGGCTGACGATCCAGCCCCACTTCCACGACCTCGTGGTGGGCACCTACGGCCGGGGCTTCTGGATTCTCGACAATATCACGGGGCTGCGCGCGCTCGACGCCGACCTGATGAGTCGGCGAGCCCACGTGGTCGACCCGCAACCGGCGTACCGTTTCCAGTCGATCCAGGGGCTCAAGAGCACGCCGAGCCATGTGTCGGGGCGCAATCCCCGCTACGGCGCGGGGATCGATGTGTGGTTGGGCGAGGGGGCGGGAGGGACGATCTCGGCCGAGATCGTCGACGAGTCGGGTGCGGTCGTTCGCACCTTGACGTCGCGGGGCTCCGAGGGACTCAACCGCATTCAGTGGGACCTTCGGCACACGTCGCCCTCGGCGCCGCGGCTTCGCACCCCTCCGCCCGACATGCCCTGGATCGCGATGGAAGACGACGGCACGCGCCGGCTTCGCACCTGGGACCTCGATCTGACCGGGGGCCAGGTGGGCCCGTTGGTGGTACCGGGGGTCTATACGGCGCGTATTTCGGCGGCCGGCGAACAGTTCGAGGTCGCGGTCGAGGTGCTGAAAGACCCCACTACCACGGGCACCATCGAGGACATTCGTGCCCAGGTCGCGCTGTCTCTCACCCTGCGTGACGATCTGCAGGAGATGGGGCAGATGATCAATCGGATCGAGTGGATCCGGGAGCAGGTCGAAGATCTTCAGGACCTGACTCGGGTCGAAGCCGATGCCGAGGCCGTGGCCGAGGCGGCCGGTCAGTTCCGGGAGAAGCTCCTCGAGGTCGAAGCGCAGCTGTTCGACATTCACCTCTCGGGTGCGCGCGAAGATGCCTTTCGGGCCCCGATGAAGCTCTACGGCCGCATGTCGGCGCTGGGCAGCGACGTCTCCCGGTATTCCGCCGACTTCGCGCCGACGGCCCAGCAGGAGGAGGTCTACGAGGTGTTGAAGGCTCGGTTCACCGAGGCGCAGGAGCAGATGGAGCAGCTGCTCCAGATCGATCTCCCGGCGCTGAACGAACAACTCCGAGCACGGGGGATCCCGATCATCTCGTAGAGAGCGAGGGGCCCGGGCCGACCCGGGCCCTCGTTCTTACGTCAGCGTACGATGAAAGGAATCGAAGTCGAGAGATCGCCGACGATCAGGACCAGCTGGGTGGTGCCGACACGCTGGCCGAGAAGATCGGTGTTGGCCCCCGTCGGCGTGCCCACGAAGCCGACGTTGGAATCGACGAGTTTCCACGAGATGCGGAAGCCGGCGGGCGGAAGAACGTTGCCCGCGGCGTCGTAGAGCCGCGACTCGACTCGCGGCCGCTCACCCCGGTTGATTTCGACCCGATCGGGCACGATCGCGATGCGATCCAACCCGGGGGGCTGCACGAACACGTTTCCCTGAACCACGCCCCGTCCCAGGCCGGCCACAACCCGGGCCGTTCCGAGGGCGATGCCGGTGACCGAACTCGTGCCCCCATTCGCCTGGAGCGAGGCGACCGAACTGTTGAGGCTCCACCGAACCCGTTCGGCGCGATCGGGCAATTCCGTGCCCCGCTCACTGAAAGGTCTCGCCTCGAAGGTGGCGGTCTCTCCCACCGTGATATGGAGGGAGTCGGGGCTGAGCGTCAGGGTCTCCACCCACTCCGGCTGGAAACTTTCGCACGCCCCGGAAGCGAGGGCCAGCAGGAACAGTCCCATGAGATGCCCGGCGCGGCGCCTCATCGGGCCGCTCCGCCGAACGTCACCCGGGCACCGAACTGGATCTGCCATTGCGATTCGGGTGAAAGCACCGCCCACGGGTCGTCGACCTGCAGCCTCCCCTCCTCGTCGCGCTGGGGGAGCACCGCGCCTCCCCAGCGTACCACCCCGCTACTACAGTCGATGCACTCCTCGAGGACCGGAACGACCGAGCGGATCGATTCGAGGTGTCCCCACTCGCCGTTGACGAGGTTCAAGACGTTGACCAGGTCTCCCTCGAGCCGCACCTCGGTTCCGCCGAAGCGGAGCGTCTGGGCGAGGCGAACGTCGAGGCTGTTCTGCCAGGGAGCGCGACAGGCGTTGCGGTCCATGATTCCACCCTTGTTGGCGGCAAGGCAGGGGTCTTCGCGCAGTGCGGCCGCCATGAGCGCCTGAGTCGCGATCGAGGCCGGAAGATCGAAGGCGTTGTCGGGCACGTGGAGAAGGTCGTTGAACCGATCGAAGGCGCCCCCGTCGCCCGGGTAGCCGTCGCCATTGATGTCGCCCGCGTAGACGTAGGAGAAGGGCAGCCCCGACTGGCCGGTGTAGAGCAGCGACACCTCCGTGTCGGGGAGTCCCGGGAAGGGGGTGCCGAAGAGGGCCACGACGAACTTGTGCGGGCGATCGAAGTTGGACCGCGTGAGGCCGGGATTGTTCGCGGCGTTCTCGACCGGATTGAAGCCGTAGTTCGAGGCCATGTCGGCGAACATCAGGCTCATGCGGTCCCACGATCGCGAGAATGCATACCCGAGTTGCACATTCAGGCGGTCGGTCACCTGTCCGCGGGCCTCGGCGCTGAAGGTGGCGGCCCAGTCTTCACCGTCGTTCGTGACGGCGAGCACCTGCCCGAAGGCCGGATTGAGGGGGCGATAGAACTGTCGCTCGAATCCGCCGAGCTGCTCGTATCCGGCCGCGGGGCTCCCGCCCTGGATGTTGAGTTCCTGGACTCCGATCTGATTGATCGCCTTGCTGAAGAGCATGCCGACCGTGGCGCTGAGCCGGGAGCTGATCTCGCGGTCGGCGCTGATCGAGAGCTTGAGGTCTTGCGGGTACTTGAAGTCACCGGGGAGCACGACGACCGAGCGGGTCTCGTCGAAACCAGAGAACTCGCAGCTCGTGGGTAGACTGCCCGGCTGATAGGCGGGCACCCCGTTTCCGGTCGGCGGATCGTCGGTGCGGCGACCCTCGCAGATCTGGGTGACCGACGTCACGCCGTCGTTGTGGAAGGCGTTGGCCAACCAGACATAGGGCAACTGCCCCGCGAACATCCCGGCCCCCGCCCGCACCTGCCAGCGCTTCTCGCCCTCGCTCTGCCAGTTGAAGCCCCAGCGCGGTGAAATCAGGAGATTCCCCGACGGCAGGTGTCCGGTGTCGTAGCCGAAGTAGTCGAGCACCTCGAAGTTGGTGTCGGGGGCGCCCATGACGTAGGGCACGTCGAAGCGCAGCCCGAAGCGCATGCTGAGCCCCTTGCCCGCATTCAGCTGGTGCTGCGCGAAGGCGCCCCACTCGAGAACGCTGAATTCCGCAGTCGGATCGGCCCCCTCGGCGGTGCGGGTCACCTGGAAGCGGGATGGGGCGTTGATCGCGACGTCTTCGGCGCGGGCGAAGAAGTAGTCGCCCGCCGCGCCCGGAAGGAAGGTGTGGTCGATGTCGTAGTACGCCGCGCTGACCCCGAGCGTCAGGACGTCGTCTCCGCGGGTGATGTCGAGCGCGTTCGTCAGCCGCAGGGTCGTCTGCGCCAGGTCGTTTTCCTGGCCGAAGAAGTCGCCGCCGAAGCGCACCGGGCGAACAAACGCCGCCCCGTCGATCGGACTCCGGAGATCGACCTCGATCTGGGCGTCGCGACTGACCGGTGTGGTCTGATCGGTGACCCGCTGAATGCTCAGGTCGAGCTGGTTGGCGAGGTTGTTGCCGATCGGAGAGAAGAGCTGAAACGACGTCGTGTTCGACAGCGAGCGGCGCATCACGGCGTTCGACGACAGCTCGTAGGCCTCGAAGGCCGTGCGGTTCGGGCTCTCGTCATTGGTCGTCAGTGAGAAGATGTTGCGTACCGTCAATCGCGTGCCGCCGGCGAAGCTCCAGTCGACCCGGCCGAACAGGTTTGCGAGCTCCTGGCCGAGCGGAAACACTTCGCCCGTGCCGGTGTCGATCCCGAACTGGTTCTCGACCTCCGTCTGCAGCGACGTGAGGGACTCCGGGCTGATGCGCACCACCGAGGGCGCATCGCGAAAGAGGTTGTAGCCGGAAGGCGGGCGACTGCGGGTCTCGAATTCACCCGATA
>CBDUEZ010000095.1:0-12795 GCA_965366355.1 uncultured bacterium
TCCACAATTGATCGAGGGCATAGACGATTTCCTGTGTGCGTCCGACTGAGAATGCCGGGATGATCACCCGACCACCGCGCGGCGCGGTCCGTCCGATCACCTCGCCGAGTCGCTTCTTGGATCGATCCGCCGGCTCGTGTTCTTTGCCTCCATACGTGGACTCGCAAATGAGCCAATCACAATCCTGCATGGGTTGCGGGTCCCGGAGAATCGGTCTCCCGGGGTTACCAACGTCGCCCGTGAAGCCGAGGGTGACCGTTCGACCGGCCTCCTCGATCGACAATACCATGGTGGCCGAGCCGAGAATGTGGCCGGCGTCGCGGTAGACCACCTCCAGCCCGGGAAGGGGGCGAAAGGGTCGGTCGTAGTCGACCGATTCGAAGAGCTCGAGCACACCCGCGGCGTCGTCGCCGGTATACAGGGGCACGATCTTGCGATCGCCGTGACGCTTCTCGCGGCGGTTCACCCACTCGGCGTCTTTTTCCTGAATGTGCGCGCTGTCGGGCAACATCGAGGCGCACAGGTCGCGGGTCGCGTCGGTGGCATAGACCCGGCCCTTGAAGCCCTCTCGGTACAGCCTCGGCAGGAGCCCGGAGTGGTCGATGTGTGCGTGCGAGAGGAGCACGGCGTCGACGCTCTCCGGGGCCGCCGGGAATTCGAGGTTTCTTCGCCGCGCTTCGGAGCGACGCCCCTGGAAGAGTCCGCAGTCGAGGAAGATCCGGTGCCCGGCGAATTCGAGCATGTGGAGCGAGCCCGTGACGGTTTGAGCCGCTCCCCAGAAGGTGAGCTTCACACTGTTCTCCTCGAAGGACTGGGCGTGACTGGACAGTCGATGCCCTGCGTCGCACCATATCTCCCCCCTATCGACCCCGCTACCCGGCCCCACCATGGCATTCCGCTCGTTCCGCACGCTCGGCTTCACGATCGCAGCCGTTCTCGTTCCCTCGTTCGGCGCCGCCCAGAACCCCTCGCCCTCGTCCACCGCGCCCCGGGCCATGACGGTCGATGACGCTCTCGACATGGTCTCGGTGGGGAGCCCGCTCGTCTCACCCGACGGGAGCTGGGTGCTCTACTCCCGGCGCACGCTCGATTGGAATGAAAACGAATACAAGACGGAATACTGGCGCGTGCCGGCCGGCGGAGGCGAGCCCTATCGATACATCGGTGACGACGGGGGCAGCGGCTTTCAGTTTTCCCCGAACGGCACCTACCTCAGCTTTCGCCGCCCCGTCGGGGAGGGCGACAGCCGCAAGCAGCAGATCTTCGTCATGCGCGCCAGCGGTGGAGAGGCGGTGCAACTCACGAAACACGCCACCAGCGTCGGGGCCTTCGAGTGGTCCGAAGACGAGTCCCAGATCTACTTTCAGGCCGACGACGCCAAGCCCGATTCGGTCGCCGCTGAAGAGAAGAAGGGCTCGGATGCGATCTTCGTCGACGAGGGTCCCAACGGTCAGACCGCCGACCAGTGGCAGAACCTCTGGGTCTTCGATCTCGAGACGGAGGAAATCCGGCAGATCACCGATGAGGAGTTCCTCGTCGGAAGTTGGGACGTGGCCCCGGACGGAGGGCGGATCGCCCTGACCGCGCGCCGTCGAAATCGCCGCAACGACTCCTTCTTGAACGAGATCTACCTCGCCGACGTCGCGACCGGTGCACTGCGACGGCTGACCGACAATCAGGCGCCCGAAGGCGGGGTGTCGTGGGCCCCGGACGGGTCTGCGATTCTGTATACGGCAGCCGATGACGAAGCGTGGATGAATCGCAACACGAAGCTCTGGCTCCTCGACCCCGAGTCGGGCGAACACCGTCTGCTGTCGGGTGCCTTCGAGGGGTCACCCGGTAACCCGACATGGACCCCGGACTCTCGCCGCATACTGTTCAGTGGCCAGCAGGGCACCGACACGAATCTGTTTGCGCTGGATGTCGCATCGGGGGCCGTGGAGCCGCTCACCGAGGTCGAAGGGACTTTGAGGGCCGAGTCGTTCTCGAAAGACCGTACGCGCTACGCCTACACCTTTAGCGACTACCGCACGCCCACCGACATCTGGGTCGGTGACGTCGGCGGGTCACCGGCGGTTCGGCTCACCGAGGCGAATCCCCAGGTCTCCGAGTGGCTCCTGGCCGAGATGCAGGTGATCGATTGGCAGAGCGTCGGCGACATGACCATCGAGGGCTTGCTCCACCTTCCGGCCGGGCACCAGGAGGGCGACCCCCTCCCCCTCGTGCTCAACATTCACGGTGGGCCTGCGGGGAGTTTCTCCAACAGCTGGCGACCGAGCTACCACATCTATGCAGGTCTCGGCTACGCCTCGCTCTCGCCCAACGTGCGGGGGAGCAGCGGATACACCGATGAACTCCGCGAAGGCAACACGGTCGCGAAGGGCGACGGAATCGGCTTCGGCGACTATCAGGACCTCATGAACGGCGTCGATCACCTGATCGATGGGGGCGTCGTGGATGCCTCGCGGATGGGGGTGAAGGGGTGGAGCTACGGGGGCATTCTCGGAGGCTGGACCATCACGCAGACCGACCGCTTCAAGGCGGCGTCGATCGGCGCGGGTGTGTACGACTGGACGTCGGAATACGGTCCCGGCTTCAACAACGACGTGAAGCTGTGGCACATCGGTGGTACGCCATGGGACAACGCCGACGGGTGGCGCAATCAGAGCGCGCTCACGCATGTCGCCAATGTGACGACCCCGACGCTACTGATCCACGGAATCAACGACACGACCGACACCGAGCAGCAGAGCATGATGTTCTACGCCGCGCTTCGCGACATCGGGAAGGCCCCTGCGCGCTACATGCGCTTTCCCCGAGAGCCCCACGGCTTCGGGGAGCCTCGGCATCAGCGCATTCGCGACGTCGAAGAGATCCGCTGGATGCAGAAGCACATCCTGGGGCTGGAGTGGACGCCCTGGGAGCGGCCGACGAAAACCGACGACAAAAAGGTCATCTCATGAACGAGCCGACCCCACGTTCGGGCGTTACGGGGCCCCGACCTCGCCCCACACCAGCCAGTGTTCGCCGATGCTGTCGTCGTCGGCTCCCAATTCGGTCTCTCCCGCCGGGACTCCGTTGAGCTGGAGAATGTAGGTCAGCACGTCGGTGACGTCCTGACGGGGGAGCGAGTAGGGTACCGACCCCTCCGGCATTCTTTCGTAGATGTAGTACCAGAAGCGGTAGACCGAGTCTTCGTTCCACCGCTCGCGAAAGGATGCTTCGGTCCAATCGACGGGGTCGTGGCACTCCGAGCAGACGTTCTCCCAGACTTTCACGCCCCGCTCGGCCTGCTCGGGCGTGTAGATCCCGTCCATGGTGTTCGGACTCAGATCCGATGTCGAGGCCGCTGCGGCGGGGGCCGGTGCCGCGGCAACCGGCGCGGCCGCGGCGGGCGCTGGCGTGGGGGCGGGCGCCGGGGCTTCGGCTCCGGGGCCTGCGGACTGACAGCCGAAGGCCAGGACGAGGGCGACGGGGAGGAGTCGAGTCTTCACAATCAATCTGCCACGTTCGGGGGGAATATCCGGAGGGAGACCGCGAAACAGCTACCCGCGATCCGGGTGTGCGATCCGCGTTCAGGGTCACCTGGGAGCCCGAAAGTGTTGGAGATGCGGCCATCCCCGTCTCGATCAGCCGATCAGCGAGTCCAGGAGGTCGCTCACTTCGGCGTGCAGCGCCTCGACCTCCGCGATCTTCCGCATGCGCCGCTGGTGGAGTCGATCTCCCGACAGGTCGACGCCGAGCATACCCTCGAGCTCGCCGATCCGCTTCTTCAACCGGTCGAAGGCCTCTCTCATCTTGGGAAGGCACTCCTTGAGAGTCTTCAGTGAGTCCTGGGCCTTGGTGACTTCGGCTTCCGACATGGCTCGCAGGGCTTCCGGCGAGAAGTACTCCATGCCGTCCTGAATGGCCGACGTCCAACTCTGGAGAAGGGCGTCGAGCTGCTCCAGGTTGTCGTACGAGTCCACGATCTGTTTGTTCATGGCCGCAACCGCCTGGTCACAGGGGTTGTCGGTCGTGGATTGGGCAGCGAGGGGCGCCACCCCGGTGGCGACCAATAGGGCAAGAGCGGCAAGAGGGGCGAATGGCGTGAGACAGCGGCCGTGCGACGGGGTCGAAGGCATGGTGTTTCTCCACTGGGAGTGAGCGCGAGGAGGTCCTGACTTCAGATGTGCCGGATCGTGCGGGATGGGCCCATTGACGGGGCCGGCGTCGCGCGCTTCCTGGTTGCGCGACCCCGATTCGCGGGAGAACGTGGGAGCGCGGCGAGCAGACTCCCACGACCCGGTCGAGATCCATGGGCACACCACCGAATCGATGGCCAGAGATTCGCGCCCTTTTCGAGGCGGCTCTCGACCTCGACGGAGCGTCGAGGCTCGACTTCCTCGATGAAGCATGTGGCGCCGATCGGGAACTCCGGGTCGAGGTCGACACCTTGCTGGCGGCTGCCGCGGACGACGACTTCCTGAGCGAGTCCCGCGTCGATCTGGGACTCAGGGCGATCGAGGCCGAGATCGAGCTTGGACGAGTGGGTGCACGCGTGGGCCCCTACCGCCTGGTGCGTTCGTTGGGGGAGGGGGGCATGGGCCGCGTCTACGCGGCCGAGCGGGCGGATGGCGCCTTTGAGCAGACGGTCGCGGTCAAGCTCCTGCACAACGTCTTCCCGAGCGACGAAGTCCTGCGGCGCTTCCAACGCGAGCGGGACATCCTCGCGACGCTCAACCATCCGAACATCGCCCACATTCTCGACGCGGGTCCGAGCGAACTCGGGCCCTTTCTGGCCATGGAATTGGTCGAGGGCGAACCCCTTCTCAAGTACTGCCAGGATCGCGAGAGCGGGCTGAGCGAGCGTCTCGAGTTGTTTGCGACGGTGTGTGATGCCGTGCACTTCGCGCACCAGAAGCGGGTGATTCACCGCGACCTCAAGCCGTCGAATGTCTTCGTGACCCGCGACGGCATGATCAAGCTCCTCGACTTCGGGATCGCGGCCTTGATCGACGACGCGGGCGGTCCGACACCGGGCCTCACTCGCACGGGCATGTCGCCGATGACGCCGGAGTATGCGAGCCCGGAGCAGATCCGCGGTGAGCCCGCCTCGGTGGCGTCGGATACCTACGCGCTCGGGGTCCTGCTGTACGAGCTCCTGACGGGCCAGCGACCCCATCGTCTGTCTGGCTTGTCGCCGTCCCAGATCGAACGGGCGATCAGCGAGCGCACGCCGACGCGTCCGAGTCTCGCGGGGCACCACCGGGAGTTGAGGGGTGATCTCGACACGATCGTCCTCAAGGCCATGCACAAGGAGGAGAGCCGGCGCTACTCATCGGTGGCGGCCCTCGTCGGCGATCTTCGAAGGCATCTCGAGGGTCGGCCCGTGAAGGCTCGTCCGGACCGACTCACCTACCGCCTATCGACCTGGACGCGCCGCAACCGAGTTGTGGCCGGCGCGGCCGCCGCGGTCGCAACCGTGGTCGCCGAGCCGTTGGTCGCCGGTATCGAGCGTCCGGGGACCGTGGTCGTGCTCGGCGTGGCGACGACCCTGACGCAGGCACAGCGGGCGGATTCACACATCGAGGGTACGCGCGATCTGGCGAACGTCATGCTCTTCGACCTCGACGAGGTTCTCGAAGATCTGCCCGGTTCGACCCAGGCGCGCGCCCGATTCGTTTCGCAGGCGTTGGCTTCGCTCGACGAACTGACCGGCGCCGGCGATGGGGATCCCGAGCTCCTCCTCGACGCGGCGGAGGGCTACGCGCGAATCGGAGCGATCCAGGGCAACCCCCTCTACACCAATCTGGGCGACTTGTCGTCGGCTCGTGCGAGCTATCAGCGCGCACTCGACCTCAGCCGTTCCGTCTGGGCTCGCGATACGGTAGACCCACGAGCCCGACGGGTTCTCGGGGCCAGCAATGCTCATATGGCGGTCGTGACCCGTGCCGAAGGAGACATGGGAGGGGCGGACGCGCACGCGCGTCGTGCTCTCGAACTTCTCGGGGCGGTGCCGGTCCCGCCGGGCGGAGACCCCGGCCTCACGCGGGACTACGAAGGGGCCCGTGTTCTCATGGCCCGGAACCAGGTCAACCGGGGCGACTTCGACCACGCCCTGGCTACGCTCGACCAGGCCGTGTCGAACCTCGAGGCCGTCGCCTCGGCCGAGCAAGCGCAGGCGGATGTCGGCCTCGCCCTCTGGGACGCGTATTCGACCCAGGTCGACGGTTTGCGGTTCAGCAGTCGGTGGGAGCAGGCGCACGAGATCGTCGAGGGGAAGGCTTGCCCCATGTTGGAACGACTTGCGGCGACCCATCCGACCCGGGCCTCGATTCTCTACAGCCTCCAGTCCTGCCTCGACTACCTCGGCCTCCTCGAGGAGAAGCTCGACGTTGGCGATGCCGACGCCAGCTACCGGAGGGCGCTGGAGAGCGCCGAGCGGCTTGCCGCACTCGACCCGGCCAACGAACACGCGAATGAAGCCCTGACCACCGTGCTCGTCTCGCTGGGCCGACGGGCGTTTCAGATGGGACGGGTCGCCGATGGCGAGGAGTATCTCGGGCGCGCGATCGAGGTGCGAGCGACGATGGAAGAAGACAACCCTGCGAATGCCCTCTGGACCTCGAGAGTAGCGAGTGCGCGTCGAGAGTATTGCCGCGGGCTCGTCAACAACGGTGATCCCACGGCGGCCCTTCCGTATTGCCATGCGGCCGTGGAGTCTCATGTGCGCCATGTCACGCGACAGCCGGGCGGCGCGATCGCCGAGGTCACCCTGGCGTTCGCTCTCGGACACACGGCCCGGGCCTACCGCGACCTCTCGGCCGCGGCGGGCCCGTCGGCCGAACGACGGAGCCTGCGGGATTCCGCCGCGGAGTTCTACCGTCGCAGCCTCGCGGCGTACGAACGGGCGGGGTCGTTCGGTGACGATCCCGACTGGGAGATCGACCCCGACTCGATTTCGGCCGAACTGGCCCTGCTGGGCGCCGGAGACCCCTCGCACGATGGCCGATAAGTCTCGCTCCGACCTCACCCGACTCCTCCACGAATGGCGATCGGGGGATGAGGCTGCGCTCGAGCGCCTGATCCCGCTCGTCTACGAGGAACTCCGCACGCTCGCGGGTCGGCACCTCGACCGGGAGCGCGCCGGACACACCTTGAGCCCGACGGGGCTGGTGCACGAGGCCTTTCTCAATCTGGCGAAGGGCCAACCGCCCGAACTCCACGATCGCGTGCACTTCTATGCCGTCGCATCGAGGGTCATGCGTCGTGTGCTGGTGTGGCACGCGAGGCGGCGGACCGCCGTCAAACGGGGAGGCGGGGCCGTGCCCATCACTCTCGATGGCGCGGTGGCCTGGTCGGAGGGGCCGGCCGACGACGTGCTGGCTCTCGATCAGGCGTTGGAGGAGCTCGAGTCGCTCGACGAGCGGCTGTCGAGGGTCGTGGAATGTCGGCATTTCGGGGGACTCACCGTTCCGGAGACCGCGCTGGCCCTCTCGATCTCGCCGACGACCGTCAAGCGCGATTGGGTGACCGCGCGGGCGTGGCTGCGGCGGCGGCTCGGCGACACTCCCTGAGTCCGTTCGCACGCGAGGCTCCAGTGGCTCCCCTCGTGGTCCCGAGCGACCGGTTCCTGCACATCTCATGGTGAGACCTCGCACCCGGCCGGGATCTGGATCCGACATCAGGAGTGCACAACATGAACGTGAACGCACCTGGAGCGCTCGCGGTCGTCGCCATCAGGATTCTTGCCCTCGCGGTGACGATCCTGGGAGCCGCTCGCCCCGGGATCGCCGCGGCTCAGACGGCCGCCGATCCGCCGGCCCTCTACGTCATCTTCGACGCCTCGGGATCGATGTGGGGACAACTCCCGGATCGCTCCCATAAGGTGACCGTCGCCCGGGCGGTCCTTCAGGACTTCTTCGCCCAGGACTTCGGGGATGCCCATCTCGCCTTTCGGGCCTACGGGCATCGCCGGGAGGGGGACTGCCGCGACAGCGAACTGGTCGTCCCCTTCTCCCCGGCGACCGAGTCGGTGGCCCGAGTGCGATCGTTTCTCGAGGGACTGAACCCACTCGGCAAGACCCCGATCGCCTACAGTCTCCAGGAGGCGCGGGCGGACTTCGGCGACCGGGAGGGCCAGATCATTCTGATCACCGATGGCATCGAAAACTGCGATCCCGACCCCTGCACGCTCGTGGCGGAGTGGAGGGCGGCGGCCGTGCCGATCCAGGTGCACGTCGTGGGCTTCGGCGTTCGCTCTGAGGAGCGCGCCGGACTCGAGTGCATCGCGACGGCGTCGGGCACTGACTACATCGATGCCGAGTCGGGTGCCGATCTCGCGGCCGGGCTCAGCACGGCGAGCGCGGAGGCGGCGCGTTCTTCCGTCGCGGTAGGGGAGCCCGACGAGTTCGACGTCGCCACCACGGTCGGCGTCTGGCTCCAGGGCCTTGACGAAGAAGGGGAGCCGATTCGCGTCGAGGGGATCCTCTCACAGGACGGCTCGCCCCGCTTCGAGGTGTCGAGCAACGCCCGCAACCAGGTGACCTCGGGAGACTACGATCTCCTGGTCGGGGTGGCGACGGTCGATGGCACGCTCTATCGGCCGGTCGCGCGGCGCGTCACGATCGCGGCCGGTGACGACACGACGTTGGAGATCGACGTCGTGACTCCCCCATCGGTGAGGGCCACCTTCGCCGAGGACGAGGAGGAACGGCGGGGCGCCCAGATTCGCGTGTACCAGGAGGGGGTCGAGGTCTTCACCTTTCGCTGGATGGATGAGGTTTTCCTCGCCGAGGGTACCTACGAGTTCCGCACGTCACCCAACGCCGACAACGACCTTTCGCTCACGGAGACGGTGGGGCCCGGCGACCACAAGGAGTTGGTCTTCGCACTGGTCTCGACCGTCCATGCCACGTTCCGCATGATCGCCGAGGGATCGGCCACGCCGCTCCGCGGCAACTACGAACTCTGGCAGGGCGGTGAGCTGCGGTATCGAGTGCACACCGCAAATGGCGCGACGGTGCTTCCCGGGTCGTACGAGGTGCGCCTCGACAACGACCTCACGCCCCACCGGGCGCCCGATATCGTGGTCGGTCCCGACCCGGAGCGGCAGGTCATCGAGATCGAGGTGCCGGTCGCTCACGTGACCTTCATCTACCAGACGAGCGATGGAGCGCGAGACGCCGACAAGCGCGTCTTTCTTTCTCGCGCCGAGGGTGGACGCACGGTCACTGTGGAATCCGGCCAGGTGCACGTGCTCACCCCCGGGCTCTACCGAGCGCGGGGGTGGCGGGGCGATTACGCCGAGCAGGTCATCGAGGTGCGCCCCGGCGAAGACCGCGAGATCGTGCTTCGCGCCCTCTAGGGCCAGTTCGCGAAGGGTTCCTCGATCGACGGGCTTTGTGGGGTGAGCAGCTCCGCTCCGTCGTCGGTGATCACCATGATGTCTTCGAGGCGCACGCCGAACTCCCCGGGAATGTAGATTCCCGGCTCGTCGCTGAAGCTGTTGCCCGTCTCGAGGGGCGTCGTGTTGCCTTTCACGAGGTAGGGCCACTCGTGGCCATCCATGCCGATGCCGTGCCCGACACGGTGCGTGAAGTAGGTGTAGCCCGGACCGTAGCCGGCGTCTTCGATCACCTGGCGGGCGGCCGCGTCGACCGCTTCGCCCGACACACCGGGGCCCGCGGCGTCGAAAGCGGCGGTCTGCGCGCGAAGCTCGATCTCGAACACCTGCTTCATCTTCTCGCTCGGGGCTCCGAGCACGAAGGTGCGTGAGATGTCGGAGCGATACCCCTCGACGGAGCAGCCCCCATCGATGAGCAGGATCGTGCCTTCCCGAACGATCTGCGGCTGGATCGAGCCGTGGGGTAGGGCGCTGAATTCGGCCGTCTGAACCCCGGCCGACCCCTGGAAACCCAGTCGGCTGTGGGCCTGGCTCACCAGCCGCCCGAAATCGCTCTGCGTCATACCCTCTTCGAGTGCTTCGTAGGCCGCCTTGTATGCCGTCAGAGTCACCTCGTTGGCGAGCCGCATCAGCTCGATCTCGTGGGCATCCTTCACCATGCGGCACCCGCGGGTGGCCGGGTCGGCGCTCACGACCTGAAGTTGTGGTGCGACCAGCGCGACACCGTTGCTGAAGCGGAACTGCACGGTTTCCTCGACCCCCACACGGCCCGTCGCGAGACCGCGATCACGCAGTCCCTCGGCGACGCGTGCGTAGGGGTTTTCGTGCTCTTCCCAGGTATAGACCTGGGCGCCACCCAGCGGCCCCAGCGCCAACTGCTCCCGGGCGCGGTCCTCTTCGAAGGCCGGGCACACGACGAAGGCGTCGCCCGAGACCGGGATCACGACCGTGAACAGCCGCTCACCACCGCCCCAGCTTACGTTCGTGAAGTAGACCATCGAGGTGCCGCCGGTGAGCATCACGGCGTCGAGGTCCGAGCCCCGCATGAGCTCCTTCGCCTTCTCGACCCGCCCGGCTCGCTCCTCGCTCGTGATCGGTCGAGCACGGTCGGCCCAACTCGTGAGCCGCGCGAGGGAAGGGGGAAGCGCACCGCTCGAGCCGGAGCCCTCCGGGTCGGACGGCGGTGCGCAGCCGATGATCGAGGCCCCCGCGGCCCCGGCAGCAGTCCCCAGGAAACGGCGTCGCGAAACGGTCATCAGGAACCTCCGCTCGCCGCATCGGAAATCGCCCGCGACTCCGCTGCTCCCGGGTCTTTCACATACCGGTCGAACCAGTCGATGAAGCGGGCCCACATGTCGAGTTTGTTCTCGATCGCGCGGGGGGTATGCGATTCGTAGGGGTATTCGTAGAGCACCGCCGTCTTGCCGAGAATGGTCAGCGCCGAGATCAGGCGGCGTGACTGAAGCGGGAAGGTGCCGGTGTTGTTGTCGTCGCCCCCGTGATACATGAGGAGCGGGGTCTCGATCTGATCGGCCTTGAAGAAGGGCGACATCTCGATGTAGGTGCTGGGAGCCTCCCAGATGCTGCGCCGCTCCGCCTGGAATCCGTCGGGGGTGAGCGAGCGATTGTAGGCTCCGTCGCCGGCGATGCCGGCCCGGAAGAAGGGCGCGTTGGCCAGAATGTTGGCGGTGGCGAAGGCGCCGTAGCTGTGCCCGCCGTGGCCGATGCGATCGATGTCGATCACCCCGAGTTCGTCGACGGCCCGGATCGCGCCGTACATCGCATCGATCAGGCTGGCGATGTAGGTGTCGTTGTAGTTCTCTCCGACGATCGGAATGTCGGGGTAGACCAACGCATACCCCGCCGCCAACCACATGTCCGACCAGCGCAACCAGCTCATCGGGGTGAAGGCGTTGTTGTTGCGGGCCCGGATCGCCGATTCCTCGTACTCGTCGGGCTGTTCGAACTCACGGGGATACGTCCAGAAGATGGCCGGTACCTTCTCGCCATCCTGGTATCCCACCGGCAGCGACACCCGGCCCTGGACCTTGAGGCCGTCGCGCCGGGTGAACTCGAAGTCCATGCGGCGGGCCGCGGTGATCTCCGGGAACGGGTCGACATTGTTCGTGAGGTTCTCGAGCGAGCTCGAGCCGCTCCAGTGGTAGCTGTCGGGGAAGTCGGACTTCGATTCCCTCGACACGATCATCGTCTCGAGGTCGGGATCCAGCGCGACCAGGGGCCGTTCCCAGGCGTCTCGCGACCCCTCGAAGAGGCGGGTGGTCGTGCCGTCGAACGACACGCGGTCGACGAACGGCTGGGGACGGAAGTCGTCCTTGAGGCCGGCACCCTCCAGGTAGGCCGCGTTTGCGCTGGACGACACGAGCGCGTAGGGAAGCCCATTGCCCGTGATGCGGGTCATGAGGTCGCCGGGCTCTTCGGTCGGATCACCACCGGAGTGGAAGTCGATCAACACGTCGGGCGTGGCGTCTCCCCCCGAGATGTCCCAGTGCAGGAGCGCCGACTCACCGGAGCGCTGCGCCTGGGCGAAGGCGTGGGCGCCGTCGAGCGAGTAGGTGACGCCCGAAAGGGGGTCGGCGCTTTCGATCACCACCGTGGCGTCGTCGAGGTCGAAGTCCGGAGCCGCGGCGAGCATGACCCGGTCGGGGCGTGGGGCGTCGGCCGCGGCGTCGGGATCACGCTCGGCTCGGGCCAGGAAGCTCAGGCCCGCACCGTCGGGGCGCCACGCGAAGGACCGGGGCCCGTTGCCCCCGCCCCCGCCGAAGCCGCCCCGGCCCTCCTGAAGCGGCTGTTCGTCGAGGGTCGCCACGAGAGTGCCGCCGCGGTCGATGATGACCTTCGACGACGGGAAGCTGCGGTAGCTGGCGATGTACGAGAACGGCCGATGCAGGGCGTCGACCATCAGGTGGCGGCCGTCGGCGCTCAGCTCGATCGCCTGGATCATGCCGGGCTCACCCATCGCGATCGGGGCGCGCCCCGGGGCCAGTTCGGTGATCTGGCTGGTGGTGTAGCGCTCGAAGAGCCGCGCGTCGTGCTCGTCTTCGAGAAGGTTCGGGTAGGTGGGACTCCGTGTGGGCTCGGGCCGCGTGTGGCGCGTCACCGGTCCCTCGGGGATTCGGCTGCGCACCGGCTCGGGGCCCCGCCCCTGCGGCACGAGGAGGGTGATGATCGTGCCCTCTGGAGTCCACTGGAGCATGGAGGAGGGACGCGAACCCTGTCCCCCCGCGCTCGTCGCCAGGGTCGCCATCACCCGGCCCTCGGCGAACCGACCCGCCTCACCGGTCGACGGGTCGGCCGTCCACACCTCGGTATGGCTCGGCAGGTGCGCGAGAAAAGCCATGCGGCTTCCGTCGGGCGACCAGGTGAAGTCGCTCAGGAAGGTGCCGTCC
>CBDUEZ010000096.1:0-12785 GCA_965366355.1 uncultured bacterium
AAGGGGAACCATGGAGGGGCGCATGGGGTTGCGGCTGAGGCGGCGGAGACGACGACGGCCGATGATAGGTCCGTCGCCGGTCTCGCGCCAAGACATCTCCCAATCTCCCTCTCAGCCCGTACGAGCATTTTATGGCCAATCGCCACGCTACCATCGAGACCAACCACGGCACCGTGAAGGTCGAGCTCTTCGAAGACACCGCCCCGAAGACGACGGCCAACTTCGTCGAGCTCGCCGAGAAGAACTACTTCGACGGCGTGATCTTCCACCGGGTGATCGAGGGCTTCATGATCCAGGGGGGAGATCCGACCGGCACCGGCCGGGGCGGCCCGGGCTACCACATCGAGTGCGAGTTCGGTCCCGGCCTCACGCACGAGGGTGAGGGAATTCTCTCGATGGCCAATGCGGGCCCGAACACCGGGGGCTCGCAGTTCTTCATCACACTGGCCGCGACCCCCTGGCTCGACGGAAAGCACGCCATTTTCGGCAAAGTCGTCGAAGGTATCGAGGTCGTGCGTGCGATCGGCTCGATCGAGACCGGCATGGGCGATCGACCCAAAGAAGACGTCGTGATGAAGACGGTCACGATCGCCTGACACGCCCCCGAGGGAGTGGTGGGTGGGCGCTACGACTCAGCGCCCACCCGCCGCCCAGTGGGTCGCCGCTCGCATCAGCCGGTCGAAGGTGCGTCGGTGGTCGAGCCGCAGCGTGGTGTGGGCGCGATTGGTCTCTCTCGATATCGGGGCCCAGACCTCCGCTCCGAACCGTGCGACGACGCCCGCGTGGATCTTCGCCCGGTCCGCGTCCCAGATGATCCCGCGGTTCTGGAGGGCGATCGTGTTCGTCAGCTTCTCGATCTGGTCGGCCATGGGAGCGCGGAGTGTGCGGTCGAGGGTGTCGGGTGAGGCGAGCAGGAGCGACGCGTAGCGACCGCAGCCTTTGACGCGCGCATCGAGGGTGCGACCGGCCGCCATCAACGCGCGTTCGATCGCCTCGTCGACGCCGGGGCGGGTCAACTCTTCGCGCCACCGGGCCTCGAGTTCGGCCTCGAGTTGGCCTCCGGCCCGCCCCCCCAGCAGGCCGAGCACGGGACCGACCCGCAACACGCCACCCAGAGCGGCTCCTGCCGGTACAACCGAGAGGCTCGACCAGCGGTGGCGTCCGATGACGGCATCGGTGGCCACCGCACTGGCGAGCCCCAGCCCTCCGCGCACGGGGAGTCCGAGGGTGGCTTCGAGCACGGTCGTCTCGGCGATCGCCTCGAAGGTCAGCGTGCCCGCCGTTCGGTAGCCCACGTGGTGCGCCAGTGCCTTCAACCCGCCCTGGGCCAACGCCGCCTCACTGGCCGCCGTGCTTTCTGCCGCGGTGATACCGATGCCGGCGCTCCGCGCGAACACGCCCATGATCAGTCCCCCGAGATACATGGTGCAGACGCCGGCGATTCCTGCGATGGCGGCGTTGAGCGCCGCGCGCCACGTACCCTCCTCGCGATAGTAGGCGCCAGCCTCGGCCTGCGAGGTGTAGGCGTAGACCTGCGACTCGATGTAGCGGGACGTCGGATGGGCGAGGAGGAGGGCGGCGGTGACGGCCTGGTGGTTCACCAGGGCTTCGACGAAGGCATCGAATTCGGAGCGGCGGTCGGACACGGGGTTCTCCTTGGCGCGAGGGTCGGACACTTCCCCACGCCGGAAACCCGTCCGAATGCGATCATTCGATCCTTCGGGGCGTCAATCGTCCTCGGTCTCGAGACGAACCGACGCCGCCCCCCCGATCCACTCGGCCGTCACCCGCCAGGGCCGACAACACACGGGACAATCCTCGATATACTCCTGACGGGCCCCACCGCCGGGATCGAGGGTGACCTCACAGGCCTCACCACAATAGGGACACCAGGCCGTCGCGACATCGTCGGCCGTGCCGTCGCCCAGGGGGAAGGCTTCGTCGAGGGGATCGGGGGCATCGGGAAATCGAACCATGTCGCCCCTCTAGCCGCGCGTCACCGCGATGGAGTGGGTCTCGTCGACGGGCACGATCACGTATTCGTTGGTGCTCTCGCAGATCGAGCAGAGGGAGTGGGTTCGATCGAGCACCTCCATCTCGGCGATGTTTCCGCACGCCCCACAGTGGGCGACGAGGGTGCGGGCCTCATGGGGGAGATGGCTCTTCGCGAGCCGAACACCCATCACGAGGCCGGGTCGACCAGTGAGGGGGCAGGGCCCGTCGCTGCAGCCCTCGCCGAAGTCGAGGCACACCAACTCACCGCCTTCCGGGAGGCTGGCCTGCCCCGCGCGGTGCTGTTGGGTCACGGTCAGCCGCACCTTGTGGTTGCAACCCGGGCAATAGACCGTCGACTGTGTCACCGGCTCTCTCCCCTCGTGCGGTCGCGCGCACGGGCCATGAGGTCGGAATAACGATCCTTCATCTCGGCCGACGGCACATCGAAGAGCGGGCACATGTCGCCGGTGCAGGTGTCGCCGTGCTCGAGACAGATCAGGTCTTCCGGCGTCGGATCGCGCCCTGCCTTCACAATCCGGGGGTTCACGATGACCCGGACCTTTCGGTCACATCCCGAGCAATAGGCCAGTTGAGCGTCGATAACCATTGGAGCCTCCTCGCGGCTAACCGCGGCAAACGATCCGCATGCCGGACCGAGGGTTCAAATCGATTCCCGTGTGCATCCAGCGCGCTCCTCGTCGTCGAGTGAACAACCCACGTGACGGTCGGGACAGGAGTCGCAGGCGCGGTGCGCGAAGGGGATGGCACCGACCAGTCCGAAGAGGAGCGCGAGCCCCGCTACGCCCAACCACGATGCGATTTCCATGGGCACGTTCCCCTACGAGGTGAAAAGGCCGGCAAACCCCATGAATGCCAGCGAGAGGGTGCCGGCCAGAACCAGGACGAGCCCCATGTTCCGGGCCACTGCCGGCACGTCGGAGAGTTCGACCCGCTCCCGGATCGAGGCCATGAGACTGAGCGCCAGCGTCAGCCCGACGCCCGCCCCGAGGGCGAACGACAACCCCTCCACCGCTCCGTACCCACGATTGGTCTGAAAGATGGCGAGGCCGAGGATGGCGCAGTTCGTCGTGATCAGCGGTAGGAAGATGCCCAGCTCCCGGAACAGCGTCGGGCTCAATTTCTTGATGGCCATCTCGACGACCTGAACCAGCGATGCGATGACCACGATGAACGAGATGAGTCGCAGGTAGGGCGCGTGCACGAGCACGTAGGCGTTCAGGAACGACGCCGTGAGCGAGGTGATGACCAGCACGAAGATGTTGGCCGCACCCATGCGCACGGCGGTCCCCACCCTGGCCGAGACTCCCAGGAACGGACAAAGCCCGAGAAAGAGCACCAACGTGAAGTTGTTGACCAGCATCGCCGAGATGAAGATCCACGCGAGTTCACTCATGTCACGGATCCACCTGCACGGGTCTCGACCACGGCCGTCACGCCGTGCGGCCAGTGCCGGGGGTGGACCTCGGCGACCCTGCGTCCCTCCCACCAGGCGAAGAGAAGGAGGAGCGCCCCGAGCGTGAAGAACCCACCCGGAGGCAGGATCATGATGATCCAGGGTTCGAAGGCGTCACCGAACAGCGGGATTCCGAAAAACGAGCCGTTCCCAAGCACCTCACGAACCGAGCCCATGAGGAGCAGCGCCAGAATGAAGCCGAGCCCGGTTCCGAAGGCATCGAGCAGCGCTCGTCCTACCGGCCTTCGTGACGCGAAGGCCTCCTGGCGGCCCAGAATCATGCAATTCACCACGATCAGGGCGATGAAGGCCCCGAGGGCCTTGTGGATCTCGGGTACGACCGCGGCCAGCACCATGTCGGCGATCGTGACGAATGTGGCGATGATCAAGATGTAGGCACTGATCCGGATTTCTTTCGGGATCCACGATTTCAACAGCGAGACCAGCAGGCTGGATCCCGTGAGAACGAAGAAGGTGGCGATGCCCATCGCCAGGCTGTTGGCCACCGTGTTCGTCACGGCCAACGCAGGGCACAAGCCGAGCAGTTGCACGAGCACGGGATTCTCGCGCCAGACTCCCCGGATGAAGTCGTCGGCCGGCGTCGTCGCACGGGGACTCATCGGGCGCCTCCCAGGCCCGAAGTCCACAGGGCCTCCACCTCGGGTCCGATGTCCTGGAGCCTGTGGTTGATGATGTCGATCACGGCGCGGGAGCTGATCGTGGCACCCGTGATCATATCGATCTCCTCCGCGGCGCCCCCACCCGCCCCCGACTTGACTCCCACGAGCGGCGCGAGCGCCGAGCGGAACTCCGCCACGAAGCTCGAGTCCTTCTCGATCTTGTCGCCGAGCCCCGGCGTCTCCTTCGATTCCAGCACCTTCATTCCGAGCACCCTCTCGGCACCCGGGTCGTACCCGAAGATCAACCGGATGACGTCCTGGAAGCCGGGTTCGCCCGCTGCGAGGGCGATCCCCAGCGGCGCCCCGGCCGCATCGAATCCCACGTAGACCCGGTCGGCCGCGGCCGTATCGGCGGCAGCCGTCGGTCGATCGGTGAACTCGCCCTCGATCAAGAAGAACGTGCTCGTGCGCGTCGGGCCGCCGAGCACCTCCAGGACGGCGTCCTGAAGCACCGCCGCCTGGTATTCGAGAATTCTCGGCTGGCTCCACTGATGAACGAGCACGATGAAAAAACCGGCCACCGCGCCCGCGACCGCGAGGGTCGCCACAAGCCGGGCCGACGGAGTGTGTTCGACCGGGGGGGGCGCCACGGTTGGGAGGGCCGTACTCATGTCGTGGCCCTGCGCGAGGTCCCGAAGACCCTCGGTTGGGTCGCCTGATCGATGAAGGGCACGAGGGCGTTCATGAGGAGGATCGCGTACATCACGCCCTCGGGGAGTCCCCCCCACAGTCGAATCAAGACCACCAGAGCACCGATTCCGGCTCCGTAGATCCAGGCCCCCCGGTGCGTCACCGGCGAGGTGACCATGTCGGTCGCCATGTAGACCGCCCCGAGCATGAGTCCACCGGAGAACAGCATAAAAGGCGCACCCGGCGAGCTGGCCGGATCGATCGCGTGAATCGCGCTGGAGAGACCTGCGACGACGGCCAGGATGCTCACCGGGATACGCCAGTTCAGGTAGTTGCGGTAGGCGAGGTAGGCCCCGCCCAGGAGAATGAGAAGGGCCGACGTCTCCCCGAGGGATCCGCCGGTCGCCCCCAGGAAGAGGTCCCGCGCGGGGGTCGAAATCTGCTCGAACTTCATCAAGCCGAGCGGTGTCGCCCCCGTGACGGCGTCGGAGCCACCCGACAACAGGGGCGCGGCAAACGTGTCTCCCGCCCACACTCCCCACCCCTGTCCGGGGGCCGGCCAGGTCGTCATGGCCGTCGGGAAGGCGGCCTGAAGGAAGGCCCGTCCGACCAAAGCAGGATTGAAGACGTTCTGACCCAGTCCCCCGAACAGCAGTTTTCCGAATCCGACGCCGAACGCCCCCCCCAGTACGGCCATCCAGAGGGGAATCCCGGCCGGAAGCGTGAGACCGAGCAACAGGCCCGTAATCGCCGCGGAGCCATCTCCGACGGCCCCTCGCGGCCCCCACACCCTCTCCGCCCCCACCGCACCCACACTCGCGGCGCCGATGACGAGAAGAGCGCTGGGACCGAACGCCCAGGCCGCAGCCACGACCAGGGGCACGAGGGTGGCGACGACCGTCCACATGATCTTCGCCGTCGAATCGGGAGCCTTGAGATGAGGAGAGGCTACGAGTTCGAGTCGGACCACCTGCGGCCCCGGGCGTGCGTCACTCATGCCGCCTTTCCTCCCTCGCCAGCGGGCTTCCGCGCCGCGCGTCGCACGGCGCCCTTGGCCACCGCGAACATCTGCGACAACGGGATGTTGGAGGGGCAGACGTAGGAGCACGATCCGCAGACCATGCAGTCCATGAGATGGTGGTCGACCATCTCGGCGTACCGCCCCGCCTGGGCCTCCTTCCCGAGAAGCGAGGGATTGAGGAACACCGGGCACGCGTCGAGGCAATGGCCGCACGCGATGCACGGGTAGACCTCGCGCGGCTTGGCCTCGGCATCGGTGAGCGCCACGAGTCCGCTGGTGCCCTTCAGGACCGGCGCGTCGAGGTCGGCCTGCGGCATGCCCATCATGGGACCCCCCATCAGGAGTTCCCGGGCGTTTTCGGTAAAGCCCCCGCAGAACGCGACCACGTCACTCAGCTTGGTGCCCACGGGGACCACGAGGTTCGACGGACGCACGATGCCGGGCCCCGATACGGTGACGATCCGCTCGATCAGCGGATAGCCCGTCTCGAAGATCTCGGCGATTGCTGCGATCGAGCCGACGTTCTGCACCACGGTTCCCACATGGATCGGGAGCCTACCCGAGGGAACCTCGCGCCCGGTCACCGCCTTGATGAGCATCTTCTCCGCGCCTTGCGGATACTTCACGCGGAGGGCGACGACCGTCACATCGAGGTCGCCGGGTATGGTCTCGCGCAGCCTCGCCAGGGCGTCGGGCTTGTTGCGCTCCACTCCAATGACGGCCCGCGAAGTGCCGAGGCATTGCATCATGATCCGCACCCCGAAATGCACCCGTTCGGGGTGCTCGACCATGACACGATGATCCGAGGTGAGATAGGGCTCGCATTCGGCTCCATTCACGAGCAAGACCTCGACCTTCATGCCATCGGGCGGCTGGAGCTTCACGTGGGTCGGGAACGCCGCCCCTCCCAGCCCCACCACGCCGGCGTCCTTCACGGCGGCGCGAACCTCGTCGGGCCGAAGCCCTTCCCACCGCGGAACGAGTCGAGGGCGGGGGATCTGAGCGGAATGCGGATCCACGGCGATGCGCACGGCCTCCGCCTGTGAGCCGTCGGGGTGGGGCCACCATCCCACGCTATGTACGACCCCCGACGCCGAGGCGTGGATCGGCACCGACACATGCCCCTGCGCCTCGCCCACCTTGTCTCCTCGTTCCACCCGCTGGCCCACCTCGACGAGCAGCCGCGCGGGAGTTCCAGCGTGTTGCCGGAGCGGGAGCACGATCTCATCGGAAAACGGCATGCGTCGAATCGGGAGTGACGCCGTCGCTCCCTTGTGATCGGGAGGATGCACCCCATGCCGAAAGCCCGAATTCCAGAGGGCGTTCAAGGCCGCGATCATCGAATCGCCTCGGTCTTCACGCGCCGACTCAGTTGAACCGCTCGGCGCGCTTGATCCACTTCTCCAGATCCTTCTCCCTGGGATTCAGCGGGGTGCCGGGGTGGATGATCGCGGCCGGGCACTTCTCGGCGGCCTGCACGATCTGAGCGAAGGTGCCCGCCCGCGGGTCGCGAATCTCCGCCTGCTTCGACGCGTTGTAGCCGAAGAGCTGCCCGTTGATGTTCGTGCACTCGTTGCACGAGGTGCACATGGGCGTGTCGATCCACGGCTCGAGGGCCAGCTCATCGTCGGCCCCGTCGTCGAAGACCATCCCGGGAACGGGAGGGGCGGCCTCGTCCGCCGCCGGGGCCGCACCGGCCTCCGCCACCGGCGGCGCAACCGCCGTCGATGCTCCGTTGCCCGACCGACCGCCTCCATTGCCCTCCCACTCCAGCGACGGCACGCGATCCGATGTCACAGGATCCAGCGGCGAAGCAAAGGCCTGGGACAAGAGGTCGCGGACCGTGCGGTCTCCCCCACCGTGAGCGAGCAGACCCTGCGCCATGCGCCGAGCCACCGCCGCCGGGAGGTCGGCGCGCAGGCGAGACAGTTTCGCCTCGTACTCCACCCGGAGCGCCTCCGCCCGCGCCGCGAACTCCTCCTGAGCGGCATCGTCCATCCGTTCGCGAACCCCATCGGGCACGTCGAGGCCCGCCAATTCACGAATCTGATGCCAGAAGCTCAGCCGCTCCTCGGCCAGGGCAACGATCTCCTTGGAGACCGAGACCCGCGACCGGGTCCGGTCTTTGTCGAGCGTCCAGATGTAGGGCCGTCGACCCTCCCGATCTGCGCGCGGAAGAGCGATGAACTCGTGGAAGAGAACCTGAGCGTCGTCGTCCCACTCGTCGGCGGCCATCACCCGGAAGTGCTTGCGAAAGCGGGTCTCGGTGAATGCCCAATCGGCGATGGTGAGCGGGAAGTCGGCCGACTGCTCGGCGCCGTTTTCGTCGACGTACTGCAGGGCGTAGGTCGGCCAGGTCTCGTCGAGCGCGGGGTTGCCGTCCAGAGTGAGGCAGTCGGCGATATCGGGACCGCCGTCCGGATCGTAGGTGAGGAACGGAAACGCCCGACTCTCCAAAGCCAGCTTCGCGGCTTCCGGCGCCCATTCGTCGGGCAGGCCGTGTTCGACCGGGCATGGCGTGTAGATGTTGAAGAGGGCCGGTCGGCGGGAATTGAGCCCCTTCACGACGCCCTGCATCAGGTGTGAGGCGAGCGCCTGCGAGGACTGGTGCACGAAGACGCCGCGGTGGGCGATCGCGATGTACGACAGTTCCTTGCGAACCTCCTCCTTCCCGTGATGGGCGGCGCCCCAGGCGCTCATGTCGGCGATCTGGCCCGTGAAGCCCGACGTACAGGCCTGCCCGCCGGTGTTCGAATACACCTGGGTGTCGAGCACCAGCACACGAATCGGTTTTCCGCTCGCCATCAGCCGCGAGAGATTCTGGAAGCCGATGTCGAGCATGGCACCATCGCCCCCGATCGTGAGGATCGGCGGACACAGCTTGAACTCCTCGTCGTTCAGGTGCTCCCAGTCCAACTCGGCCAGCGCCAGCTCGTCGCGCTCCGGCTCGTAGCGGTCGTCGAGGAGCGCCTCTGCACGACGCACCTGAACGAATCCGTCGACCATCTTCCGCATGTGTCCCTCGAAGACGCCGATCGCGATGCTCGGGGCGTCCTGGAAGAGGTGGTTGACCCAGGGGAAGGGGTAGGGATTGTAGGGATAGGTACTGCCCCACACCGAGGAGCATCCGGTCGAGTTGGTGATTCCAACGGGCGCACGGCCTCGGCCGCTGGGCCCTTTCTCGTACCGCCAGCGCAGGTCCTGCAGCGCCGCCCGTGTGCGATTCATGACATCGGCCCGCGCTCGCGCCTCGGCAGGCAACTCGACGATCGTGGGGCCCGCGACGGCCTCGTCGGGCCGAGCATGTTCGGCCATGAGGGCGCGCACCTTCCCGTCCAACTCCTGGATCAGGCGATCCAGCTTCTTGACGAAGGCCGCCACTCGCGGGCGAACGACTGCTTCGATCGTGCTCACCACGAGGTGGACCGCGGTCTTCTCACCACACCCCATGCAGGCACCGTCGCCGCCCGCCATCGAGCGGTAGTTCTCCTTCTTCAAGAGGAGCGACGAAAGGACGCCGATTCCCTCGTCGATGTCGGCGACGTTCACGTATCGGTCCGGCGTGTCGGGAAGCGCCTCCCAGAAGCGCCAATTGCGCCGCAACCGGTCGACGATCTCCTCGTCCTGACGAACCGTCACGAGCGCCTCTTCGGGGCAGACCTCGACGCAGATGTTGCAGCCCTTGCACGCCTCGGGGTTGATCGTGATCGCCAGCAGTCCCCCCGAGCCCTTGCCATTGCGTTCCGGTACGTCGTAGAACGGCACCGTCTTGGCCACCGGGAACTCGGCCAGCACGCTGAAGACCGAGCTCCACTCCGCGTCGAGTTGGGCGCGCCGGTCGGGGTCCCACCCCAGCCGATCGGCCACGCTCGCGTACGCGCTGGCGGCGACATCGGCAAACGAGCGGAACGGGGTGCCCTGCATCACCGTGCGGGCCTCGCGAGCGATGTGCCTGGAGATCTGGCGAACCCGATCCTTCGGCGGCCCGGCCGCATGCGCGACCGCCCTCTCGATGAGGTCTTCGACGGGCACGACCAGGCCCGGGATCGCCGCATCGGGGCACTGCATCCAACACTGGCTGCAACCGGTGCACCTGTCGGCGATGAAGTCGGGCACCTCGAACCGAATGTTGGTCATGTCGCGGACCGCACTCGTGGCCGCAGGAATCGCGCTGATGGCGGCGAATGGGTCGGCGATTCCATCCTGACCCACGGCACAGACGGCGCAGACCTGCTCGAAGAACCGACCGGGATCGGCAATCCCGGCTTCGGCCGGCACATCCATTTGAGAGGGCATGTGGGCGGCGGGGGCCTGCGATCCCTCGTCGACGCCCGTCTCCTCGGCAGGCACGACCGGCTGAAGTTCGTCGAAGCCGCGGCGAATCACGCGCACGTTGTCTTCGACCACCTGAGCACCCTTCTTCCCGAACTTCTTCTGCATCTGGTCGACGATGCCTTCGAAGAGGCGTGCCTCGGTCATGCCTTCCTGTGCCAGAATCGGACTCGCCCTGAAGAAGGCGCCCATGAAGGCGGCCCCCTGCATTCGGTACCGAAGTTCAGCGTCACTGGCTTCGTCCTGGGCGATCCCGAATCCATCGAGGGCGAACACCTGGATGCCGCGATCGCGAATGTCTCGGCGAATGTATTCCGGGAAGCTCGTCCAGACCTCTTCTGCAGGTCGGTCGCTCTGGATCACGAACACTCCCCCGCGTGCCAGGCCGGCGAGGGGATTCGAGTGGCGGAACACGTTTCCGTCGGGTGAGAGCACCACGTTGACGTATTTCAACTCGGCATTCGGCCGCACCTCCTCGTGGCTGAGCACCGCGTAGAATGTGGTGGGCTGCCCCTTCTTCTCGGAGCCGTACTTCGGGTTCGCCTTCACGTGCATTCCGAACAGCTCGAAGGCCGTGAGGGCGACGTTTTTTCCCATCGTGATGGCGCCCCATCCCCCGACCGAGTGGATTCGGAGTGAGACGGAGTCCTTCGGAAGCAGGTTGATCTCGGGTGCCGGGGGGAGCGCACGCCCGGCGATGTCGGGATACGCCTCCTCGAGTTGATCCTGCCAGATCTGGAGCTTGGGCAGCCGGGTGTTCTTTCGAATGAACTCCACGCCGATGTAGTAGTGTCGCCGCGACGCGTCGCCGCCTTGCATGTGCTCGATCGCCGCCACGAGGTCGCCCGCCTGGAGGTCTCGCGACCCGAACCCGAAGCCCGCCGCCCAGAAATCGGGTACCTGGTCGGCGGAGAGCGCCGGCAGGCCCGGGAAGGGCCGCGCGGTCGGGGCGGACGAAGGCAGCAAGAACCGACGATGGGTCGGGGCATGTGTGCTGCGGCCGTTTTCGACGGCCTGACCCATGGCGGCCCGGATCTCACGCAGGAGCGGAGGGTCGGCCGCCAACGGCTGGTCGACGCGTTCCAGAACCGTGACCCCCTTCTTCCCCGCCAGGAGCGACGCGATCAGATCGGAGGGGAAGGGGCGGAACATCGTGACGTTCAACACGCCGGCCTTGACCCCCTTGCTCCGAAGGTGATCCACCACCGCTTCGGCGTTGGGAACGACCGTCCCCATGCCGGCCAACACCCATTCGGCGTCGTCGAGTCGGTATCCCTGCACGCGTGAATACCGACGGCCGGTCAGTTCCGCGTACTCGTCGAAGGCCTGATCGGTGAGCGCCTGGACGTGATCGAAGTAGAAGGGACGCTGAGCCGCCACGCCCTGCGCATAGGCGTCTTGATTCTGCACGACCCCGAGCATGGCGGGGTAGTCCAGATCGAAGAGCTCGGGCACACGACGGCGCTCCTCGCCAAACACGAGGCGCTGAGCGGGCGTCGGCGAGGCAATGCGATCAGAGGGGTCACCGAGAAACTCTCGAACCAACTCCGGTTCCGGCAGCAGCACGTCCTCGATGACATGGCTCGTCAAGAAGCCGTCCTGGGCGCTGATCCCCGGCGTGAGCGACAGTTCGGCGATGCGGTGTGCGATCAGCGTCATGTCTGCCGCCTCCTGCACATTCTTCGAGAAAAGCTGGAAGAAGCCCGTGTCGTCGACCGCGTGATAGTCGTCGTGGCCCGCGTGCACGTTCAGCGCGTGTTTCGTCATGGCGCGAGCCGCCACATTGAGCACGTAGGGCAGACGTTTTCCCGCGGCCGCGTAGAGCGACTCGTGCATGTAGGCGATGCCCTGTCCACTCGAGAAGTTCGTCGAGCGCAGGCCGGTCATGCTCATTCCGGCCGTGACGCCCGCCGCCGCATGCTCTCCCTCCGGCTCGAAGAAGAGCAGCCGGCGTCCGAAGACGTTTCGATGGCCCGACGCCACCGCGAAGGCCCACCCCTCTCCCATCTGGGTCGACGGCGTGATGGGGTACGCCCCCGCCGCCTCACTCGCGTGGATCTCGGCGTGAACGACCGCGTCGCTTCCGTCGCAGGCCGAGGGGATTCCGGGGTATCGCGGCGTGTTCATACCATGACCTCGTGTACGACGGGAAGGTTGATCTCCGGGAACTGGCGTCCCTCGATCCAGACGATGGCCCCCGTGGGGCATCGCTCCACCGCCTTCGGGTTCGCGAGTTCGATTTCGGCGTAGTCGACGACGGCGAGTCCGTCACTCATGTGGATCAGCCCCTCTTCGGCGTCCTGGACGCACCGACCACAGCCGGTGCAGGCGACGCTGCACACGCCCTCGGCCGTATCGCCTTCGAAGAGGTTCTTGCACTGAACCACGAGGGGAGCGTCGAGAGAGACGAGCACGAAGAGGTCGAGCGGACAGGCCTCGACGCAGTCGTTGCACGCGGTGCAGCGGGCGGGATCGACGACGGGAAGCCCGAACGGGCTCATCTGGATCGCATCGAAGTCGCACGACACCGCACAATCGGCGAAGCCGACGCATCCCCAGCTGCAGGCCTTTCCACCTCCGCCGACGGCGACGGCCGCGGCGCAACTCTCGATGCCCACGTAGTCGGCCTTGCGATAGGCCACGTCGGAGCCAC
>CBDUEZ010000097.1:0-12763 GCA_965366355.1 uncultured bacterium
GCACCTTCTGCACGTCGTCGAGTTCGTCGAGCGCATCGAGAAGTTTGAGCAGCTTCTCCGCGTCGCGGCCGGTCACCGCGAGCTCGTTCTGGGGCACCATGGTCAACTCGGCCTGCGTGAATTCGACGCCGGCCGCCTTCATGCCGTCCTGAACCTCGTGGAACGAGGCCACGTCGGTCGTGACGACAAACTCGTCGTCTTCCCGCTTGACGTCTTCGGCCCCGGCCATCAGGGCGGCCTCGAGCACGGTGTCTTCGTCGAAGCGCTCGGCATCGACGTAGACCATGCCCTTGCGATCGAACTGCCAGGCGACCGAGCCGGAGGTGCCCAACGAGCCGTTGTTGCGACCGAGCACGTAGCGCAGATCGGCCACGGTGCGGTTGGCGTTGTCGGTGAGGGCCTCGATGAAAAGCGCGACCCCGTTGGGGCCGTACCCCTCGTAGGTGAGCTCCTCGTAGCTCACGCCCTCGAGTTCGCCGGTGCCCTTCTTGATCGCACGCTCGACGTTCTCGCCGGGCATGTTGGCGGCCTTGGCCGTGTCGATCGCCAGCCTCAGGCGCGGATTGAAGTCGGGGTTACCGCCGCCGTCGCGAGCCGCAACGGTGATTTCGCGAATGATCTTGGTGTACTGAGCGCCGGTCTTGGCGTCGTTGGCCGCCTTCTTTCGCTTGATCTTGGACCATTTGTTATGGCCGGCCACTGTCCCTCCGGGAATCGGCTGGTGGTGCTACGTGAACCGACAACCTAGACCGTCGGCGGGTCGGGAATCAATCGGGTTCTACCCTTCCCCGTTCCCGGCGGCGGCGCGGGCGGCGACCACCTTCTGGGTCTCGGCATCGGGCATGTACTCGTAGCCGGCGAAGCGCCGGCTGTGATGTGCCCGTCCCTGCGTCATCGACCGCAGGGCGTTGGCATACTTGTAGAGTTCGGATTCGGGGATCCGGGCCTTGATGGTGGCCCTGCCATCGGCGGAGTCCATGCCCATGACGCGACCGCGCCGTTGATTCATGTCACCCATGACTTCGCCCATGAAGTCCTCCGGCGTCGTCACCTCGACCTCCATGATGGGCTCGAGCAGCTTGGGGCCGGCCTCTCGCGCGACGCCGTGAAACGCCATCGATCCGGCGATCTTGAAGGCGATGTCGGACGAGTCGACGGGGTGGTACGACCCGTCGTAGACCTCGGCCATGAAATCGACCACCGGAAAACCCGCCAGCACTCCCTTGCCCGCCGCCTCCTGGATGCCCCGGTCGACCGACGGCACGTACTTGCCCGGGATCACTCCACCCTTCGTCGCATCGACGAAGGCATACCCCTCGCCGCGTTCGGCCGGCTTCAGGCGTACCCAGCAGTCCCCGAACTGACCGCGTCCTCCAGTCTGCTTCTTGTAGCGGCCGCGACCTTCGGCCGGGCGAGTGATCGTCTCCCGATACGCGATCCGCGGCTGCTCCGTGAGGACACTCACATTGTACTTCCGCTTCAGGCGTTCGAGTTGGACTTCGAGGTGAATCTCCCCGAGTCCCCGAGCGATCGTCTGGTGGAGTTCGGCATCGAACTCACCGTGAAAGGTCGGATCCTCCTCGTGGAGCTTGGGCAGCACCTCGCCCAGCTTGTCTTCGTCGTTGCGCGTCTCGCCCACGATCGCCACCGCGATCTCGGGTTTCGGAAACCGAATCGGGTCGATCGCCAGCGGGAGTTCTCTCGAGCACAGCGTGTCATTGGTATGGGTGTGCTTCAGCTTGGCGACCACGCCGATATCGCCGGCATGGAGCCGGGCAACCTCCAGCCGTTCTTTCCCGAGGGGAATGGCGAGATGACCGAGTTTTTCCGTCGCGCCGTCCGACGCATTGACGACCTCGTCCCCGCTGCCCACCGTGCCCGAGAAGATTCGAAAGAACGACAGTTCACCGACGTGCGGCTCTGTGGTCGTCTTGAAGACCAGAGCGGCGAGGGGTCCGTCGTCGTCGCAATGCAGCTCGGTCGCCTGGTCGAGGCCCGGCCGGGTCGCGATCTCTCCCCCGGTCTCGCCGGGGTGCGGAAACAACTCCACCATCTTCTTGAGGAGGGCCCGCGTGCCGTAGCACGTCTCCCCGCTTCCGCAGAAGAGCGGCACGATCTCGCCCCGGGCCATTCCGCGGGCCATGGCTTCCAGGACCTCCTCCCGCGAGAGGTGTCCCCCCTCCAGATAGTGCTCGAGGTATTTCTCGTCGATCGTGGCGAGTCGCTCCTGCAGCTCGGTCTCCCACTGCTCGAAGCGGGCCTCGAGGGCATCGGGGATCTCGGCGTGATCGTATTCCCCGGTCTTGGTGCCCTGCTTGTAGAGGTGGGCCGCCTCCGAGAAGAGATTGATGATGCCGTGAAAGTCCGCACCCTCGCCGATGGGAATCTCCACCGGAATCACACCGGGCGTGAGACGCGTGCGGATGTCGCGATAGACCGCCTCGAAGTCGGCGTGTTCGCGGTCCATCATCGAGACGAAGATCATGCGGGGGAGCCCGCGCTCCTCACAGTACTCCCACACCTTCTCGGTTCCGACCTCCACGCCGGCGGTCGCAGAGACCACCAGCACGGCCGCATCGGCCACTCGCACGGCGGCCTTCGCCTCGCCCGTGAAGTCCAGATACCCGGGGGTGTCGAGCAGATTGATCTTGGTCCCGTCCCAGTCGGTCCAGGCGGGCGTGAGCTGAATCGAAATCCCGTGCGCGGCCTCCTCGGGCGTGTGCATCGTGAGGGCCTGCCCATCCACCGCGCTCCCGTGTCGCTTCGAGGTGCCGGTGACCCAGGCGAGGGCGTCGACGAGCGTCGTCTTGCCGGCCCCTCCGTGCCCAAGAATCGCGACATTACGAATGTTTTCGGTGGTATATTCTCTGGCTGACGCCATGCTGCGAATCTCCTGGCTGGACTGGGCCTGGGGGCCTGATCACGGCCCCCGTCGGGAGGGAGGGGCAGGCAGAATAGACAGCGGGCGGGCCATGGGTCAAGAAATCTGAATGGACCCTTGCCGGTCTGTCGTCGTACAGGGGGGCCTGAGCACGTGAGATGACTCGTAGTACTCCCCAAGGGGGTGCCGGATGGATCGCTGGATCAAACTGACAATGGGTGCGCTTCTCATCGCTGGACCGCTGGCCTGCCAGTCGGACGACATGGAGTCGGCAGACGACGAAGAGATCGCGGAAGCCCCGATGGCCGAAGAGGAACTGAGAACCGTCGAGGGCGGCGGTGAGCTGGCCGGCTGGCATGGGCGTGCCGACGGGGATGCACCCCTCGACGACGTGCGTGTCCTGACGATCGACGGCGGCTGGCAGGTCGACAACGGGCCCGCCGTCGCACTCTGGAAGGACGACCTCACCGCAACAGGCGCCTACACCCTATCGGCGAGCTTCCACCAGGCCAGCAGCAAGGGTCATCCGCACGGCACGGGACTCGTGTTCGGCGGGAGCGACCTCGCGGGTGCGGGCCAGGCCTACACCTACTTCATGGTGATGGGCGATGGAACCTACCTGGTGAAGACCCGCGACGGCGACGACACCTCGTGGGTGCTGCCCAGTGGCGGCTGGACCGAACACGATGCGGTGAACGCCGATGACGAGAACGGCATGTACACCAACGACCTCGCCGTTCAGGTCGGCGAGACCGAGACGGCCTTCATGGTCAACGGCACCGAGGTATTTCGGGTCGCGAACTCCGAGATCCACACCGATGGCATGTACGGCGTGCGTGTGAACCACAACCTCACGATCGACTTCCGCGGCCTCAAGGTCGAAGCCGGGATGTAACCGGCGGCCCCTCTTATGTGTGCGCGGCGCCGGGGCGGGGACTACCTCGTTCCGGCGCCGGCCGGGGCGACCACTCCCTCGGTGAGTTCACGCGCCAGGGGAGCCATGTCGTAGACGTGCTCCAACGCCTGGAGAATGCCCCGCGCATCGACGGTGACCGAACGATTCAGCTCGGGCAGGTAGATGTAGTCGCCCGGGAGACTTTCGATGTTGCCGTCGAAGACCACGCCGACCACACGGAGTTCGGCGTCGAGCACCGGCGAGCCCGAGTTGCCCCCGATGATGTCGACGGTCGACACGAAGTTGACGGGCGTCGAGAGGTCGAGGCCGGCCGGTGGGGTCTGCCAGCGGGGCGGCAGATACCACGGCGACGACTCGGGATCGCTCTCGTACTCCTTCGCGAAGGCGAAGTGGCGATCGTACATGCCGTAGAAGGTGGTCGAAACCGGCGCCCGGGTGCCGTTGTACGGGTAGCCGGTGGCGATCCCGTCTGCGATACGCAGCGAGAAGGTCGCATCGGGCGGCACGTCGGTTCCGTAGATCTGGTACCGGGCACGCCCGAGCATCGCTGCGATCTCGGCCTCCCGTTCGCCCGCCTGCGCCACCACCTGCTGGAAACGAACGAACGCGGGCACGTAGAATCCCACGAAGCGCAGGGCCGGGTCGTTCACGTCGAGCACGCCCGTCCGGACCGCTTCGACCGCCTGGGCCGAATCGGCCAGAGCCGACGACTGGACCATTGTGGCCGCCGCTCCCTCGGGCGTGCGTCCCCCCAACAAGCTCAGGATCCAGCGCTGACCGTCACCGTAGGCATCGATGAAGTCCTGGATCCGTGCCTCGACGAGCATCTGGTCCAGCACCTGGGGCTTGTTGGTCACCGCCATCAACTGCTCCATGAGCCCAGCCGTGGCTTCTTCCGGAGCCCCCTGTTGCCGAGCATTGACGATCTGAAAGGCCAGGAAGGCCCGGTGCAGCGTCGGAGACGCATAGTCATCGACCGTCAGGGCGAGGAACGCCCCGAAGCCGTCGGCGGCCGAGCGTTTCATGTCCTGGAGTTCCGCCATTTCCTCGATCAGGCCACCGTGGCTCGCCGCGAGCACCGGATCGGCCTCGATCGCCGCCTGGAACTTGCGCTCCGTGTCGGTGCGCCGAGCCAGGATGACCGGATCGGCCAACCCCTCCAACTGACCCGAATAGGCCTTGTCGGAGTTCAGGAGTCCGAACACCACGTTACGTAGGTCGTACTCCTCCGCCTCGTCCGGGAAGGCCTCGACGTAGTCCTCGAACACCTCCGTGCGGCTTCGCAGGAACTCGAGCACCTTTCGATCCGACAGGTCACGGCGAAAGATCAGTTCGGCCACGGTCTGGAGACGTGAGGTCGACCCGGGATTTCCGACGATGAACACCGGCTCGCCCGCCTGCACGCCGTCGGGCGCGAAGGGGAAGTACTCGTCGGAGCGAAGCGGCGCCCCGTCTTCGTCGTAGATGCGGAAGAAGGAGAAATCAAGATTGTAGCGGGGGAAGGTGAAGTTGTCGGGGTCACCACCGAAGAAGCCGATCTGCAGCTCCGGGGCCATGACGAGTTTCACGTTCGTGTAGGTCCGAAAGACGTAGGCCGAGTGCCGCCCCCCGTTGTAGAGTGACACGATCTCGACCTTGAAGCCGGAGTCTTCGCCCCCACGCTGCTCGAGAATCCGCTCGACGATCTCGTCTGATTTTTCTTCGATCCGGTCTGCGCGGGCGGATCCGGTCCGGTTGCCCACGGCCTGATCGATTTCTGCGGTCACGTCGACGATGGCCACGAGTTGATCGGCCTCGAAGTCCTCGACGGCGCGTTCCTCGGCGAGCGTGCGCGCGTAGAAGCCGTCATCCAGCAGGCTCTCGCCCTCACCGCTGACCTGAGAGACGAAGTCCCTCGCGCAGTGGTGGTTGGTCATCACCAGCCCGTGCGGAGACACGAAGCTCGCCGAGCAGGAGGGGATCCGGAGCGCACCCAGACGGGCGCGTGCGAACCACGCGCTGTCGGCGGCGATCCCATAGGTCGCCCGGAAGTAATCCGCGGGCGGCACATCGAACGTCCACATCCGACCCTGATCGAATTCACCCGCCCGAATGGTGTCGAGGTCGACACCGAAGGGAGCCGGTCCGACCAGGTCCATGGGCCCATCGGCCGGCGGGGGCGCGACGGTCATCGCCCCGGGCTCTTCGTCGGTCCGGACCGGCTGGCGACCGGCGGCGGGCACCGGAGCGTCGGCCGGCCGCGGTTCGACCGCAGCGGGACCGCCCCTCGCGCTTCCGGGAGGCGGCATCGTGGGGGCCGCGCACGCGAAGAGGGGAATGGCGAAGATCGACAGGAGCGCCCAGGCGCCGAGTCGGGTGTGGGGCGATGTGGAAGTCTTGAACATGAACGAGCGGGAAGGGCCGGCGCGCGGCCGTGGATCGAGTCGATCGCGATGCTTGGAGTATAGTCCCGGGCGGGGCGGATGGATCCCCCCACCCTCTTCGAGCCTACCGAGAAATCCGAATCGTCAGAAGCGAAGCGATGCCGGGGAGAGACCGAGGCTGGGAGGCATAGATGGGTCTCGCCTCCTCGTCGAGCGTGCGCCGAAGCAGGAGATCCAACACGTTGTCGCGGTCGAGCAGGTTGCGGATCTCGCCCCGGATCTCCACCTGGGAGCCGCCCAACCGACCCGTCCAACCCAGCGCCGCGTCGAGGTCGAGTAGGGCCGGGAGGTGGTCCTCGGCCGGACGGCCCACATCGGGCCCATCGGCGATCTCCTCCAGCGCGACCACGTCGTAGTACGAGCGACGGAGTCCCCAGGTGCGGCCCCACACACCCCGCCCATCGAGACGAATCGAAAGCCCGCGCCCGAGGTCGGCATCGGCGCCGGCATACAGGCGATGGGGCTCGACCCACGGAGCGGGCTGCCGCTGCCCATCGAAGCGCGACGGGAAGGTGCGCTCCGAGAAGGAGTAGTCGTAGCCGAGCTGGAGTCTGAGTCGCTCCGTCGAGCGCGTGAAACGGGCGCCCGCACCCCATGCCCGCCCCTCACCGTTCCCGACGAAGACACTCTGGCGCTGCACACCCTCCGCCGGTTCACCCACCCCGGTCCGCAAAGCCGGATAGTCGAGATCGAGAAGGTGGTCCAGCCATTTGTGGTAGGCCTCGGCTCGCCACTCCCAGGCCGGCGTCGGACTCCACACCCACTCCGCGGCGAGATGTCGAGCCCGCGGCGCTTCGACGCTGCCGTCGACGGGAAGCCAGAACTGCACCCCGGGCACGAGCGCGCTCGGGCCCACGGTCGTGAGATCGAAGCGATTCGTGAACTGTCGGTAGACTCCGGCCGCGATCCGGGCCGACCAGGCGCCGATCGACGTCGTCGGTCGGTCGAGGCGCACGGCGACCCGCGGTTCGACGTCGACACCCGACCCGGTGTCCAGCCAGGTGGCGCGGAGTCCCGACTCGATGGTCCACTCGCCGCCGAGAACGAGCTGGTCTTCGGCCCACGCCACGGCTCGCCACTGGTCCGTAACGGTACGGATCGGACGGTAGTAGGGCCCCTCGAGCTGCACACGGCTGCGCACGCGAAGGCTCTCCAGCCCGCCCGACAGGAGATGCCCCGACGCGACCGAGTAGTCGAACCGCGCCTCGGCCGCCCACTCGCTGATCTCACTCCCGTCCCAGGCCCCCGGCTGACCGTCGAGGGTTTCCCGCAATGCCCGTTCGATGGCGTCGAGGTCGGCTCCGTCGGGCACGTAGCCCCCCTGGGCCCCCCAGATCATATCGTATTCGTGATCGACCGAGTGAAGGCTGCCCCGCACCCGTAGCGCCGCCGACCCGCGGTCGCCTACGAGGCTCCGAAATCCGACCTGACCCGCCGTATTCGACCACCGATAGGCATCGCGGGACAGGAGGAGGGGGTTGGAGAGGTCTCCAGGCACGAGCCCCGAAGCGAACAGTTCCGATGCCACCCGGTTGGTGCCTCGATAGACGGAGGCCTCGAGGGTCTGGAAGGCCCCGAGCGGAAGGTCGAGCGCGGCGTGCAGGTCAGAAAAGGAAAGGTCGGATCCGTCGCTCCGCGACTGAAAGTCGAGACGGTCGGTCGGGCTCTCGCCGTCCCCCACCACCGATCGGAGCAACACGGGGTCCGGCACGTTCCACGACTTCAGAGCATCACTGAGTGAGGCCTCCTGAAAGACGTCCCAGATCGACGCCCGCCCCGCGATCATGAGCGCGCCGTTCTGTCCGGCGGCATCGAAGGGAACGTTGATTCGACCATTCACCGCATAGGGATCGACCATCGCGGTGACGCCGGTGGCTCCCGCACGGGATGGCTCGTGCTGGACGTCGACGGCCCCGCCGATGAGACTGCCCTCGGCCGCGCCGAACCCGGCTTTGCGCACGGTCATACGCCGCACCGCCAGGGGGCTGAACGCCCCCAGAATCCGACCCAGCGACACCGGTTCGAACACCGGGGCCCCGTCGAGACGAACCAGGTGTTCGCCCGAACGCCCCCCCTGGATATGCAGGTCGGCAAAAAAGGGGGAACGGGCGACCCCGACCGCCTGCCCCGCCGGGAGTGCCACCCCTCCCGGCTGCGACGGGCCGGGGCGGGATGGGTCGTCGAGGAGCACGTCGGACCCCAGCGCCCCCCGCCCGACCCGGCGCTCCATTCCGTTGACCACGATGGGGTCCATCTCCACGGCCGTCGGCGCGAGGGCGATCAGCCGCCGGATTCCCGCGTCGGGCAGAACCTCGACGCGATCGCGAGCGAGGCGGTACCCGAGCCGACGCACGAGCAGTTCCTGTGCCCCGGGGAGAAGGCGCGGGAGGTGGAAGTAGCCATCGACATTCGAGAGCGCTTTGGCGGTACCGTCGGCCGATTCGACGACCGCATAGGCGACGGGCGTCCCGGTGGTCTCGTCGACGATCAACCCGGAGACCCGACCGAAGCGGGGTCCTTCGGCGGCGTCTTCGATCACGACATAGGTGCCCGACGACAGTCGATAGAAATCGAGCCCGGCGCTTCTCACCACGCACCGCAGGAGCGCCTCGGCCGACGCCTCATCCAACTGACAGAAGGCCCGCCTGTCTCGGGTCACATCCGACGAAAAGACGAGGTCGATCCCCGTGAGCGAAACGAGGCGCGCCAACGCGTCGGCGACGGGAACATCGCGCACCGCCAGAGCCCACGATCCCGCCTCCGTCTGCCCTCTCAGACCCGGCGGGGCCACGAGGGCCGCCACCAGCACGCCCGCCGCCGCGAAGCCGCGAAGGCGGGTGGGCCGCGAGAGGGTCACGGCGAGGGTACGACTTCCCAACCGCCGGCGATCTCACGATATCGGAGCCCCATGGCGGTCGCGACATCGTCGAGGATGCTGTCGAGCCGCATGGGACGGGAGTAGTACAGGGTGAGCCGCCGGCCACGAACCGCGGAATCGAGCGCCGACGCATCGATCTGCGTCGAGAAACGCCGTTCCAACTCGCGCAGCACCGCCTCGAGGCGCGCGTCGGCGACCGCAAAGCCCCCCTCCCGCCATGCCTGGACCTCGGCAACGCCGACATCGGTCACCTCGAAGATGCCCGCCCCGGCCACCACGGTCTGCCCCGCGACCAACACGACCGAGCCCTCGACGAGATCGCGAACCTCGACCGACCCCTCGTCGACGGTGACCGAGGTGCCCTCGCCCGGGCGAGCCCGAACGTTGAACCGCGTGCCCAGTACCGCGACCTCCGCGTCGGAGGTCTCGACCCGGAAGGGGCGACCGTCGCGGGCCACGTCGAAGAAGGCCTCCCCTTCGAGCCGGACGACCCGCTCAGACCGATCGACCCCGGGAAGCCACGAGAAGCCTCGCGCCCACGTGATCGAAGACCCTGCATTCAGCTCGATCCGCGACCCACCGGGAAGCACCACCTCGACGCGATCGCCCTCCCCCGCTACGGCCGATGCCGGCACCGCGTTCCACACGCCGACCCCGCCGACGAAGAACACGGCGATCGAGGCGGCAAGGCGCAACCAGGGGGCTCTCGCGTGACTCTGGTTCGCGACGAACAGCCGAGCCGACAGCCGATCCCAGTCCTGATCCACACGGCCCGCAGACGACGCCACCGGCGCAGCCTCGGACAACACGTCCCAGACTTCGGCGAGTTCGGCGGCGTCGACCTCTCCCGAGAGGTCGGGCCCGATCGTATGTGGTCGAGACTCGTTCATCATCGTCGCTTCATCCGTTCCGGCGCGTCGAGCTCCGCTCGATCACGGAGTGTTCTCAACGCCTTCACGAGGTGGTTGTTCACCGTTCTCGGCGAACACCCCATCACCTCGGCGATCTCCGCGTGGTCGAGGCCGTCGAACCGACTGAGGCGCAACGCCTCTTTCTGCCGGTCCGGCAGCGCTTCGATCCACTCTTCGACCTGGACCCGGAGCCCCTCCCGGGCCAGGACATCGTCGGGGCGAGCCGGCGCCGGCGTGGGCGCCTCGTACCGCTCCGCGAGGAGCGCCGCCCGATTTCGCGAATCCCGGCCCAGGTTGAGAGCCAGGTTTCGCACGGTCTGGTAGAGAAAGGCCTTCAGCGACCGATCAGGATCGAGTCGCTCCCTTCCCTCCCATACCCGGACGAACGCGTCCTGCACGATGTCCGCCGCCGCCTCTTGATCATCCGCGCCCATGTGCCGGAGTGCATATCGGTTGAGGGGGGCGTGGAGCGCTCGAAACACCGCTTCGAGCGCGTCCCGGTCACCGCCCTTCAACCGCCGACACCAGACCCGAAAGAGATCAACCGGCTCGGCTGGTGTGTTCTTCATCGATACACGTCAAGGAGGGATCGTGACTACCCCCCTCCTAGTCGCCTCCCGCGCCGAGATCGTTCCAGTTCAGAATGGCGTTGAAGCCCAGGAAGAAGTTGCCCTGGGTCTGCCACCGCCAGAACGGGCGAATCGCGAACATCACGACGTGGCCTTCGCCCACCGTCGCGTCGACGACCTGGGCCCGGCCCTCGAGCACTTCACCGCCACCCAATGCCCCCGACAGGAGCATGCGGTCGGCCGAATCGGGAAAGCGCATCACCACTCTCGTGTTGCCGCCACCGCCACCACCGCCGAACCCACCACCGCGGCGGAACGCCGCCGGGTCGGCCCCGCGCGAAGCGGGCTGGGACTCGGTCTCGTTCCATGGAGACAACTCCGGCCGGTTGGCCATCGGGGCCGTGTTCTGCCACGTGCTGGGGCCCCCGAACCCGAAGCCCCCACCACCGCCGCCGGCCGACATCACGACGTCACCCTTGAAATAGACCGGCAGCTGGTCGCCCATGAACCCGTAGGCCAGTGGACTGGTCGGATCGGCGATGATCCCGCGGTGGACCGACCCGGGGCTGACCAGCCCGTCGGGGCTCTCGATCGTCACACCCGGCGTAATCCCGTACTCCGGGAAGATGGTCGACGTCGACCCCTCGGTGATCAGCGTCCCGCCTTCCTGGACGAAGCGGGCGAGTTCCACCAGCCCCTCCCATCCCATTCCTCCGCGAATGTCGTCGCTCTCGTCCATTCCACCCAGGTTGGGGGTTTCTGGAGTGCGCTTGTACGGAAGCGGCAGGTCACCCGTCATGGCGATTCCTTCGACCTGGGACTGCGCATTGCCCCCGACGTGCGGGTAGAGAATCACATCGTAGCGGGCCCGGAGGCCCCCGTCGGTCAGCTCCTGCTCGGAGAAGTAGTCGTAGGGCACGCCGTAAGTATCGAGCGCCGCCCGGACCCATCCCTCATCCTGCGTGCGCCGCCAGGAGTGGATGTAGCCGATACGGGGGACGTCGAGATCGTGGGTCGGCACGTCGGGAGCGTCGTTGGTCGCCCACCCCGACAGTCCGAATTCCTCGAGGCTGGCCCCGAGCACGGCGGCGTTGGCATCGGGAATGATGAAGGCGCCCGCGCGGAAGGAATGCCCGTCGAGCTCGAAGTCTTCTTCTGCGGCCTGCATCGCCACGTCGGAATGGCGGAAACGGAACGCCACCAGGTTGTTGTCGGTGGTGTGATCGACCACGACCACACTCCCCCGCCCGGTGATTCCTCCGTCGGCCATCACCGTGCTGGTCAGCGGCGTCATCGGCTGTTCCAACACCGCGGCGTCTTCGATGAGGTGCATCTCGAGATTACGCTGCAGCTGGAAGGTCCACCCCGTGTCGTCGTACGGACGCGGATTGTCGAGGCTGAACGTCTGGAGCGAGAAGTACATATCGGCCAGCGTGCGATACGGCTGATCGGCACGGACGATGTAGTCCCCCTCAGAGACCTGCGTGCCGTCGACCTCGAAGTCCCGGTCGGCGACGTGGAACTCGAGTCCCTGGAACATGAGGTCGTTGACGGCCTGGGCCGCATCCGACTTCCGGCGCTGGTCGGCCGGGATCACCCAGGCGTTGACCGGACCGTCGAGTCCCTTCTGGACCGAGCGCTGGTTCTTCATCCAGTAGTTCTCGAGGAACCAATCCGGGTGATCGGCCACGTACTTGAGCGAGAGCAACACCGCCGACTGCTGGATGTTGGTGTTGTTGCGCGGGCCCCACTGAATCTCGGAGAGAGGGGGGTTCGGCCGGAACCACTCGCGACTGGTCGTGGTCCCCCCCGCCCTGAGCGTGCGGTTGTCGGGACCGTAGCTGGCCACCTCGTAGAAGCGCCCGATCGAGTTGTGCGCGTGGGCGATGGTGAACATGTAGTTCGGCGTCCAACCATCGTAGAAGTTGTAGGTCCAGACCCCGGGGACTCCGCGCTTGGTCATCTCGAGCACATCGTTCTGGGCGAGCACCCACCACTCGCCGATCGTGATCGCGTCGAAGGCCTCGTTGTAGGGGCCGGTGCCCGTCGAGGAGTACAGGTAGGTCTGCGCCTCGTGCAGGTCGTGCATGATCGTCGGGACCCATTCCAACTGGGTCTCCAGCACATGCTTCGTGAGGTTCAGGAACATGCCCATGCCGTCGCGATTGTTGTCGTGCGCGACGTA
>CBDUEZ010000098.1:0-12734 GCA_965366355.1 uncultured bacterium
ACACCCGCGTGTGGGGGCGCACGGCCGCGGCCCAGGCCTCGGCGTCGACCGGATCGATGAACGTCACCTCGACCCCGCGACGGGGCAGCTCGACCGAAAACAGCTCCAGCGTGGCGCCGTAGAGGTGCCGAGACGAGACGATGTGATCCCCCTCGCGCACCAACGCAAGGATGGTCATGGCGATGGCCGCCATCCCGCTCCCGAGGATCAGCGCGTCTTCGGTACCCTCGAGGGCGGCGAGCTTGCGGCCCACCTGACGCTGCAGGGGGTTGTTGCCGTAGCGCGAATAGAGAAGCGCGTCGTCTCGGCGTCCGCCCAGGAAGGTCGCGCTCTGGACCAGGGGGGGGACGACGGGGTCGCCCGGCCGACCGGCCTCCGCGCCCCCGTGGATCGCGAGGGTCGAGAGGCCCGTCTCATCACCGTTGTTCGACACGACGACTCCAGAGAAAGAGGTGTCAGGACGCCACGAGACGACTCAGCGCCACGAGGTCACCCGTCCCGGCGGCCTCGAAAACCAGGCGCCGGTCCAGAATTCGGGAGAGGCCCGCGCGCAGCTCGGCCTCGGCGAAATGTTCGGCGCGGTTCGCCGCCGGAATGTGCCCGACCCGCTCGATCCGATCCCAGGCGGTACGCTCCGCGGACGTGGCCGGGCCCAGGAGCTCGAACCGTCCATCTTCACGCTGAGCCACCGCGACCAGGGACTGGCGCTCCAGCGCCGCCTCCATGGGATCACGATGGCGCACCTGCACGCCCCGAAAGACGAAGAAGGCGTTCCGGGGCCGATCGGCGTCCAGGAACCGCTGCAGGAGTTTGGCAACGACCTCGTCGGCACAGGAGAAGTCGAGAATCGTCACTTCGGTCAGATCGATCAGAGACACCGTCGGCTCGCCCGCTTCGGCCAGCTGGGTCTCGATCGCGAGGCGCACGGCACGGCCCGTGGGACGCGTGACCAGATGTGCGTACAACGAGGCCACCGAACGCTGCACCAGGGCGCCGACATCGATCCGGATGGGGTCGGGCCGACCGTCAACCATGGTCCTCGACTCCGGGAAGCAGCAGGTGGATGTGGGCGCCCGGAAACGGCTCGAGTCCCTCGTGGAGGGGCGGTGCGTCGTCCCAGTCCGGCACATCGGCAATGCGCGCGGTGCCGCTGCGGATCGAGATCGCTCCATTCCACTTCCTGACCTGCTTCCTCATCTGCTGGATACCCTGGCCCCGTCCCGTGTCGTGAAATCGCGTCAAGCCGTGAATGAACGCCGCCTCGAGCGCGGTCGCGTCGCCCCAGCGATCACTGAACCGCGCGGAATGTTCGTCGGCGAGGGAGCCGCGGAACCCACGGCCCAGGTCGGAGACCGCAACGATCAGGACGTGGCGCCCGAGGCGCTTCTGCCAATTATAGGCCTGAGCGCAGACCCAGCCGGGCGCCTCCGCATGCTCGAGAATATTCTGGCAGACTTCCGACAGGATCACCGAGAACTGCACGACGGCGGTCATCGGGTAATGCAGCGTACGGGTGAGGATCGCCCCCGCGGTTCGTTGAACACGATCCACGACCTCGTGCACGTCGCTGTTGGTGGTGATCGGCGTGATCTCGAGAAGCACGTCGGAGGAACCGGCCGGACGACGCGGCGGGTTGTGGTCGAACTCGAACACCCCTTCTGCCGCGCGGAAGAAGCCCATCCGGGCCATGTACCCCTGCACGTCGGAGCTGTCGGGAAGCTGGAGTCGCGGCACCAGACCTTCGCGATCGTGCGCGTACCGGCCTGCCGACAGCAGACCGAGCAGCCCACTGGGGTCGACCCACCGCACGTGACGGGCGTCGAAGAGCACCCGCCCCTCGGTGGCGCGCATCGTCGCGTCGAGAATATCGTCGAGGCTGCGGTGGTCGAGGTTTCCCGGTAGCGCGATAACGTTCAACGGTGTCCCTCGGACAGGCGACCAAGCAGGTGGTTGTGGAGTCCACGCGCTCCCCGGTGGAGCACGTTGCGTCCGGCGAAGCGGTTGGCGGCCTCGAGGGCCACCTCCATGGCGTCACCGGCAAGCAGTCGAGCGAAAAAGGTAGCACCCCAGACGTCGCCGCAACCGGTCGGGTCTCCGTCGGCCTCGCCGTCGCTCCGCTCGGCCCGGCCGCTCCGGCTCGCTCCCGCCACCCCCATCGACTGCCGAGAGGCCGGCCAGGTGAAGGGGTCGTGATCGAACCCCGGCCCGGCAATCCAGGCCGCCCCCCGGCCACCAAGGGTAACGGTGATCAACTTCAGATCGCTCCCCACGACCTCTGACGCCAGACGCCACGGGTCGCCCGTAGCCCGTCCCAGAAGGTCGAATTCCGGTTCGTTCATCTGGACCGCGTCGAAGCACCTCAACCAGCCGCCCCAGGACGGCAACTCCTGCGGGACCCTGAAGCCGCCGTGGGCCACTCCCATGAAGAGGGAGTGGAGGTCGGCATAGATGGGCCCCTCGAAGCTCGCCCGCAGCGCACGGGCGGTGTCGAGGGTGAGTTCGAAACCCGAGATGAAGTTCACGTACAGTGCGTCGCAACTCCTCACCGGGGGGGTGAGTTCTGCCCACGCCCAGGGCGGCACCCCTCCCTGGAGCCGCTCGGTGCGCCGATCCCGATCGATGTAGCGCAGATCCACGCGGTTGTTGGGCTCGGGCACGGTGCGGATGCCCGTCTGGGTGTCGACCCGGGGAAGTTCGTTCAGGAAGTGTCGCGCCGATTCGGAGAGATCGCTCCCGATCTTCACCAGGGGCACGACCTCCCAGTCGTCGGGAAGCGCCGCCACGAGGGCGGAGAGGGCGTAGGCCAGTCCGCCCCACTCCTCGACCGGGACCGATCGCCCCTCGCGGGCGTGAATCGTGTCCCAGACCAGCGTGCCGACGACGCCGAGCCGCTTCTTGCGGGCGGGTTCGGAAATCAAGCCGACGGGCCCCCATTCAGCTGGGCCGCCATGACCCCTGCGGCCCCGACGACCCCCGCAGTCCCCGGAAGTTGAGCCGGGAGAATTCGGCAGGCCGCCACGAGGGCCTTGAAGGCGCGCCGGCGCACCTCGGCCTTGAGGGGAACGAAGAGGTGATCGCCGGCCCGCGTCACGCCCCCCATCACCACCACCGCCTCGGGATTGAGAATGTTGATCAGATTGGCGATGCCCGCCCCCAGGAACTTGGCCGTCTCGGTCATGACCTCGGTGGCGTACGGGTCACCCTGAACGACGGCTTCGTAGACCGTTGCCGCCGTGATGTCGTCCAGGCGCTGCTCCACGAGCGACGACAGGAGCGATTCGGCGCCCGCTTCCAGTCCCTCGCGAGCACGCGCGGCGATGGCCGGTCCCGACGCGTAGGCCTCCAGGCACCCGTCGTTTCCGCATGCGCATCGGCGCCCCGCCACATTGATCGTCGTGTGCCCGATCTCGCCGGCCCCGTCGCTGGCTCCATGAACCAGCTTGCCGTTGTAGATGAAGCCCCCGCCCACGCCGGTTCCGATGATGATCCCTACCAGCGACGTGCTGCCCTTCCCGGCCCCCTGCCACCACTCGCCATAGGTGGCGCAGTTCGCGTCGTTGTCGACTCCCACCGGCCAATCGACCAGCGCCTGGATGCGATCCCGAAGCGGATACTCGCGCCACCTCAGGTTGGGGCTTTCGATCACGACCCCGGACGCACGATCGACCGGTCCCGGACAGCCCACCCCCATGCCCACGACGTCGCTCGCCCGACCCCCCTCGGCCGCAAGCGCCTCGCGAACCGCATCGCGCGACATGCGCACGACGTCGGTCACCACCGCTTCGGGGCCCCGCTCGGCGTCGGTAGGCTGCGTCCGCACCGCGAGCGCCTGGCCACCCTCGGCCGGGACCACCCCCACCACGAGATTCGTTCCTCCGATGTCTGCACCCACGATCCAGCGCTGGCGACTCATCGATCCTCCTTGGCCACGACCGAGACGATCTCTTCGACCTCGATGCCCTTCAGGCATTGAAGATGGCCCAGAGGGCAGGTTCGCGCATAACAGGGGCTGCATTCGAGTCGGTGCCAGATCACATCGGCGCCGGCCAGGAGCGGGGGCGTATTCACGGGCGAGGTCGAGCCGAACAGGGCGACGACCCGCGGACCGGACGCCGCCGCCACATGCATGAGCCCGGAGTCGTTCGACACGACGGCCTCGCACTGCGCCATGAGATCGACGACGTCGGCGAGGGTCGTCCGACCACAGAGGCTGACCGCCCCGGCGCCGCCGGCTCGGGCGATCGCAGCCCCTTCGGCGGCCTCTCCCTGCGCTCCGAAGATCCAGACGCGGTGTCCACGGGTGGTCAGCGCTCGCGCGAGGCTCTCCCACCGATCCTGCGGCCATCGTTTCGCCGGGCCGAACGCGGCTCCGGGGGCGAGGCCGATGGGCCGTCCCTCCCCCATCAGCCCGTGGCTGGCGATCAGGTCCGTCGCACGCTCGGCATCGGTGCGCAGGGCCGGCCACGGAACATCGTCCGGACGGGGTTGCGCGCCGGGGGCCATTCCGAGCACCGCGAGGCGCACGACCGCCGACGGGTGGGACTGGCCGTCAACGGAGCGAACGTCGTTGATCAGTCCGTACCGGGCCTCACCCCGAATGCCCGTACGCACGGGAATCCCCGCGAGGAACGGCACGAGGCCCGCCTTGAAGGAGCGGCGGGTCACGATCGCCCGTTCATAGCGACGACCCCGCACCTCCCGGGCCACCCTCCACTGGGTCAGGGGCCGCAGCTGACCATGGCCGACCGGGAGCCCCACAACGGAGTCGATCTCGGGCATTCGTTCGACGAGGGACCGCGCCCACTCGGGAGCGAGCACGTCGATCCGGGCGTCGGGCGCCTGCGCCCTGAGCGTCATCAGGAGGCTCTGGCACATCACCACGTCACCGACCCAACTCGGCGTGACCACCAGCGTCCCCTCGCGCCGGTTCATGCGCAACACTCCCGATACAACGAGAGGTAGCGGTCGGCCATGCGAGCCGGCGTGTAGTGGGCGGCCGCATCGAGCCCGGCGCGCGCCAGTCGCTCCCGAAGGTCTGCATCGTCGCGTAGGCGCAGCAGGGCCGCCGCGAGCGCCCCGGAGTCCGACGGGGGAACGAGCAGGCCCGTCACACCGTCTCGAACCACGTCGCGAACACCCGGAATGTCGCTTGCAACCACGGGTAACCCCGCCGCGAAGGCGTCGAGGAGCACCGAGCCGAGACCCTCGTGGAGGGACGGCAGGACGAGGCCGTCGGCCGCCGCGAGGTAGTCACCCAGATTGTTCACGAAGCCACCGAACTCGACCGAGTCGAGGCCGGACGCGAGTTGGCGAAACAGGGCCTCCCCGCCGCCCCGCCCGAGCAACAAGACACACACGGGAGTGCCCGCCTCCTCGAGGGAGCGGGTGGCGGCGATGAGGTGTTCCTGGCCCTTCTGACCGGGCACCAGCTGGGCCGGGCATACCACGAGAAATCGGCCCTCGAAGCGCGCCTTGATCGCGGCGACGCCCCGGGGGTCGACGGGCAGGTTCGACGAGGCGCTCGGGATGATTCGCACACCGCCGCGCCCCGTGGCGCGTCGGAGCCCGTCGGCGACACCCTCCGACAGCCCGACCAGTTCGGTCGCCCTGCGATAGGCCCATAGGCTCCCGCGACCCGGCGCCCGCTGGATCCGGCGCGTCACCACGAAGGGCCGGGAGTAGCGAGAGGCCGCGAGCGCGGTGTAGCTCGGCGCCCGCCCGTCGTGGGCATGCAAGACATCACAGCCGCGCAGGGCAGCCGTCGCGTGGAGGAACGGCCACCCCACGGGTCGTACGGTCAATCCGGTCACCGACGAGAGGCGGGAGCCCAGTTCTTCGTCGGACCTCACGACGACGACCTGCGACAGTCCGCGGTCGGCCAACTCCCGAATCAGCAACTCGGTCTGGCGCTCTCCACCGCGAAAACCCCGAGCGAGGTTGACGTGTCCAACCACGGGGGTCGGGTGCACCGCCCTCGCCCCCGCTACGCGTCGCCGAGGCTCAGGACGGCCAGGAACGCCTCCTGCGGAATCTCGACCGAGCCCACCTGCTTCATGCGCTTCTTCCCCTCTTTCTGCTTCTCGAGAAGTTTTCGCTTTCGAGAGATGTCACCGCCGTAGCACTTCGCGGTCACGTTCTTGCGGAGGGCCTTCACCGACTCGCGGGCGATGATCTTCTGGCCGATGGCGGCCTGAAGCGCCACCTCGAACTGCTGGCGGGGAATCAGATCCTTGAGCCTTCTCGTGAGGCTCCGCCCATGTTCGTAGGCCTTGTCGCGATGCAGAATGACGCTGAAGGCGTCGACCGGGTCGCCGTTGAGCAGCACATCGAGCTTGACCAGATCGGCGGCCCGATATTCGAGGAACTCGTAGTCCATCGCGGCATACCCCCGCGTTCCACTCTTCAAACGATCATAGAAGTCGAGCACGATCTCTGCGAGGGGGAGTTCGTAGTCGAGCTCCACCCGCTCGCGGTCGAGGTAGCTCATGCCCTTGAAGACGCCGCGTCGGTCGTGGGCGAGCTTCTGCACGTTCCCGATGTATTCCGACGGCACCATGATCCGAACCTGCACGATCGGCTCGGAAATCGAGGTGATGCGGCCGCGCTCGGGCATGGTGGTGGGGCTCTCGATCTTGGTCTCGGTCCCGTCGGTGAGTGCGACGTGGTACTCCACATTGGGAACGGTCGTGATCAGATCGACCCCGAACTCCCGGTCGAGCCGCTCCTGGACGATCTCCATGTGGAGGAGCCCCAGAAAGCCACAGCGGAATCCGAACCCGAGGGCCACCGAGGTCTCGGGTTCGAACTGTAGCGATGCATCATTGAGCGTGAGTCGCTCGAGGGCGTCGCGCAGCTCTTCGTAGTCGTCGGCGTCGGTCGGGTACAGTCCGGCGAAGACCATCGGCCGAACCTCTTGATACCCCGGGAGGAGTTCGGTCGCACGGTCGTCGACGTCGAAGATCGTGTCGCCGGGACGTGTGTCGGCCACTTCCTTGATCGCGGCCACGACGTAGCCCACCTCTCCCGGACCGAGTTGTTTCTGCGGCACGCGCTTCAGGCGCATGTAGCCCACCTCGGTCACCTCGTACGTCGAGTCGACCGCTCCGAAGGCAATGCTCTGGCCGGGGCGGATGGTCCCGTCGACCACCCGCACCGACGGCACGGCCCCGAGGTACTTGTCGTAGTACGAATCGAAGATCAGCGCCCTCAAAGGCGCATCGGCGCGCCCCTCCGGAGGGGGCACCCGCGCCACGACCGCCTCCAGGATCTCATCGATCCCGAGGCCTTCCTTGGCACTCGCGAGGATCACCGATTCGGGTTCGACCCCGAGCAGATCACACACCTCGTCGCGGCGGCGCTCCGGCTCGGCTCCAGGCAGGTCGATCTTGTTCAAGACCGGGATGATCTCGAGGTCGGCGTCCAGCGCGAGGAAGAGGTTCGACAGCGTCTGTGCCTGAACTCCCTGGGTCGCGTCCACGACGAGGATGGCGCCCTCGCAGGCCGCGAGGGAACGGGACACTTCGTACGTGAAGTCGACGTGCCCCGGCGTGTCGATCAGGTTGCACTCGTACGTCTCGCCATCGGCCGCGATGTAGTCCATCCGCACCGCGTGCAGCTTGATCGTGATCCCCCGTTCGCGCTCGAGCTCGTTGGAGTCGAGCACCTGCTCGCGCATCTGTCGACGGTCCAGCGTGGCCGTCCGCTCGAGCAGCCGGTCGGCCAGGGTGGACTTGCCGTGATCGATGTGGGCGACGATGCAGAAGTTGCGAATATGGTCGAGGCGCACGGGCGTCCCGGTGTGGGGTCGGAGGAAGTAATCCGAAACCTAACCGAAGGGAGGGATCCCCCTCAATCGGTACTCGGAGCCGCCTCGCCTCCCCCACCACCGGAACCCGTCGGCGGACGCTTCGGCGCCGCCCGCGCCGGGGGCCCGCTGCCCGAACGGGCGGGGGCGCGCGCCGGGGTCGCCCGGGTCGGAGCGGAGCGCGCGGGGGTGCCGCCGCTGGATCGCGTCGGGGCGGCGCGGGTGGGCGCTGCCCGCGCAGGTGTCCCTCCGCCGCCACCCGAACCCGTCGGCGCGCGCGTAGGCGCGGCTCGCGCGGGGGCGGTGCGCGTCGGAGCGGCGCGTGTCGGCGCCGTCCGCGCAGGATTTCCACCGCTCGAGCGGGCGGGAGCGCGGGTCGGGGTGGCCCGGGTCGGAGCCGCCCGAGCAGGAGTTCCGCCCCCGGTCGACGAGCGTGACGGGGTCGCCCGCGCGGGTGCCGCCCGAGTGGGTGCCACGCCGCCACCACCCGAACCCGTCGGTGGGCGCGCCGGCGTGGCCCGCGCGGGTGCCGCACCGCCACCGCCCGAACCCGTCGGCGGGCGCGTCGGCGTGACCCGCGCGGGAGGCCCGCCGCCCGTCCCGGTCACCGGCTGACGTGCGGTGCTACCCGGCGACGTGCGCGTGGGGGTGCGCCGCTCCAGCGTGGGGCGAGACGGCGCGCTCGTGGCCGGTGGTGGCCCACCGCGCGACGGCAGCGCCTGACTGGGACGCGTCCGGGTGGGCACACGCACGGGCGACGCCGCGGGAGTACCCGATCGCCGCTGTACGGCCGGCGAGCGGCCCGATGGCGGAGCGACGGCCGGCCGCGGGGTCGAGACGCTCGGGGTCGCTCGGCGCACGAGAAGCGGCGTCGGTGCCTCCCCTCTCGCGCGCTCCTTGAACTCGAAACGCGGCAGGCCCGGCTGAACCGGACGAGCGAAGACGACCTGCGTTCCCCGATAACGTGTCGAGGGGTAGTAGTAGGGATCGTCGTAGACCACGACCCGGAAGCTCGTGCAGGTGGCCAGGTAGGGGTTCCAGGAAGCATAGGGGCGGAAACCGTGGCAGTCGTAGCAGAGGAAGCGCGGATACTCGTAGCGCTCCTCGACGTGATACGGACTGAAATCGAGGGCGTACGGCACGTATTCCCAGTCGGGGATCAGTCGCTCCACGAACTCGTCCATGGCGACGTACGGATCGCGATAGACCCGGCGTCCCGCGTTGGAAAGGTCCCAGCCACCGTCGTAGTGGGAGTAGCCGAAATCGCGAAAATCGAGCGGCTCGGGAGACGCGATCGAAAAGAAATATCCGACCCCTGGGTCATCGGCCACGACCCACTGCGACGATCCGGGAAACACGAGCCTGAAGTCGCGTCCGCCGTAGACGTAGTTGTCTTCGTCCGGCGACCGGGGAAACACGAGCCGGGTGGAGCCGTTCGTATCGATATGGAAGATCGCGATGAAGGCGTCTTCCGAGGTGCGATAGTACAAACGGGCGCGTTCACCCCGGTCGAGCACGGGGTCTTCTCCGCGGTCGAGCCAGATCCGAGTCGTGAGCGCGGGGTAGCCTTCGTCCGCATAGTAGGCGGCCTCGCCGTAGCCGTCCTCGTACGCCCATTGATCGCCGTTCTGCGCAGACACCCCGCCCGGGAGCAGAAGCCCCACCCACAGCGCCGACGCACACACCCCGAGGGCACGCCGCGCGACGGCGGTGAGCCGAATACGGGTCGATCGATCGGGTGTCGCGTTCATGGTCTACTCCTACGGCGGGACGAACCACTCCGACCGTGCAGGAAGCAGGGGTCGTGCCAGCGAGCGCGAACGGCCGTATCGCGGCGTGATCGCGGGCGATCGGGGGCTCACGGCCCGCGGGAGACGGCTGGCGATCGTCCCCCCGGGTGGACATTCGCCAACCCACCCGTGGACACCGGCGTTGCTGCGCCCCTATCGTTCGCCCCTCATGGCCCGACCGAGACCGAAGCGCGCCGACCTGATGGACCCCGCGACCCTCGCCCAACTGGGGGGGGTCGAATTGGTGGCGCGTGAGGTCGTGGAGGGCTTCCTCATGGGTCTGCATCGCTCGCCGCACCGTGGCTTCTCTGCGGAGTTCGCAGAACTCCGCAACTACCAGCCCGGCGACGACCTGCGCTACATCGATTGGCGCATGTACGGTCGCTCCGATCGCTTCTACGTGAAGCAGTTCGAGGAAGAGACCAACCTGCGGGCCAATCTCCTGATCGACGTCAGCGCCTCGATGGGGTGGAGTTCCGACCCGGCACGGCTGCCCACCAAACTCTGGTACGCCCGACACCTGGCCGCGGCGCTCAGCCTGATCCTGGTGCGTCAGGGCGACACGGTCGGCCTCTCGGCGTTCCACGACGAGATCGTCGATCGGGTGCACCCGCGAGGCGGCCGCCGGCAATGGCGCGAGCTGGTCCGGCGGCTCGACGCCCTCGAGGCCACGGGAGGAACGCAGGCGCAGCGGGCCCTCCGAGACATCGCGGGCCGCCTGCGCCGTCGGGGCCTCGTGATTCTTCTCTCCGACCTCCTGGTCGATCCGGAAGAGACGCGGACCGCGCTCCGTTTTCTGCGCCACCGAGGCCACGAGGTGTTGGTCTTTCACCTCATCGACCCCGGCGAACGGGAACTGCCGGCCGCCTCCGACGCGCGCTTCGTCGACCCCGAGACCGATGCCGAACTCCAGATCTCGGTCGCCGACGTACGGTCGGAGTACCGCGCGGCCGTGGCCGACGCCCTGGCCGAGTGGGAGCGGAGCCTCCGCCCCCACGGCATCGACTACGAAGTGATCGACACGTCGCTGCCCCTCTCCCGGGGTTTGCGGGCCTATCTACGCAAGCGGGAACGCCTCGGATGAGCTTTCTGAGCCCGCTGTTCCTTCTCGCCGCGACGGCGTTGGCCGTGCCCCTGGCGCTCCACCTCTTTCACCGGCAGGAAAGCCGACGGGTCGTGTTTCCGGCCCTCCGCTACCTGCTCCGCACGGAGAAGGAACACGCACGTCGCATTCGGCTGCGACAGCTCATCCTTCTTCTGGTCCGGTGCGCCATCGTCGTGTTGCTGGTCCTCGCGGGTGCGCGGCTCGTGGTGTCGGGACGCGGAGCGGCTCATCCCCCGACCGCGGTGGTCGTCGTTCTCGACAACTCCCTCAGTTCGGGACGGGTGATCGACGAAACGCGGGTCCTCGATCACCTCAAGGAGGGGGCCCTCTTCGGTCTGGCGGAGGCGACTCCCGAAGACCGCATCTGGGTGCTTCGTGCAGGGGAGCCGTGGGATGTCGCCGTTCCCGGAAGCGCGGGCGAGGCCCGGGTGCGAATTCGCACGACCGAGGTGTCCGCGGCCCGGGGCGACCTCTCGTCGGCGATTCGCCGCGCGCGCCAGCTGATCGCCGATGCCGGCATGGCCGCCGGGGAGATCCACCTCATCTCCGACCTGCAGGCCACCGCCTTCGACGACGAAGTCGCACCGACCGACGATCCGACCCCGGTCCTCGTCTGGGCCGGTGTGCCCCCGCCCGAAACGCCCAATCGATACCTTCTGCAGGCCACGATCGGGGGCGGACTCCCCCCGCTCGCGAATCGCCGCACCGAGATCTCCGCCGGTCTCGCGGGTGGGGCGCCCGACCAGGGTGAGGTGCCGGTGCGCCTCTTCGTCGATGGCAGGGTGAGGGGTGCGGCGGCCGTGAGATCGGGCGCGGCCGCCGTACTGCCGGTGGGGCCTTTTCCGGCCGGCTGGGTCGAGGGCTATGTCGAGGCCGACCCCGACGCCCTTCGCGACGATGACCGCCGGTGGTTTGCTGTGCCGGTTCGCCCGCCTCCGGTCGTGGCGGTGTTCGACGGAGCCGGGATGTTCGTCGAATCGGCGCTCGGCGTGTTGATCGAGGCGGGACGAGCCAGCCTGGGAGTGCCGGGCTCGGCCGACATCCTGATCCTTCCGGCCGGCGCGGGGCTGGAGACCCCGGGGCCTTCCCGCCGCGTCGTGCTGGCTCCGGCGAATCCGGCGATGGTGCCGGCGGTGAACCGGAGACTGGCCGACGCCGGGGTGGAGTGGCGATTCCGCGACGACGACTCGGGGGGCGAGGCCGGAATCGCCGAAAGTGGTGTGCCCGTCGACCTGTCGGGTGTGCGGGTTCGCAATCGATACATCCTCGAGGCTCCCGCCGGCTCGGCCGGGACGGTGCTGGCACGCCTCTCCGATGGCACACCCTGGATCGTCGCCGTCGACGGATCACGGGCACCCGTCCTTCTGGTCGGGTCGGCCCTGGAAGAGGCGGCCTCGACGCTTCCGCTCGACGCGGCCATGGTTCCGCTGCTCGAGTGGGTCATCACCGGCTGGGGCGCCGGAGGCGCACGACCCCCGAGCCAGGTCGGAGAGGCCATTCCCCTTCCTTCCGCCGCCACGGAAGTCGAGCGCCCCGACGGCACGCGGCTCGAAGTCGACGGATCGCTCGAGCTGCGCACACCCCGTGACGCGGGAATCTACCGGGTGTTTCGCGGAGATTCCCTTCTCGATCTCGTCGCGGTGAATCCTCCGGTCCGGGAGTCGCTGCTCGAGCCGCTGGCGGCCGAGCGACTCGCCTCCCGGATCGGTCCGGTGCAGATCGTCGACGACCCGGATCGCTGGGCGAATGAAACGTTCACGAGGCGGCAGGGCTACGAGTCCTGGCGCCTGCTCCTCGGTCTCGTCCTCGGGCTCCTCCTTCTCGAGAGCTGGATCGCAGCCTCCGGGGGTTCCTGGGCCAGAACCCGCTCCTCCCCCGCCCTCCCGACTTCGTCGTAGCCAACACGTTGCCCCCCACCGACCATCGTATTCTGGATGCCGTCGAAAGCACCCCCGGATTCCGGGACCTTTCGGCGCGACTCCCCTCGCCGGCCCACGTGCTCCGCGTCTCGGGCGTGCACGGGTCGTCGGGTTCG
>CBDUEZ010000099.1:0-12655 GCA_965366355.1 uncultured bacterium
CGGTTCAGGTGACCGGAATCGCGACGGGTTCTGCTCCGACGTGTGCGCTCGAGGCTCCCACTCCGGGATTCGACCTCGAGGTCTGCTGGGTCGGCGCGGTCGACCCGGTCGTGGCGAGTGCCCTCGATCAGGCGGTGGCCCGATGGGAGGCACTCGTGGTCGGCGACCTGCTCGACGTGGCCCCGAACGCCGACCACGCGAGTTGTGTCGCGGGGGCACCGTGGGTCTCGGGCGCCACCCTCGACGATCTCGTGCTCTATGTGGCCGTCGAGCCCATCGATGGAACGGGCGGCGGCCTCGCCGGAGCACTTCCCTGTTTCGTTCGAGAGGGCAGTTCACTTCCCACCTTCGCGCGAATGCGGGTGGATCGAGACGACGTCGGTCCGCTTTCGGCGAACGGGCAGTTGGTCGATGTGCTTCTCCACGAGATCGGCCATTCGCTGGGGTTCGGAACCCTGTGGACCCCATTGGGACTGCTCGCCGACCCGGCTCAGGGGGCCACGGGTCCTCCGCCCGATACGCACTTTACCGGCGCCGCGGCGATCAACGCCTTCGACGCGGCGGGCGGTGCGAACCGCACCATCGGTGCCAAGGTGCCGGTGCAGAATCGCGGGGGGGGCGGCGTGGTCGATGTGCATTGGAGAGAGTCGGTTCTGGGACCGGAGCTCATGACATCCGACCTGAACGTCGGGGTACCCAACCCCCTCAGCCTCGTCACCGTCGAGTCGTTGGCCGACATGGGATACGTTGTGGCGCCGGACCAATCCGACCCCTATGTAGTACCCTTTCCAAACTTCCCGGTCGTGGGGCCCGGCGATGCGCCTTTGGGCATTACGACGATGGGCCAAGACATTTGGTGGGGTCCGATCGGCGTCGTCGACGCGGCCGGCACTCTCGTCAGAATCCTTCGCTTCCAGCCAAGACCGTAAGCAATGCCTTCGTCCAATCGATCGGTCGCGACCCTCCCGCTCCCTCGACTCCGGCAGTGGGGAGGTCGGCTCGCGGTGTTCGCGGCCGTCGCCTTCTCAGGGTGCGGTGACGAGGGCCCGCCGCCGCCGCGGCCCACGAGCATCAACATGTTCCCGGCACAGTCCGCGTTCGATGCCATCGGGGAGACCCGCACGTTCGTCGCGGCGGTGCGCGACCAGAACGGAGTGGCGCTCGACGGCCAGGCCGTCACCTTCAGCTCCAGCAATCCCGCGGTCGTTTCGGTCGACGCCAACGGTCGTGCCACCGCCGAATCGAACGGATCGGCGGTGATTCGCGCCACCGCCGGCGACGCCATCGGCGAAGCTCCGGTGACTGTGGCGCAGGTCGCCACCACTCTGGTGCAGGTCGCGGGAGACGGGCAGGACGCGCCCGCGGGCACCACACTGCCCGTGCCGCTCGAGGTACAGGTGGCCGACCGGCTCGGTGGGCCCGTTCAGGGCAGCATGATCCAGTTCTCGGTCATCGGTGGGGGCGGCAGCCTCGATCCCACCTCGGTTCAGACCGATGCGCAGGGACGGGCGTTCGCCAACTGGACTCTGGGACCCCGTGCCGGTGAGCCCCAGGCGGCCCGGGCGGCCATCACCGGAACGGGCGTGCCGGGCGTCGCCTTCTCCGCGAGCGGCTTCCCGGGACCCCCGGCCGAAATCATGCAGTTGGCAGGGGGCGGGCAGTCCGGCCTGGTCGGGACCGCACTCCCCGTTCCGTTGGCCGTCCAAGTGGTCGACGCCTTCGACAATCCCCTGCCCTCCCAGGTCTCCTTCTCGGTCGTCTCGGGCGGCGGGTCGATCTCTCCGACGTCGGTCACCACCGGCCTGAGCGGGCTCGCCACCGCGGTCTGGACGCTCGGACCGAGCGAGGGTGAACAAGTCGCGCGCGCGTCGGCCGGCGCGCTGGAATGGGACTTCATGGCGACGGCGGCCGCCACGGCCGGGCCTCCGACCGCCATCGAAATCGTCTCGGGCAATGGTCAGGCGGGCCCCGTGGAAGCGCCGCTGCTCGACGACGTGGCGGTGGTGGTGCGCGATGCTCAGGGTGTCGGGGTGGCGGGAGTCGACGTCACCTTCGCTCCGGATGAGGGCACCGTCGAGTCGCCGCTCGTGACGACCGACGGGTCGGGCGTCGCCCGCACGACCTGGACATTGGGCAGCACCATCGGGCCCCAGCAGCTCGAGGCGAGCGCTGGGGCGCTGGGCCCCGTCACCTTCATGGCCGACGGACGCGACCCGGGCCCGACCTGCATCTCGGGCACCCCCGACCCCGACGCCTTCAATATCACACTGTGCTATGTGGCGGCCGTCTCGGAGACCGTTCGGGAAGCCTTCGAAAATGCGCGGGCGGTCTGGGAGAGCCTCATCACGGGCGATCAATCCGACCTGGCTCCCGACGGAGACGAACATACGATCTGTGTCACCTCGGCGGCGGCACCCCCGATCCAGGGGGCCCTCATCGACGACGTGGTGATCTACGTCAGCATTGAAGAGATCGATGGGGAGTTCAATGTGCTCGGGTCGGCCGGGCCGTGTTTCGTGCGTAACAGCAACAATCTGACCACGGTCGGCGCCATGAGGTTCGACGTAGCCGATCTGGATCGAATGGCGACGAATGGCGATCAGCTGAAGGACGTGATCGTCCACGAGATGGGTCACGTGCTCGGCATCGGAACGCTCTGGAGCATCGGCGCCAACAACTTCCTCCAGAATGCCGCGACCCCGGGCCAGGCCCCGCCCGGGCCCGACACACACTTCAATGGGCCTCTGGCGATCGCCGCCTTCAACGCGGCAGGGGGCGCCGACCGCATCGCCGGCCAGAAGGTGCCGGTCGAGAACGTCGGGAATGCCGGCTCGATCAACGGACATTGGCGAGAAACGGTCATGGACCGCGAACTCATGACCCCCTTCATCGACGCCACCAACGCCCTGAGCATCATCTCGGTGCAGTCGCTCGCCGACCTCGGCTACGAGGTCTCCAACGAGGCCGCCGACACCTACACCGTGCCGGCTCCGAACGCCGTACCGGGTCGAGTCGCACCGACCGAGGGTAAGATCCCGCTCATCGACGACATCATCTGGATGCCGCTGCGCGTGGTCGACGAAGACGGCCGGGTGATCCGTATCATTCCCGCCGGAGGGGGCTGAGCCGCAAACGCCGAGCGGGGAGCGGGCGCGTCAGCCGCCCAGGCGGCGCGCCCCTCGCAGCTCGACCAGGGCCCGTCTCACTTCGACCGGCACCATGGCCCGCCGCCAGGCCGGGTCGACGATCGCGTTCTCGAGCGGGTGGCACTGGGCGAAGGCCCGCTGGGCCAGCGCCTCGATCGCATCGTCGTCGAGGTGGCCCGACTCGAAGATGTCGCTCCAGCCCGTCAGCTCCCGCGGCCGGGAGCCGAGACCGGTGACCACGCCGCGCACGTTCGATACGCCGCCGTCGGGCATCCGCTCAGCGGCGAGCGCCACGGTGAGCAACGGAAAGTCGACCGCCTTTCGCTGGCGTAATTTCCTGTAGACACAAACCGTTTCGGGGCGAATCGGAATTCTGATTCTGGTCACCAGGTCGCCGTGCTCAAGCCGGGTGTTGTGGATCCCATCGGCGACGAACAGCTCGCGCACCGGGAGCGTGCGGGAGCCCTCCAGTCCCTCGATCACCACCTCGGCGTCGAGGACCATCACGACCGGCGGGGTATCGGCGGAGTGCGCCGCGACACACTTGCGACCCACTCGCGTCACGTGGCAGATATCGCCGTCCTTTTTCAGACAGAATCCGAGAGCGGTGCGCCAGAACTCGGTCTGGTTGTAGTAGGTGCACCGCGTGTCGAGGCACAGGTTTCCACCGAGCGTGCCCCGATTGCGGATCTGGGGCCCCGCGACGTGGCGCGCCGCCTCGGCCACGGCCGGAGCGTGGTGGCGCACTCCCGCATCGCCGGCCACCCGACTCAGAGTCTCACCGGCCCCGATGTCGAGCACACCGTCGTCGACCCGAATCCCATGCAGCGAATCGATCGATGAGAGCGCGACCAGGTGTCCCGGCTCGAAGAGGCGATGTTTCATGTTGGGAATGAGGTCGGTTCCTCCCGCGACGATGCGGGCGTCGGCTCCATGATCGCGAAGCAACGACAGCGCTTCCTCGACCGACGAGGGCCGGTGGTATTCGAAGGCGGGGAGTCGGAGCATGTCTCAGCCCTCCTCGTGCAGACGAGCCACCATGATTCCGTCCTGCCCACGGAGTCCCTGGATGCGATCGGCCAATGGCGCTTCGCTGATCTCCACGTTTTTGCCGACGAGCGGCGCATGCAGCAGGTGTAGCCTGCCGTCCTGCCAGAGGGCGATCCCGGTATGGGCGATGTCGAGTCCGTTCACCGTCGAGGTCGCCGCGATCAGGTCGCCGTCCCGAATGTCGCCCTCCACGGCCGCAATGGCCTCCTGGGGCAGGAAGATGCGGGGTCCGCGGGCGTTCAATTCCGCCTCGCGGGCGCGCACCTGCCGAAGGAACGCGGTGTCGGCGAGCTGCCGGTAGGCGTCGGGATGGGTCGACATGAAGTTGATCGGCTCGTCGTCGGGCACGCCCCCCAACTCACCGGTGATCAGCGTCAACTGGCCGCGATCCTCGTGGTTCCAGAGCCAGTCCGAGAAGTAGTGGAGTCGGCTCGGGTAGCCCTGCAGGCGTCCGTCGCGGTACCGAATGTCTTCGAGGTAGCCCTCATAGGCGGCGCGGGCCGAGTCGGGATCGTCGAGTGCACCCACGCCCTGGGCGCGGTGGAATCGCGTCAACGCCCAGACGTTTTCGATGAACGTCACGCAGTCGAGTTCACGCAGATTCACGACGATGTGCTCGGCTCCCGGCGCCTCGAGGGTGGCCGGCGTGTAGGTCGCCCCCACGAACGTGCGACCCAGAGCGGCGATCGCCTGGCCGATCGGGAGGGTGTCCAACCCCTGTGCGTCGGCCCAGCGAACCTTGTCGGAGAGGATCCGCCAGTCGGCCTCGGTCCACGACGTGCCGGGGACCGTGTCCAGGCCCGTGTCGAGCGCGGTGTCGACGACGGCTTCGGTGCTCGATTCGGCAGTCGATTCGGCACTCGACCGCTCGGTCGTCTCGCCGTCGGCCGCATCCGCCCCGGAGCACGCCGCCATCAGCGCCAACACCGTCGGAGCCAGCAGCCGAACCGTCGAGGCCTTCACGATGCCGCCCCCAGACCACTCAGGTCGGACGGATGAATCGGCTTTGCCAGGGTCCCCTCGGCTCGCGCCTTTTCCAGCGCTCGCCAGACATTGGGGGGAGAGAAGGGCAGCCGATCGACCCGAATCCCGACCGCGTCATGAATGGCGTTGGCGATCGCGGGGATCGACGGATGCAGGGGTCCTTCACCGGCCTCCTTGGCCCCGTACGGACCCTCGGGATCGATCGACTCGACGATCAGGGCGGTGAGCTCGGGGGTGTCGAGGCTCGTCGGCAGCCGATAATCGAGCAGCGAGGGGGCATTGTGGAGTCCCGCCCGGCCATGATCGGCATCCTTGAACACGTGCTCCTCCATCAGCGCCTCCGCGAACCCCATGTAGGCCGATCCCTCCATCTGACCCTCGACCAAAACGGGGTTCAGGGCCCGTCCGCAGTCGTGCGCGACCCAGATGTTGAGCACCTCGACCACCCCGGTCTCGGGATCGACGTCGACCTCGGCGACGTGCGCCGTGAACGAATAGGCGGGACTCGCTCCGATCGTGCCGCCGCGATAGGTCCCGTGCACATCTTTCGGAGTGTTGTACGACCCGGTCGCGCCGAGAGTGCCCCAGCGGGCCTCGGCGCGCTGAAACGCCTCGCGTATCGGCATGGTGCGGTCGGGGTCGCTCGGGTCGAACGCCCGTCCCTCGCGCAGCACGACGGCCTCCGCCTCGCCGGTCCAGTGTTCGGCGACCGCCTCCTGGATCTTGCGCTTCAATGTTCGGCAGGCGTCGAGACAGGCGTTGCCCAACATGAAGGTGACCCGCGACGAGTAGGCCCCCAGGTCGACGGGGGTGAAGTCGGTATCTCCCCGGAACACCCGCACGTGGCCGAGGGGCACGCCGAACTCCTCGGCGGCGATGTAGGCCATGGCCGAGTCGGTGCCCTGGCCGATCTCGCTTCCCCCGCTGAAGACGGCCACGCGGCCGGAGCGGTCGAGCTGCACCTGGATGCCCGACTGCGGCATGTCGTTGGGATAGATCGGGTAGTTCGTGCCCGAGATGTAGGTCGAGCCCGCAACGCCCAATCCCCGGCCGAACGGCATCTTGCGCCAGCGGTCGGTCCAACGGGAGGCACGCTCCACCGACTCCAGGCACTCCAGAAAGCCGTTGGAGGTGATGCGGAGCTCGTTGATGGTGCGCGTGTGGGAGCCGATGAAGTTGCGGCGGCGCAATTCGATGGGGTCGATGCCGCCGGCCTCGGCGAGTTTGTCGAGCTGAACCTCGAAGGCGAACCGGGGCTGTACCGAGCCGTGGCCGCGCTTGGGGCCGCAGGCCGGCTTGTTCGTGTAGGCCCGCACCGACTGGAATCGATAGGCGGAGAGGTCGTAGGGCGCGGTCAGGAGCTGGCCCGAGTAGTACGTCGTCACGAGTCCGAACGACGCATACGCGCCGCCGTCCAGGACGATGTTGGCGTCGACCCCGGTGAGCATTCCGTCGCGCGTCATCGCCGTGCGGTACGTCATGTGGAACGGGTGACGGCCGCGGTGCGCGTAGAAGACCTCCTCGCGCGTGTACAGGATCTTGACGGGCCGCCCCGTCTTTCGTGCGAGAGCACCGACACAGAACTCGAGGTCGAACGGCTCGCTCTTTCCCCCGAAGGCCCCACCGACCGGCGGCTGAATCACCCGCACCAGGGCGGGGTCGATCTCGAGCACGCGGGCGAGTTCGCGATGGAGGTAGTGCGGGACCTGGGTCGACGACCAGACCGTCAGCTTGCCGGTCTCCTCGAAGGCCCCGATGGCGCAGTGGGGCTCGATCGCGGCGTGGGTCGTACCTTCGAAGTAGTATTCTGCTTCTATTGCAATGTCGCCCCGGGCGAGCCCGGCTTCGACGTCACCGAACTCCAGCTTCACCTTCTTGGTGATGTTGCCGTTGAAGCCCTCGCGGCGGGGTGGATGAATGTAGTCACCGGCTTCGTAGGTGCCCGTCGACTTCAGGGCCTCGAAGGGGTCCAGAATGACCGGGAGGAGCTCGTACTCCACCTCGATGCGATCGAGGGCTGCGAGGGCGGTGTCTTCGTCGACAGCCGCCACGGCGGCGACCGCATCGCCGATGTGGCGCACCCGATCGACGGCCAGTGCGTTCTCGTCGGGCGTCCAGGGAATGATGCCGTACGTCGCCGGCATGTCACGCCCGGTGACCACGCCGTAGACACCCGCCATGGCTTCGGCACCCGACACGTCGATCGAGACGATGCGGGCGTGGGGGTGCGGGCTGCGCAGGATCTTCCCATGGAGCATGCCGGGCAGCACGATGTCGTCGGTGTAGGCGGCCCGCCCGGTCGACTTCTCGACACCGTCGATCTTGCGCATGCGCGACCCGATCATCGAGAAGCCTTCGTTCGAATCGGGCTTCATTCGTCACCTGCCGGGGCAGGGGTCGCCAGCCGCTGCTTCGCCAGCCGCTGGGCCGCGGCCTCGATCGCCACGTAGATCTTCGTGTAGCCCGTGCAGCGGCAGAGATTGCCCGACAGGGCCGAGCGAATGTCGTCGCGCGTCGGTTGGTCATTGTCGCGCAGGAGAGCCGCCGCGGAGCAGAGAATGCCCGGGGTGCAGAATCCGCACTGCGCAGCCCCGTGTCGATCGAACTCGTCCTGGAGCGGATGGAGCTCGCCACCGCCGGCCAGTCCCTCGACGGTCACTACCTCACGTCCCTCGACCTCGCGCACGGGGAGAATGCACGACAGGGTGGGCTCACCGTCGATGAGCACGGTGCACGCCCCACAATCGCCTTTGTCGCACCCCTGCTTGGTGCCGGTCAGGCCGAGGCCGTATCGCAGCGCTTCGGCCAACGTGTGGTGGGTCGGCACGCCGACCTGGAGGTCATCGCCGTTGACCCGGAGCGATACGATTTCGTTGGGTGGAGGCACGAACAACCCTTTTCTCGGCGGCGGCGAGGTAGCTTCTGCTCGACTCGAAAAGTCGGGCTGGCGAGCCCGGGTAGCAAGGCGAAGGCTCTGACGGAAATGGCTTCCCCGGAGAATCGGTCGTCGTAGTGGGTTGTCAGGACCACCCGATCGGCACGCCCAACAACCGCTCAAGCGTCCGCTCCAACGAAAAGCTAGCCGTTGCCAATCCCAGTAGACCCTCGCCAAACCCGCCCTCTGAGAGCTCCTCTCGCGCTGTGCGCTGGAGCGTCCGGAGACTTAGCCGACACTGCCCCGCAATGTCCGACCACGACAAGTGTGGGGACCTCGCCCGCCGGACGATCGCGTGCTCCAGCCAGGCAATTCGGATCAATCTCTTCAAGGTGGCACGAGACCCGAACGCCCTAGCCGATGCTCGGCGCAGTGTGCGTGGCGAACACCCCAAATTGATTGCGAACCCAGCGATGGTTCCACGCGGCGGCTCGACCACCGTGAAAAGCGAGTCGAGTATGTCGGCTATCCACGGCTCGCCAAATGCCTTCCGGCAGCTCTCGCCAATCAATCGGCGAGACGTTTCAACTGCCATAGACGCCACCCCAGATTCTACTATGTGCGACACGCCCGATGCACTGCTCATTCGAACAATTGGTGCCCCCCCCCCCCAAGGCCATGCGCCGGTGCGAATCAAATCGCCCTTGCGGCCGTCAGAAAGGACGCATCGGACGCAGGAGAGGCCGGGAGCGTCAGTCGGAAGGACAACCCGGAAAGTCCGCCCTAGCAACGAGTCCCGAACTACGCGAGAGTGAATCGCCCATCCACCAGACACGATGAGGCTAGGGTGATCACTCCAGACCATCTCGCCGATCTCGTTTGGTCCAGATCGCCACGACGCCCCAATCTGAACGATTGAGACAAGGCCTCCCATTGTCTCGAAGTTCAAGCGGCGCGTCGAGCTGACTCGCATAGAATTCGATCCCAGCAATGTCAAGCGTGCTTAGTCGACCCAAATCGGCGGCGGTGGGGGTTTGCGACACACCGTCCAGGTAAGCGACTAGGCATTTCGCGCGCCCCATAGGAAGCCATTGAAGCGCGTCCCGCACGTTGGTTGCGGTAGCCAGCTCGGGATCGTCAGCGCCGATTTGCCGCACAGAGCCTACGCGCAGTCGGGTCTTATAGCGTTCATGGAATCCGGCGAGGCTCGCCCGATGGCGTAGGTCGAGACCCCGGGCGACCACGGTGATTCCACCGATCTCTAGGGGACTAGTCGTCAGGACGATGTCCACTTGGACCATGCCTCGCCTATTGTCCGCAACGACTTCCTTCCACCCCGAGGACAGAAAACCAAGCGCCTCCACCTGGAGCTGATATGCACCCGGCTCCGGGAGGGCCACGACGAAACCACCTATTGAGTCGGTGAGCACACTCTCCGACTTTCCCGCGCCTCTCCAGAAAATCCGCGCACCCGGCACCGGTGAGTTGGTTTCCGCGGCGCGCACCGCACCCCGGAGGGCTTGAGCGCTGGTCGGGACTGCACAGACGACGACGAGACCGCCCGTGATGACCGCCCACGCCACAAGCCGCCGGGCCTCTTTTCGGTAACTCATCCCACCTCCTTAGCGCAAAGCCCGCAACGCGGCGGCGGTTGGTTGACCGCGAAGCACCTGTCCGGACTTCCCGACGAAGGCGGGAGTGCCGGAAAGGCCCAATCGCTCAGCAATCGATCGCCCCCAATCAATCTCGGCAGTCGTGACAGCCGCAGTGAGGCATCCCATGAAGGCGTCGGGATCGGGAATACCTATTCGATCGGCAATCGCTTCCCAATCGTGAGTCTCAACCATCCAGGATTCACTCGTCATCAACCAATCATGCATTTCCGCTCCACGACCAAGCTCTCTAGAGCAGATGCTCGAACGCGCAGCGGCCTCGGCATATGGATGGATACCGACGAGCGGCCAGTGCACGGTCACTATTGTTAGATCTGATGCAACCGCGTCTAAGACCTCCTCCATTCGGCGGCAATACGGGCACTCATAGTCAGCGAAGGCGACAACAAAATTCCCTCCGGCGGGCAACCTGTTCCGTGCGGCAAGACTATCGAAAAGCTCCGCTTTGGCGGATCTCGCCCGGATGCCGTCCGATGCCATTGTGAGGAATCGGGCGGCGGGGCCACCGGGCATCAGCAGCACCAGCGCGATTCCCGCTAGGAGCGCCACGTTCAGGACTCGCTCTAGCCTACCAGGCCCGCCTTTCCGCATCTAGCTGCCCTCCTTCGCGGCATCAATGGAGGCGGCAAGAGCAGGCCCCAACGCAATCCTGTTCGCTAGTCGATCGATCGAGTCCAGACCGGTAGCCCTAGCCACGATTGCCGGCTTGCCAATCGCGATTCGGCCAGATCCTGCGACACCGGTTGAGCGGGTCATCACGACGATTTGGGGCACCGCCGCAGGGCCGCGGTGGCTTTCGTGAATGAGGTACAGACTTCCGATTCCGGACATCCGACCTCCGACAAGCAACTCATCGAACTGACCAAAGTGCTCTAGGAAGTCGCCACCGGAGGTGACCGAACGCGACAGAGCAACGCCGACTCTTCGCAGACCGACCTCGGCGGGCAAGGCCTCAGCAACCTTGGTCACTATTTTCGCCCAGGCGGCCGGCAGGTCCGGCGAATTGGACGCCATGCAGTCCGGTGACACCAGGAGCACCAGTACGACCTCCTCGCCTCCGGTCGGTGAGATCAATGTTCGTTCAACAGATTCGCCACCAGGGCGGGCCACCTGCATCGTCAGGTACCCCGCGACGGCAGCAAGGACGACAACAATCGCCCGCACAGCGCCCGTCATCGCCGAACCTCTACGATCGCGACCTCTGGGAACGGATCATCACGGTAGAGGACCGCAATCCCCGACCGACCTCCGATGACCCTATGGCTAGCAATGAAGCCGGCCAAGTAGGCCCCCGTTTCGGGATCGAGCAAATAGGTCCGATAGGAAAAAACGGGAGCAACGAAGGCCTCTTCCACATGCCGAGAGGTGACCTGGACGGCGAGGACGTTCCTTGCGACAAGGCTGATGTGCGAAACGTACTCAATCCGTCGCGACTGGATCGGGTCCATTCGGAGCGACTGGCCCGATTGCAGTTGGTTCGGGTACTCCAGGTCTCCAATCGATGTGATCCATTTGACCGCGCCGTCGGGGGTGAGCGCGTGAATCTCTCCTAGGAACGAATATGCCGCCCAGATGGTGAAATCCTCTGAATCTTCACTGCACGCTAGCTGCCCCACCGAATACACCAATCCGATCATCGGGTCAGAAACGAAGGCGTAGGGCACATGAAACGACCCAACTAGCTCCCCATCTCCTGAGAGTTGATGAATGGTGGACGGGGTGTCGACCGATTCTTCCCCCGTACCCAGCCCCGTCACGCGAAGTCCAAGCGCAAAGATATCGCGACCGACGAGGCAAGCGTCAGAGGCACCCACGATCGGCATGAGAACCCTCTTCGACCCGTTGGGTTCGCCGCCGATGTCGAGGATCTCGATGCGACCGCCCTCGGGGTCGAGGACCCCGATCCCTGCATCATCTAGGTTGAAGACCGAAGAGGGGCCAACGAACTCTCCAGGTCCGTCGCCGAAGCCACCAAGCACTGAGATCTCTTCGGCCGAGGAGGATATAAAGCGTACGAGGCCAAAGCTCTGGTCGAGGAGCGCAACCGTCCCGTCTCGCGCAATCGCCGCGGCCCCAAGCTCACCGATCAAAGGCGCCCCATCAGAGCCGTCTGCCGAACCGAATCGAGCGCCTCGATCGAAATCGGCAAGAGGCGCCGCCCACTCAGGGAGGACTGCCTCCCCGATCCAGATCGTGGGAACCGCTTCGCCGTAAAGGTGGGAGGACAGCAGTGAGTCGCGGACAATGTGAGTGAGCACAGCCGCACTTTGGGTCCGGCTTCGCCCGTCACACCCCGAGAACCCTAGCGCCCAGAGGCACACTAGGGTCCCCGGGATGAGCCCATGTGAAACCCAGGGGCGACGGAACTTCACAAGCTCGCCTCCCTCACAAGTACGCCATCAGTCCGGCGGGCACTCGCCGACGTACGTCTGGCACCCGAACCCGTCCACTTCGCACGAGCGAGTCTGGAAGTTCTTGCAGGTGCCGTTGACTGGGCTGCACCACATGTTGTCAAAGCAGTCCCCGGCCCTGACGGGAGCAGGATCCACGACGGACCCCAGGGCGCCCGCGAGGAATGCAATGAAGAGCAGCAGACGCCACTTGAGCGACTTGGACATGCCAATATCTCCGCTTGAGTAGAATTTCGCATGAAGATTGAGATCCTCAGTGCGGGTGAGACGTCTAGACAAGCGAAACGTGCGGCAATGCTGGCAACTTGCGCAAGTGACAAAAATGGACTATTCCCAACCCGAAGATCGCAGTCGCGATATTGCTGCGATCTGCAAACTTGATCGGCGGAGCGATCAGTGGCGCGCCGAAGGACGGACCTTCCATCGGGTCCCGCGGGTACCCCGCTTCCACACATTCTGAGAATTCCAGAAGGACTGGCCCTATGCCGTATCCCGAGATGATGGTCGCCCCGATGC
>CBDUEZ010000100.1:0-12621 GCA_965366355.1 uncultured bacterium
TGACGCCCATGAGGTTCAGCACGATGAAGCTCAGGAGCATCGACGACGGGATCGAAACGGCCACGAATCCCGAGTTCGCGAGCCCCAGAAAGAAGAGGAGCACGCCGACGATGAGAAGCAGTCCCGACACGATGTTGTTCTCGAGCGAACTCACCATCATCTCGATGTCGACCGATTGATCCGAGGTGATCTTCACGACGGTCGTCGGCGGAAAGAGAGGCTCGAACGCCGCGAGCGAAGCCTTCACCTCGTCGGCCGTGGCGATCAGGTTCTCGCCCGACCGCTTGATGATGTCGAGTGTGAGAACCGGGCTGCCGTCGAGGCGGGCGTAACTCTCCCGCTCGGCGAAGCCGAAGTCGACCGAGGCGACGTCACGCACGTAGACCGGTTGGCCGTTCTCGGCCGTGACCACGAGGTCTTCGATGATCGACGGGTCTTCGAACTCCCCGTCGACTCTCACGAGGTACTTCGAGCGGCCCACATCGATCGAGCCTCCCGGGATGTTCACGTTTTCCGAGGCGATCGCGTCGATGACGTCACTGATCGCGAGGCCATAGAACTGAAGGCGGGGCAGATTGACGTCGACCTGCACTTCGCGCTCGAGCCCTCCGCGAACATCGACCCTCAAGACCTCCGGAATCTGCTCGAGCTGATCCTGAAGGTCGTCGGCGATGTCTTTCAGCCGAACCAGCCCGTATTCACCCGACAGATTGACCTGCATGATGGGGACTTCCGAGAAGTCGAACTCCGAAACGGTCGGCTCCTCCGCCTCGTCCGGCAGCTCGGGCTTCGCCAGGTCGACTTTCTCCCGAACCTTCTGCAGAGCGTCTTCCATGTCGACGGTCGTCTCGAACTCGGCCACGACGCTCGAGATCCCCTCGGTCGACGAAGACGTCAACTGCTTGATCTCTGAAATCGTGCTGAGTTCGTCTTCCATGGGACGGGTCACCAGCGACTCCATGTCGGCCGGCGACACCCCAGGATAGATCGTCGTGACCCCGATCATCGGAACCTCGATCTCCGGGAACGACTCCTTCGGGGTGGCGTTGTACGACAGCACCCCCAGGATCCCGATGATCAAGAGCAGGACCACCATGCTCGTTCGGTGATCCACCGCGAACGAGGTCGGTCCGAACTCCTTGAACCTCAGCAGGAATCCCGGATCATCGAGGGGGAGTTCCTCCTGGGGTTCCCTGTCCGCTCTGTCGCTCATTGCCCACCCCCGGAGACGATCCTGACCCGATCACCGTCGGCGACCTGCTGCTGCCCGACGACCACGAGCCGGTCGCCCGCTGAGAGCCCCGACCGAATCACGACCCGGTCTCCCTGCGAGGCCCCGACTTCTACGGTCCGCACCCTGGCGGTGGGTGCATCGGTCGGTCCCTCGACCACGAATACGGCGTACCCGTCGGCCGTGCGGACGATGGCGTCCTGATCCACCACGATCGCGTCGGCGAACGATCGGCGCACCACCGAAATGTTCGCGACCATCTCGGGCTTCACGATGCCGCCCGGATTGGGCACGACGAGTTCGATGGGGAAGGTACGATTGCGGGCGTCGACGGCCGATCCCACGAAGCCGATCCGGCCCTCGAAATCCCGGTCGGACAGCACATCGAAGCCGACGACCGCCTCGGCCCCGCGGCGCACGTCGGCCGCGTACCGCTCCGGCACCCCGCCGATCACCTTCACAGGATTGAGATCGACGATTCGGGCCACCGGAGTCCCCGGCGACACCAGTGTGCCCAACTCGACCATGCGGTCGTCCAGGATCCCCTCGATCGGGGCTGTGACCACGGTCCGGGCCAATCGGCGCTCCAGTGATGCGAGGCTGGCGGCGGCTTGATCGGCCGAATACCGGGCCTCCAGATACGCCAACTCCGACCCGACGCGGTCTTCTTCCCATAGCCGCTTCCGACGCTGCCAGGTCTCGGCGGCCAATGCGGACCGCGCCTCGGCTTCCTGGAACTGCGCCCGGAGCAGTCGATCGTCGATGCGAAGAATGGCATCGCCGGCGCTGACCCGGGCTCCCTTCTCGACGAGAAGTTCTACGATCGTGCCCGACTCCTCGGCCGAGATCGTCACGTCGCGGTTGGCCTCAACCGTGCCCGTGAGTCGAATCCGTTCGACGAACGTCTCCGGGACGACCGGGGCCACCTCGACATTGATGATCCGGGTGAACGACGGCGCGGCCCCGGGATCGGTTCCGTCGGCCGGATCTCCGGCTTGCGCGTCACCTCCACACCCGGTGGCCACGACCCCCAGGGCCAGCCCCGTCAACCATCCCCGCATCGCCCGTGCTGTCGTCATGGAACTCCGCTCTTCTGTGTATGATGTAGATGAATCAGGCATCGTCATTTCCTCCAAACTGCTCCTGCACCAGAGGCACCCGTCCCGCGGCGGCGTCGAGCCGCGCCCGGGCGACCAGGAAATCGTAGACGGCCTGGGCGTAGTTGAACTCGCTCTGGCGTAGTGCCACTTCTGCGTCGGTCAACTCCAACTGTGATCCGAGTCCCTCCCGATACTGCGCCCGGGCGATCTCGAATCCCCGTCCAGCCTGGCTCACGGCCCGTCGCTGACCCTGCGCTCGAGCCCGCGCCTCATCGGCCTGCTCGAGAAACGACCGCAGTTCGGCCGTGGCCTGGCTTCGAGCGAGCGACGTCTGGGTTTCGGCCTGTCGAAGCACCGCCCGCTTCTGATCGATGCGGGCATCCCGCTGGAGTCCCTGGAAGATCGGAAGCGTCAGCTGGATTCCCACGTTTCGGGAGTAGGCCCTCGGCTGTCCGAAGAACTCCGGCCCCCCGTTTTGTTGACTGTTGATGCCGTAGGCGCCGAACAACGAGATCTTCGGGAGGTACTCGACCTGTTGCAGCCGCATCTCTGTCTTGCGAAGACTCTCCGTCAGCTGCAGTTGCCGAACGTCGGACCGCGAATCGACCAACTCCGCGAGCCCGGGCCCGTCTGGGGTCGCATCCCACGGCACGCCGACGAAGGCCAGGATGTCGCGGTTCTCTGGACTGTTGGCCGACAGATCATCGATGTCGAACTCAGCGAGGGTGCCCACCACGCGAAGGGCCTCGGTCGCCTCGGGCTGGAGTCCCAGATCGATGCCGAGTTGACGGCGGCCCTGGAGGACCGCGTTCTGTGCGCGCCGCAGGTTCGGTTCGAGGTTGGCGAGTTCCACCTCCAGCCTCAGCACGTCGTAGTCGGAGGCCAGTCCGGCACGGTTGAGCGCCGTGGTCTCTACGAGGCTTTCCCGCACGCGGCGCACGGAGTTCTCGGTGAGCCGCGCCTGTTCCTGCGCCAGGAGCAGCCCGTAGAACGCCTCCCGCACGCGGGTGACGACCTCGTGGGCCTGGCCCCGCACCGACTCCTCCTGGAGAGCTTGAAACCGCCCCGCTGCTCCCACGCCGATGAAGGCCGCAGCGTTGAACAGCGGCTGCTCGAGGTTCACGGTCAGCTGCCAGGTGTTGTCGGCGCCGAACTGCACGGGGACCAGATCGCCCGGGTTCGCGTCGGGATCGAAGATGTTGGCGGGGAGGAAGCTCACCGCCGGCGAAACATTGCGCGTGTACGAGGTGGAGAGGTCGAGCGTGGGAAAGACGTTCCCCCAGGCCTCGCTCACCTGCTCGTTGGCCTCTTCGAGGCCGAACTCGGCCGCCCGCAATTGTGGGCTTCGCTCCAGCGCCGCGCGCACCGCCGCGTCGAGCGTGATCGCGCCCTCGGGTGCCTGCGAGGCCGCCGGCAGTGCCACTCCGAATGAAAGAAGGGTCAGGACTGCCGGGACCGCGGCCCCGAACATCCATCGGTTCGTGTCTCTCGATCTATTCACCACGTCCTCACATCGGTTCGAATACGATTGGGTCGATAAAACCTCACGCCGCTGCACCTGCCACCCCACTCTTGTCATCGGTTTCGACCGTCGGTTCCGGTGCCGGCCCACCGAGTCCACGAAGCATGCGCTCCATCGACTGTCGATAGACCCTGAGAAAGTCCCTCGTGTCTGATTCGACGCCGGGTATGAGAAGGCCGCGGGAATGGAGCGAAAGCAGACCGTGCGCGTGCGCCCACATCGTGATCCCGACCCCCTCCGGATCGCCGGGGTGAAGCATCCCCGCGTCCATGCACTCTCGGATCCGGTCGTTCCAGAAACGGCCCACCGCGCACCCCTGGGCCTCGATCTCTTCAGGGATCACACCGATTCCGACCAACTCGGGCGATGCAAAAAGCGCGTCGTAGAGTCGAGGGTGCTCGAGCGCGAAGAGCACGTACCCCTCTCCGGCGAGGCGAAGTCTCTCCCACGGCGTGGATCCCTCCAGGGCCTGGTAGAGCCGTTGCGACATGCGGCGATAGGCCTCGCCGAGCACGTCGAAGAGCAACTGCTCCTTGCTCTCGAAGTGCCGATAGAGAGCCGGAGCCGTCACACCCACGGCCTTGGCGAGCTTGCGCATCGAAAAGCCCTCGAGCCCGTCTTTCAGGAAGAGCGCGCAGGCTTGAACCAGAATATTTTCACGTTGATCAGACATGTGAACACTGTAAACTGACAGGGCAAGTGCATCAATAGCTGATGCCCTTACGTGCCAGAACAGTGTTTAGTGTCAAATGGTGCGATTCACCCTCTGCCGCGCCCCGCACGCACCCACGCTCGGAGAATCCGATGATGCGCCTGGATGCGATCGACCACGTCCATTCCCTGAACGACCCAACCGAAACTGGTATAGCCGCCATCGAGATGGGGCTTCCGGTCATGCGTGATGAAGAACTGGCTCGACTCGGTGTCCAGCGCCCCCGTGCTTGCCATCCCCACCACGCCTCGTTCAAACGGAATGCGGGTGATCTCCGTTCGCATCGGTCCCGTCCGAGGTCCCGGCTCGGCGGCCCGCGACAGGTCGCCGGTCTGAATGACGAAGTTGGGCACCACGCGGTGAAAGGGCAGACCGTCGAAGCGACCCGCGGCGGCCAGCGAGGTGATGCGTTGCACCGTGAGCGGCGCCTGATCGGCGGCGAGCTCGAGCACGATCCGACCCTCATCGGTATCGAGCACCAACTCCGGGCGCGCACCGAGGGCCGAGAGCGCGGGCCAGTCGATCGACGGCGTGCCTCGCTGTTCGAAGACGGATGAGGGGTCGGGGAGGGAGACCTCCGGGTCTGCCGGCCCACGCTGCGGGGTCTGCTCGGCGGGAGCACCTCCGATCGCCTCGAGGGCCATGGGTCCACCAGAGGCGGCCAGCGCGTCGGAGATTGCGGCGCGTCGGTTTGCACCATCTCGTCCGCTCATGGCGTCCCACGCTTCCGTGAACCGTCGGAGGCCACCAGCCGGGCCGAACCGGGGCCCGGTGAGGGCGACCGCGAGCCGTCCGACCACCTCGAGGTCTGCGCGGGCTACTCCCTCACCGAGGAGGTCGATCGCCGTCGCGATCGAGCCCGGATCCTCCGAGGCCTGCAGCCGCTCGACCAGGGCGGCGGCAGCGGGTTCCGACACCCGCCGGGACGGTGACGCCGTCGCTCGCAGGAGCACGCCGAGCGTCTCCGCCCCAGCCACCTCCGCGAGCGCCGGAAGGGCCACCGCCCACCGGGCCTCGTCGTCGAGGGCGATGTTCGCGACCCACTCGAAGAGCGGTTCGGGAACGCCGACCTGCCCGAGCACCATGAGAATCGGGCCGATCGACCCGACGTCGTCGGTATGGTCTTCAGCCCAGCTCAACAACCACGCCTGAACGTCGGTGTCGGGGGGCGAGGTTGTCAGCGCGAGGGCCGCCTGGGCACGCACATGGGGCGAGGGGTCGTTCAGGCCGTCGAGGAGTGCTTCAAGCCGGTCTCCACCGTCGCCCATGCCCGTGAGGGCCGCCATGGCCGTCGACCGCACTCTCCAGTCGGCGGCGTTGCGTGCCCTGAACAGCACCCGAGGAAGCGAAAAGACGTCGAAGCGCCCCCCGAGGCCCGTCACCAGCGAAATGGCCGCCGGGTCATCCACCGGCATCGCATCCAGCGCGCTGCGAACGGGTCCGCGAAATTCGATCCAGATCGCGGGGTTCGCCACGCGTTCCAGAAAGTACGCGGCATTCCGCCGAACGAGGGGGTCGGGATCGGTCAGTCGAGCCACGAGGGTATCGACGGCCGAGGCGGGTGGCGCGCCCCGGATCACGGATCGCGAGAGGGCGAGGGTCGCCGGAGCTCGATCTCGTCCATTCAACTCCAACAGTACGCCGAGGGACCGACTGTACCCGGCCTTGCCGAGGGCATCGATCACGGCATCGCGCACGCCGGGATCGTCTTCGCGAGCGAGCAACTCGGCCATCTGGTCACCCGCGTCGCCCGCGCCGGAGTAGTGCGCCAGGGCGAACGCGGCGTCGGCGCGTACCCGCGGGTCGGGGTCGGTCAGGAGGGCCCGCAGCTCGGGCGCGGCGCCGATGTCGCGCACACTGGCCATGCTGAGGGCGGCACGCGCCCGCACTGCGGGATTACTCGATCCGAACGCCGCTCGCAGGGCCGCGCCGTCCCGGGCGAGCGCGTCGTCAGTGACCTGTTGAAGCGCCTCGGTGGTGAGCACACCGTCATCGGCTCGCAGCACCGGTGTGTCGGCGACTCGCCCCGGGACCCCATCGCCCGCGCCACAACCCATCACCACCCAGAGAAGTCCCACGGCCACTCGATTTCGCGAACTGCGCATCAATGCCCCTCTCCCCATGGTGAACCGATCCCGATCCGAAAGTCTCGTGCAGGCGGCTCGGCGACTCAACGGGGCCGGAGCGCGGCGAGTTGGTCGAGCGTCGGTCCTTCACCGTAGACCAGGTTGGCCGACCGCACGACCCCATCTGCCGACTGGAGCAACTTGCCGACCAGGCGCGGCCCGAGGCCGCGCCCCCTTGAGGCGACCTCGACGATGATGGCCGCGGCCTCCGGAGTGTTGTGGCCGCCGAGCAAGGCATCGAGCCAACGTCCAGGAAAGAAGATGTCGCCGGTCTGCTGGATTTCGCTCAGCAGTTCGAGGCCCGGGCGCAGGAACATGCGCGCATGGTCCTGGCGGAGCGGATGATTGAGGTAGCCCACGGCATCGAGTACCCAGGGCTCACGCTCCCGCATGCCCGGGTCGGCGAGGCCGGCGAAGAACGCCTCACGCTCCTGCGGGTCGGGGGAAAGGGCGGGCCGAACGAAGTCGAATCGTGCGAGGCGATCCGGGTTGAGAATACGATCCCGCTGGAGACGGAGGGTCTCGAGCGCTCCGTCGGGATCGACGACTGCCAACGTCTCGGCGAGAGCCGTGAAGTCGTTCTCGGAGAGCGACAGTCCCGCGATCGTATCGGTCTCCGCCCAGACGCCCCTCATCCGGGATACGCCGTCGGGAGAGGTCACCACGCCCCGCCACCCGTTGAACCAGGTGGCCTTCAACGTCGCCTTCTCGGCTCGTTCCAGTCCCCCCCAGAGGGCGGCCTCCACCGCAGCCGCACGCGACGCACGTTGGTCGAGCGCGAGAAGCGACCAGAAGGTGTCGGTCACAAGACCGACGAGAAACGAGACCATCTGCTCATCGTCTTCGGTCTCCAGGGCGGAAAGAGCGAGGTCGAGCACGGAGTCGGGGGGGGTCTGCCCCTCGAACAGCGCGTCGGCGATCACCATCCAGGCGGAGCCGCGAAGCACGGGATTGTCGATTCGCTCGACATCGGCCATCAGATTCGACAGCGCCGAGTCGCCGAGCACGAAGCGCCCATACTCGACGCCGCGACCGTTCGGCAGCACCCACCGGGGTGGCCCCCCCGAGGCCCAGCGCGGAAACGCCTGCTCGGGCTCACGCATATCGAGCGTTGCGGCGATGCGGTTGCGGAGACCGCGCAATTCGACCAGCTGGAGTTGCTGAGGCCAGAAGCGATCCTCCGACCAGGGATCGGTCTGCCGAACCACCGGGCGCATCGACCCATCCTGCGTCTCCATCGTGATGCGGATCGTGGGCCGCCCCGGCTCTTCGACCCACACCCGGCTCCACGCGACCAGGTCGTCGGGCGTGGGCCCGTCGAGGATCTCGATCAGGTCGGGCCAGGTCGCGTTGCCGTAGCTGAACCGTTCGAGATACCGTTGCAGCCCCGCCCGCATGCCTTCCTCTCCGACCCGCAGTTCGAGCTGCCGCATGACGATCGGGGCCTTCTGGTAGATGATCGCACCGTAGAGCGTGCCGGCCTCACGCAGGTTTTCGAGGGGCTGTCGGATCGCGTTCGCCCCTGCGGTGCGATCGACCTCGTACGCCCGAGGGTGGTGCGCCAGAAGGAAGCGCAGGTCGTGGTTCACCTCCGGAAACGACGGGTCCACCATCTTCGCCGCCATGAAGTTGGCGAAGACTTCCTTCGTCCAGACGTCGTCGAACCACTTCATCGTGACCAGATCGCCGAACCACATGTGCGCGGTCTCGTGCGCGATCAGGGAGGCGCGGCCGAGAAGTGCGCCCTGGGTCGCCGATTCGTCGAGCATGAGAGACGACGCCCGATAGAAAACGCTGCCGGGGTGCTCCATGCCGCCGTACTGGAACGGTGGAATGAGCACGAAATCGTACTTGGCGAAGGGGTATTCGATCCCGGTGTACTCCTCCATCCAGGCGACGGAGCTCGCCACCAGGTCGAAGATCTCGTCGCGGTTTCGATCGACCTTCTCGGGATCGGTCTCCCGATGATACATGTTGTACTCACGCCCGTCGCGCTCTGCCGTCTCGACACTGAAGCGGCCTGCCGCAAAGGCCATGAGGTAGGTGGGAATCGGCTGCGACTCCGCGAACCGGACCGTGCGCCCCCCTCCTGCCCCCGCCGCAGCGACCGGCTCGCCCACTGCGGGACCATTGGCCACGGCGACCCAGTCGTCGGGGATCGTCAGTTCCCAGGTGACTCGTGCCTTGAGGTCGGGTTGATCGAACACGGGAAGGGAGAAGTGCGCCCGGTCGGGAACGAAGAGCGTATAGAGAAACTCGTCGGATCGGTTCAGCGCCTCGTCGCCGGCCCGAAAAACGATCCGGATCTCGTTTTGGGCCCCCGCTTCGAAGGCATCCGACGCGAGCACGACGTGATCCTCACTCGGCGTCCACTCCGTCGCCTCGCCGTTCACCTCGACGACATCGATGCGGGACAACGGATCCTTGAAGTCGATGACCACGGGACGCCGATCGGGGTCGTCCCATCGAAACGACAGCGTGGCCTCTCCGTGCACCGGAGAGGTGCGCTCCTCGGGCACGGTGAGCGAGACGAAATAGGCCACCTCTGCGATCGTGGCGGCCCGAGCCTCGGCCAACTCCCGAGAGACGCCGAGTTCGAGGTCGGGAGAGGAGGCAAGATCACAACCGAGGGTGATCAGGCCCGCGGCGAAAAAAACGGAGCGACTGCGTGGGAATCTGGACATGGGCGAAAAACTAATCGCCCGACGCCCGGATGCGCACGCCCTCGCCCACGAGGTCGGACGGGTACGACACCACTCGGTCTCCCTCGGCGAGGCCGTCGAGCACCTCGACCCGGTCGGTGCCCCGATGCCCGATCCGCACGATGCGCAGCCGGGCACGCCCGTCTTCGATCGCGAACACCCTCCACCCGCCCGCCTGCTGGAACAGGGCGCTGCCCGGAACTGTGAGAACGTCGTCGCCCTGCCAGACCACGATCGCCACCTGCAAGCGGAACCCGTCTCCGAGGGCGTGGGGCACGGTATCGAGGTCGCCGACGACATCGACGCGCTGCTCCTCCACACCGAGGGCGGAAATCTCGGTGAAGGCCGCCGGTTCGACCCGACGCACCCGGCCCCGGAGTACCTCGTCGCCACCCCAACCCGTCACCTGAAGCGGGTTGCCCGGCTCGACCCTCACCGCCTCCTCCGTGGGAAGATCGACCACCACCTCCAGGCCGCCGACGTCTGCGATGACCACCAGCGGCGTACCGGCTCCGACGACCCGCTCACTGGCCTCCAGAACGCCCAGCACCCGGCCGGAGACGGGCGCTCGCACGTTTACGACCTCCGTTCCCCGGGCGTCGGCGTCGACACCCAGGAGTCGAGACCGAACCTGGGCCACCCCGGCCTCGGCCGCCTGCAGGCCCGCCTCTGCAGCCTCGAGGCGCGCCTCGGCCTCCCGCGCGGCCTGTTCGTGGCGCTCCATGGCCTCGCGGCTGATGGCGCCCAACTCAAGGAGCGGGCGCCGTCGCTCGACCTCTCGTCGGGCCTGGGCCTCCCCCGTTCGGGCCGTGTGCACATCGGCGGCGGCAGCCACGGCGCGAGCCTGCGCGCTCGACAGTTCGGCGCGAAGCGAGCCGAGCACGCGGGAATCCTGAGGTGGGGGGGCCAGTGTGGCCAGGAGGTCGCCAACCTCGACGACATCACCCTCGTCGACTCGAACGCGGGAGAGCCGGCCCGTGACCGGGGCCGCCACCGTGTAGCGATCCCGCGCCCGGGTGCGCCCCTCGTCGGACACCGTGACCGACAGCGCGCCGCGGGTGACCACCCCCACCTCGATCTCGACCGCATCGGAGCGTGTGAGCCCGAAGCCGAGGGCGCCCACTACCACGAGGCTTCCCCCCGCGACGATCCACCTGGTTCGTTTGGTCATAGCTTGCCCTATTCCCGCGTCTTGAGGACCGAGATGAGATCCATGTGATCGATTCGACGACGAACGATCCACGCACTGACCAGAGCCGCGAGGAGGGTCACGGCGGCCGATGCCAGGTAGGTCCGCGAGCTCACCACGAAGGGAATGCGATAGGTATCGTTCTGGATCGAGGCCACCACCTGTGCCGCCATCACAACGCCGAGCCCCCACCCCAACGGAATCGCCAGAAGGGTGATGATGCCCTGCTCACCGAGGAGCAGTAGGCTCACTTCACGGCGCCGGAAGCCCATCACGCGCAGGCTCGCAAGTTCGCGGCCTCGCTCCGACAGGGCGATGCGTGCCCCGTTGTAGATGACGGCGACCGAAATGATCCCCGCGAACCCCAGGAGAAAGCCGACGGCGATCAGGAGGCTGTCGGCCAACTGGCTTCGGAACGAGTCGAGCAGCGTGCGCGGCGACACGACCGACGCCACCGCCGGCATGGCCTCGATCTCTCGCAGCAGGATCGGTTGGGACTCCCGATCGACCGACAGGTAGGCACCGCTGAACACCCGCGGGCCGCCGGCGGTCTCGGCGAGTGCAGCCATGCTCATGATCGCCGACACACCCAGGAAATCGTCGACGACCCCGGCAACCGCGACCGATCGCTCGAGCCGGCGTCCCTCCAGGAACTCGGCACGCACGCTGTCTCCGGCGCTCACGCCGAGCCGTTCGGCGAGCACCTTGCTCAGCACGACGCCCTCCGAGGGGACGGGTCGGATCGAGCCGTCACCATCCACGATCCGCCTCAACCGGCCCTCCGGATCGAGACCCTGCAGCGCGACCTCTCGCTCTCGGTGACCCGCACGGAGCCGAGCCGCCTCGAACCGATAGGGTTCGACCCGTGTGACGCCGGCCATTCGTCGCAGATCGTGCTGCACAGAAGCGGGGAGCTTCTGGTTGAATCCGACCTGGAGGTCCTCGCGTTGAATCACCTCGAACTGCTGAACCATCATGAAATCGACGCCGTCGAACATGAACATGCCCAGCACGAGAATCGCCGTCGAAAACGCGACTCCGAGCGAGGACAGGAGGGCCCGGACGGGGCGTCGCTCCATGTTTCGCAAGATCATCCGGCCCGAGGAGGGCAACACGTCTCCCACCCCGAGGCGTTCGAAAAAACCGGGTTCGAACTTCGGAGGCGGCTCGGGTCGCATCGCCTCGGCGGGCGGGAGTCGCGCCGCCGATCTCGCCGCTCCAAGCGCCCCCGCGGTCGCCGCCAGCACGCTGATCCCCGTGGAGACGGCCAGAAGCGGGAGGCTCAGTCGATAGTCGAGCGTCGGAAAATCGAAGTAGGCGCCATAAAGTTCCACGTAGGCATCACCCAACCACAGGCCCCCGCCGATCCCGATCAGAGCGCCGACGCCCACCGCCGCGAGCGCGAGGGCCAGGAAATGGGTCGCCACCTCGATGTCTCGATATCCGAACGCCTTCAGCACCCCGATCTCCGACCTCTGCGTCGCGATCAGTCGGCCCAGGACGAGATTGAGAAGAAAGGCGGCCACGGCCAGAAAGATGGCCGGGATCGCCGTGCCCATCGTGCGATTCTGGTCCAACTCCGACTGGAGGGTCTGGTGCGAAAACTGATCCTCCCGTCCGTAGGCGCCCAGACCGCCGTAGGGCTCGAGAATGCGATCGACCTGCGCCGAGACCGAAGGGGTGCTGGCGCCGGGAGAACGCGAAAGGACGACCTCGTTGAAGGCACCGTCCATGTCGTTGATCGGGGCGAGGACTCCGCGAGCCATCCAGAACACCCCGTAGCGCTCATCTTCCGGATACAGGCCCCCGGGGGGAACCGCCTAGGAGTGTTCGGGCGAAATCGCCGTGCCGACGATGCGCAGTCGGCGGGCCCGGCCATTGAGCACGACATCGACGCCGTCGCCGACGCGGAGTCCACGGGCCAGAGCGAAGTTCTCGCTCGCGACCACCTCGTCGCGCGCGGTCGCCACGGGGCGTCGACCGGTCCGCAGCACGATGTCGCTGAGCGCCGGAACGCCGTCGTCCGGGAGCGAGATGAA
>CBDUEZ010000101.1:0-12620 GCA_965366355.1 uncultured bacterium
TCGTTGGGGACTCGTGGCGGCTCTTCTCGCCGATGTCGCGATGGGTGGTCCCGGTTTTCCGGGCCTCCCGGGTGGACCGGGCCTGAATGCCGCTATGGCCGCCCAGGAATCCGTCACGGCCGAGTGGTTGGCCATGGAAGGGGTGATCGGCACGGCGGTCGGCCTCGATCGGAGCGGCGACTACGTCGTGAAGGTCTATCTCACCGCGCTCGGGGTCGCCCAGCTCCCGGCGTCGGTCGCGGGCGTCCCGGTTCAGTTCGAAATCACGGGTCCGATCCGTGCCCTCAATGAGCCGTCGGCCAACGATGGGGTGCTCGCGGCGCTGTCGGTCGACGAGATCGATCGCCGCGCCAACTTCCCGCGGCCGGTCCCCATCGGCGTCAGCACCGGTCACACCGGGGTGACGGCGGGGACTCTCGGAGCTCGGGTCACGGACGGCGCCAGGGTGTTCGCGCTGAGCAACAATCACGTCTACGCGAACAACAATGAGGCCCGGCCCGGTGACCCGCTTCTCCAACCGGGCGTGGCCGATGGGGGGCGCAATCCAAGCGACGTCGTGGCCACACTGCACGACTTCCAGGAGATTTCGTTCTGCTCCAATCGATTCCAGTGCCCGCTCAATCGCATGGATGCGGCGATCGCGCTGACATCGACCGACGATGTGGGCTTTGCCACCCCCGACGATGGCTACGGGAGTCCGCGAGCCACACCGGCCGAGGCGACGTTGGGCGCCAAGGTGCAGAAATACGGTCGGACCACCGGCTACACCCATGGCACGGTCACCGGGATCAATGCGGTGATCGACGTCTCGTACCGGGGCGGTACGGCCCGCTTCGAGGATCAGATCCTCATCTCGGGGAACGGCTTCTCGGCGGGGGGAGACTCCGGATCGTTGATCGTGAGCGAGGGCCTGCTCGCTGCGGATCGGCGGCCTGTCGGACTTCTGTTCGCCGGAAGCGCCACGAGCACCATCGCCAACCCGATCGACATCGTTCTCGATCGTTTCGACGTCACGATCGACGGAGGTGGCGATGGCCGGTGATCCGATGCGTGAGGCTCAGCGCAAGCTCACCGCGAAGGTGATGGGTCGACCGGGAGTGATCGGTACGGCCATCGGCATGTCGAAGGGCGACCACTGTCTCAAGGTGCTGATCGAAGATGCCCGCGGTCGTCGCGCCGTCCCCAAGGAAATCGACGGCTATCGGGTCGTGGTCGAAGAGACCGGGCGCATTCGCCGCCGCTGATCGGGGCTCGGCGGGTGAGCCGCGGGCGCGAGGGCGACGGCGGGTGATTCGCGGGCGCGAGGGCGACGGTGGGCGATTCGCGAGGGCGACGGCGGGCGACGGGTGATTCGCGACGGCGGGCGACGGGCGAGGTGAGTCGCGCGCGTGTGTGGGGTGGGGCGAGCCGCAAACCGATCAGGACCGAACAAATCACGGAGTGATTGCGCCCTTTGCCGCCCTATGAGCTGAAACGGGCGCAACGGACCCGGCTCCACGCCGAGGGCTTGAGCGGTTCTCAGCGAATAGAGCGGCAAAGGGCGCAACCGGGCCCTGCTTAAGGGGGGGCGTGGGCGGTTGTCATCGCGGGCGAGGGCGTGCTCGCCGATCGAGACCGCCCCGGCCCCGTGCGCCACCCCCGCCCAGCCCGGACCTCGTGCGCCCGCCCCCGCCCAGCCCGGACCCCGTGCGCTCGGGCCTACCGGGTGAACCAGTAGCTCACCTTCAGCAGCAAGATGTTGTCGGGCGGCACGTCGAAGAGGGCGCTGCGGTCGCGGGAGAAGTCGAAGTCCCCCTCCGGACCGAACGATCTCCGGGTCTGTTGCCACTCGAAGTACAGGGTCGACCCCGGAGCGCCACTCCGGCTCTTCGATGAACCCGATCGCCACCCCGCGTTGGTACGATGATGCGCACCAAAGATGGTCGCAGCCCGCCCGTGGCTCGATCCCTGTTGTGGCGCCATCACGCTTGCTGGCGTCGACCACGGCGGGCATTATCAGGCAGACTGCACCTTAGGTGTGGGTGCGGCGCGATGTATACCTACAATGGAGGTCGCAGGTGAACAGGCTCTTCCTGGCCCTATTTCTCACGGTTTTGTCAGTGCCCGCGCCGGTCCGAGCGCAACTCGAGCCGCTCCCCATGGACGAGGGCGCTGCCGGGTTGGCACTGGCGATTCGCCAGCTCGGTGCCGGGGCGAGTTACATGGAGGTCACGGCCCATCCGGACGACGAGAACAACGGCCTGCTGGTGATGCTCAACCGCGGGAGAGGCCTACAAACCTCTCTTCTCACCGTGACCCGAGGCGACGGCGGCCAGAACATGATCGGGCCCGAGATTCTCGAGTCCCTCGGCCTGCTGCGGAGTGCCGAACTCATGGCCATGCATCGCTATGACGGTGCAAACCAGTATTTCACGCGAGCGTATGAGTTCGGGTACTCCTTCAGCGTCGAAGAGACCCTCGAGAAGTGGGGCAAGGAAGCGATCCTCGCCGACGTCGTCAAAATCATTCGCACCGTGCGCCCCGATGTGGTGACCCACCTGCCCACGACGGGAGAAGGTGGCGGCCAGCACCATCAGACGTCGGGTCGTCTGGCCCGGGAGGCCTTCGACGCCGCCGCCGATCCCAACCGGTTTCCTGAACAGATCAGGGACGGACTGCGGCCGTGGCAGCCCCTCAAGATGTATGAGCGCTTTCGGGGAATGGGGATGGGTCGTGGCGCGCCCTCGACCGAACCTCTTCCGGCCGGTGTGGTTCGAATGGATACCGGCGTGTACGATCCGGTTCTCGGCCGCACCTACGCTCAGCTGGGCGCCGTGGCGCGGTCGATGCACCGCTGCCAGTCCATGACCCAGCTCCGACAGATGCCGGGCGAAGCCAATTCGCAGTGGTATCTCGAGAACTCTGCGATCGAGCCGGTCGCGGGAGAGACCGATCTTTTCGATGGCATCGAGATGGGCCTCGATCGGTACCGGGCCTTCGTCGTAGGTCAGGAGGCCCAGGCGGGCTTCTTCCTCGAGGGTCTCGAAACGCTGAAGGGCCATGTCGCCCAGGTCGAGCAGACGTTCAGCGCCCTCGAACCCTGGAAGACGTTGCCGGCTCTCCGGGCCGGTCTGTCGACCGTCCGTAGCCTTCGGGCCGACATCGCGGCGAGCTCTCTTTCCGACGACGCCAAGTACGACCTCGAGCACCGCCTCGCGCTCAAGGAGGAGCAGTTCTCCAATGCCGTGGCCCTGGCGCATGGGATCGCGTTCGAGCCGCTGGCCGAATCGGGCGAGGTCGTGCCCGGTGGCACCTTCACCGTGGATCTCCTGGTGGCGAACCAGAGCCCCGAGCCCTTCGACGTCACGAGCGTCGAAGTGATGACGCCGAATGGATGGACCGTCCGCAGCAGCGGCGGCGCCGCCTCGGGCACTCTCGGTGCCGGCGGGAGTCTTTCCACCGCGGTCGAGGTGCGCCTGGCCGACAATGCCGAATACAGCCGTCCGTACTGGGTGCGGAATCATTCGGTGGATCGGTTCGACATTCTCGATGAGGACCTGCTCGGCCAGCCGTTTTCTCCCGCGGCCGTGAACGCCCGGGTGACCCTCCGTTCGGGCGGTGTCGACGTCGTTCTCGAGGAACCCGTGCAGTATCGCTACGAGGGCGCCTGGGTCGGGACGGAGAAGCAGCAACGCGTCACGGTCCTGCCCGCGCTGTCGGTGAATGTCTCGCCCCAGGTGATGGTCTATCCGATCGGGGCCGAGAGCCGGGAGATCTCGGTCGATGTCGTGTACAAGGGCACCGGGGCGGCTCAGGGAACGCTCCGACTGGACGTGCCGACGGGCTGGACGGTGAGCCCGCGTGAGGCTCCCCTCAACTTCGATCGCAAAGGCGAGGCAGCCGTGGTCCAGTTCGACGTCGCGGCTCCGGCCGGGGTGGAGGCCAGCCGGTATTCGGTCCAGGCGGTGGCCGCCATGGGCGGAAGGGAATACCGCGAGGGCTACGAGACCATCGATTACCACCACATCGAGAAGCGATACATCTTCCGCCCCTCGGAGGCCACGGTAGAGGCGATCGATATCAAGGTGGCGCCGGTCACGGTGGGCTACGTCATGGGCGTCGGGGACGGCGTCGCCGAGGCGATCCAACAGCTCGGCGTCGACGTGACGATGTTGGACGAAGATGCCCTGGCCGAGGGAGACCTCTCCCGCTTCGACATCATCTTCACGGGCGTGCGGGCCTACCTCAACCGCGAGGATCTTCGGGCATACAACGCCCGGTTGCTCGAGTATACGGAACAGGGTGGGACCGTCATCGTTCAGTACAACAAGTTCGAATTCAACGACGCGCAGTGGGGGCCCTACCCGATCCAGGTGAGCAGCAACCGGGTTACGGTCGAAGAGGCTCCGATGCGCATCCTGGACCCCGCCCATCCGGTCTTCAACTTCCCCAACAAGGTGACCGAGGACGACTGGGACGATTGGATCCAGGAGCGGGGCACCTACTTCATCGGCGAGAAGGACGAGCGCTACGTCGATCTTCTCGCGTCGGAAGATCCGTGGGAATACAACGCCGGTGAGAAGCGGGGCATCTTCGTCGAGGCCCGCCACGGCGAGGGTCGATGGATCTACACGGGGCTGGGCTTCTACCGTCAGCTCCCCGAGGGTGTACTCGACGCCTACAAGTTCTTCGCCAACGTGCTCAGCCTGCCTCTGGCTCCGACCCGTCCGATCTCGGAGTAGGTCGGGACAACAAAAAAACGGCGCCTCCCCCGAAGCGTGGGGGAGGCGCCGTTTTTTATTGGTGGAACGGCTTCTACCCGCCGAAGGCCGCCCTGGGCAATCCGGGGGTCACCGCAAGAGCGTTTTCGTAATAGATCTTCCGCAACACCTCGTCGGGGAGCGCCATGCCGTAGAGCTTCCAGTAGGCGTGGTAGTCGCGGTAGTAGTCGAAGTACTCGTCGGCCGTTTCGAAGACCCGCCAGTAGTATGGAAACTCCGTGGGCTGGTAGGAGTCCTTGCCGAAGATCAGGCGGTCCTGATACTCGATGAAGAACTCCCGGGCCGCCCGTGGCTGGCGCCCGAAGTCGTACAGAACGGCCGACAGGTCGAGATACAGGTTCGGGATCGAGTCGAGAACCTCGGCCGCCCGCTCCAGGTCGTGTGCGTGGAACCCGAAATGGGCCGCGATGAAACGGGTGTTCGGGTGCTTCATGAACATCCGGTCGCGCTCGGCGAGCAGCGTCTCAAAGTCGGCCTGATCGGGGCCGTAGTTCCGTCGGCTGGGGAAGAGAGCCAGCTCGAGCCAGCGCTCGTTCGAGTAGTCGGGCTCCTCGAAGAATGCCGGCGGCTCGGCGATATGGATCAACACCGGAATGTTCATCTGGCCGGCCATCTCCCAGACCGGATCCAACTCCGGATCGTCGACCTGTAGCCGTGATCCGTCGGCCTTCACGTTGGTCATCCCGAGGCTCTTGAAGACCTTGAGGCCGATCGCTCCGGCCTCGACGTCTTGCTGGAGCTGCGCCGCGGCGGCCTGGCCGAATCCCGGTCCCACTTCGTCGAAGTCGACGTTGGCGAAGAGCCGGAACCGGTCCGGATAGGGACCGTTGCGGACCGCGTCGAGGCGCTCACGCAGCTGGTCACCGCTGCCCCCGCTCAGGTTTACGAGCACCTGGAGGTTCATCGCGTCCATCTCTTCGATCAGCTGCTCCATGTTCTCGGCGGTCGCACGCTGATGGCTGTGAATGTCGACGACGGGGAATTTCGCGGCCGGGACGAGATGCTCCTCGGCAACGAGCATCGAAGTCGGCTTGTAATCGAGAATGCTCGGCGGCGGGAACTCGGGTGCACGAAACTGGCCGGGCCTCACCTCGGTCGTTCCGGGGCGACGCTCCGAGAACGTCTCGGTCTGCGCCTGACCCGGACCCTGACCCTGCCCTGGAGCCTGGGCCTGCTCAGGCTGCTGCGTACACCCGAGTGCTGCTACGACGCAGCCGAGGGCCGAACCAATGACGAGATGCATGACGCGCACGTGAGATCCTCCGTATCAAGAAGAAGGGTGGCCCGGTCCCCCAGGGCCGCCAACCTATACCCAGACCCCTATCGGATCCGGCGTGTTGAAGAAGGGACCGAGTTTCGGCCCTTCTTGTCCCCGCCAACGAGTGCCCTCATTTTGGCGTTCGCGGACGGGATCGCATGGTCTGACGATAGGACTTCCAGGCGGGCACGCGCCACCGGGTCTTCCACGCCGAAGGCTGTCCCGCATGCAGGGTCTCTCACCGTGCCGGATGCAGTGGCCTGGGTCGGCAATGTCTGCATATCGCCCACAATCGCACGGTAGGGATCAAACCATGAGTTCAACCGCATTCGACTCGTTCTACTTTCGTGACCGTTTCGGCACCGCCGCCATGCGGGCGGTCTGGGACGACCGGCAGACCCAGCAGCGCTGGCTCGACGTCGAGGCCGCGCTGGCCGAAGCCGAGGGGGAGCTCGGCGTGATTCCCGCCGAGGCCGGCCGCGAGATCGCCGGGGCCGCCCACATCGACCAGATCGACCTCGGATCGATGAAGGCCGAGTTCGACGCCACCTGGAATCCGGTGGTCCCGCTGGTCAACGCTCTCCGCAAGGTCATCTCGCCGTCCGCTGCCCGATACGTGCACTGGGGTGCCACCAGCAAGAACATCTTCGACACCGGCTTGATGCTCCAGATCAAGGACGCCTACGAGCTCATACTCGACGACCTGGACGCGGTGGGTGACGCCCTGGCGAGCCTGGCGGAAGAGCATCGCGAGACGGTCATGGCGGGCCGCACCCACGGCCAGCACGCCATTCCGATCACCTTCGGCTTCAAGGCGGCGGTGTGGTTGGACGAAGTCCATCGGCAGCGTCAGCGTCTGCAGGAGGCACGCCCCCGCATTCTCGTCGGTGAGTTCGGCGGGGCGGTGGGCACCATGGCCTCGCTCGGGCCGGTGGGGCTTCAGGTCGCGACGCGCCTCATGCAGAAGCTGGACCTCGCCGAGCCGGTCATTCCGGTGAAGACCGGTGGCGACCGCGTGGCCGAGTTCGTCCTGCTGTTGTGCATGCTGTCGGCGACCCTGGGAAAGATCGCCCAGAACATCTACAACCTTCAGCAGACGGACCTCGACGAGGTGACCGAGTTCACCGAGGGCAAGGTCGGAAGTTCGGCCATGCCCCACAAACAGAATCCCGTCGCCTCGGGGTCGGTGGTGTTCCTCGGACGCCTGCTTCGGTCCAACGCTGGCCCGGCCCTGGACTATGTTCACGCCGAGTGGGAGGACGACCATCGCCAGGGTGAGACAGCCTGGAAATTCGTGCCCGAAGCGTGTTTGCTCATGTCGGCCCAACTCCAGACCCTGCACCGCGTGCTCGATGGCCTCATCGTCAAGCCCGACAACATGCTGCGCAACCTGGAGCGCCAGCAGGGACTGTCCTGCTCCGAGGGACTGCTGATGGCGTTGGCCGAACCGATCGGCCGGGACACGGCGCATGCTCTGATCGGGAGGCTCTCGGCCGAAGCCGTGACCACGGGTCTGGCGTTCAGCGACATCGTCTCTCGAGACCCCATCGTCTCGGAGCACCTGTCGAGCGACGAGTTGGCGAAGGCCCTGGACCTCCAGAATCAAATCGGGCTCGCGCCGATGTTCGTCGATCGGGTGCTCGCGCGGCATCGGGACACCGATGCCTCCTCTTGAATAGGGCTTCTTCGTGGAACTGAGGGCGTTGGGCCAAACCGGCATTCGAGTGTCACCGATCACGATCGGAGCCTGGCAACTCGGCGGGCCGCTCGTGCTCGATGGACGGTCGGATGGCCATCCGGATCCCGGCGAAGCCAACGTCATTCGGATGATTCACGAACTGGGCGACCTGGGTGTGAATGCCATCGACACGGCCGAGCAGTACAGCGCCGGGGAGTCGGAACGGCGGGTCGGCAGAGCGCTGAAGGATCGGCGTGACTCCTGGGTCATCTCGACCAAGTTCGGGTACCGGGTTGGCGCCGACGATACACGAGAAGACGACTCCAGCCCCGAGACGATTCTTCCCAGTCTCGAGGGATCTCTGAGGCGTCTGGGCACGGACTACATCGATGTCTTCTTGTATCACTGCGCCCCCGAGCCGGAGCATGTGGCCGCCGGCAGGAGCGTGCTCGACGACGCAAAAGCGCAGGGCAAGATTCGCGCATACGGCATCTCCACGGGCCAACGTCCCGTTCTCGATATGATGGTCGAACAGGACGCCATCGAGGTGCTGCAGTTCCCGTCCAGCCTACTGAATGAGCGGCCGGACTTCTGGCGCATCGCGCAGCGGCACGATCTGGGAACGCAGGTGAGGGGTGTGATGGCACAGGGGCGACTGAGTGGAAAATACTTCAGCCGGCAGCCTCGGTTTCGCCCGGACGACAACCGCGCGGAAGGGTGCCGGGACACCGATTTCAAGCGGTACGCGTCGCTCGCAGAGTGCCTGCCCTCTGGGATCACGATGGCGCAGGCCGCCATTCGATGGACGCTCGACCATTCCGGGTGCGACACCATTTGTATGGGTGCCAAGAGCATCGACGACTACAAGGCGGCTCTGGCCGCCGCCGGGGCCCCGCCCCTGGAGGAAGCCGTGAAGAGGGAGCTCGAACGATCCGCCGCGGCCATGGCGTAGTACCGCCCACGCCGATTACGATCGGCGACGATCACCGGTTCCACCAAATCTGAGGAGGTACGTCTTGAGAGCCCGTTCCGTTGTGTGGCTTGTGGGTGCGCTGGTCGCGATGGGCCCGACGGCCCCGGCCCGCGCCGCCCTGCCTTCCGGCTCGGCCCTGCAGCAGCAGCCGACCGCCGGTTCTTCGACGGACGCGGTGCGTTTGGGACCCACGATCACGATCGACCGGGCCATGGCCCCTCCCCCCTGGGTCGCCGCGGAGCGGACCCTGCTCGAGTCGAGTGCGGAGATCGCAAAGGCGTATGCCGCGTCGACCTTCCACCCGAATGGCCACGCCATTCGTGACGTTCCTCCGGCGTGGGGCGCCGGCGACGGACCGGACGACATCGTGAACCGGGCCCGGCATTGGCCGCTGGCCTACATCCTGGGCGGGCACGAGTCGCTGGTCGACGAATTCGAGAGAATCTGGGAAGGCCATCTCGAGCAGTACACGAACGGGAAAGTGCCGGAGGTCGAGGCGGCCAGGAACGGAATCTTCCGCAATGACTTCATCACCCAGTTCGACTGGGAGCACACGAGCGAGGAACTCGCCCCGTTCTATCTCTATGCCCTGGCTCGTCCGAACGACCCGACGAACCGGGTGAGGGCCCAGCGAATGGCGGGGCTGTACCTGAATGAGGATCCCGCCGCGCAAAACTACGATCCGGAGACGAAGATCATCCGGAGTCTGTTCAACGGGAGCCTCGGGCCGAGGTTGACCCCGGTCACACCCGTCGATTGGGAAGGCCTGAGCCCGAGCCTGCGCTTCTGGAGCGTGGCGGCCACCGACGTCAGGGGTGACCATCCCCTGAACATGGGCGCCGCCATGCTTCCCTTCACGGCGTTCATCCTGACACAGGACGAGAAGTACAGGGACTGGGTCCTGGAGTACATCGGCGCCTGGCGGGACCGCACAGAGGAAAATGGCGGCAACATTCCGTCGAACATCGGGCTGGACGGCACGATCGGAGGGGAGTGGGGCGGCAAGTGGTACTGCGGCGTCTGGGGCTGGAGCGGCGAAGGTGAGCGGAACTACGTGTTCCGCGGCCCCCCGGAGGGCTTCGATGTGGCGCTGCTCCTCTCGGGTGATCAGTCGTACACGCAGGCGATGCGCCATCAGGTCGAAAACCTCTTCGCCGCGCAGAAGGTCGTCGACGGGAAGGTCCTGGTGCCGCACCTCTACGACGACAACGGGTGGGGCGGCTACGGAGAATTGAGCAAGGGCACGCTCCATGTGCAGCGCGGTAACAGCAGCGGCACTCAGGGCAACCTGGTCAACATTCTCGTCGACCTCTACCTGACGTCGATGCGCCCGGACGATCTGGAGCGGATTCCGATTCTTCCAGGCGACATCTCTCCGCAGCGGCAGGGCGTGGACACCCAGCCGGGCACGGATTGGATCAACTACATCAAGGGGAACGACGCAGACTTCCCCTTGCGTGCGCTGGAGTCGGCCCTGGCGGTGATGCGCGCCAAAGCCGTTCCTCCCAGCCCGAACGATGCGCCGGCCAGGGCTCCGGCCGCTGGCCCCGCCACGCCGAGCGGCTGGCTGGGCGTCGACGGCCAGGCCTATCCGTCGAGCGTGTCGATGGCGTCGCTGGATCGGCTTCCGGCCATGAGGCAGGGCCTCGGTGGGTGCGTACCGAACAACGGGAGGCTTCTGACGACGACGTCACCGGCCGCGATATCGGCGGCGGCCGCGGCGGGTCCAGCGGCACCGGCACGAGGGGGAGGGGGTGGCAATGGACCAGCCGGCATCGGAGGGAACGGCTCCCTTCCGATCGCCGCCCTGGTCCAGTTGACCATGGGTGGGTCGGATCCGGGGGGGGAATCTCATGGTCCGCTGCCGCTGAACGTGCAGGTGCGGCACTTCGACCCCGCGAACCGGCGTCCGGGCCTTCCCGAAGACGTGGGCGCGCTCGTGGAATACTTCGACGCCGAAAGCGTGACGCTGACGCTCGTCAACGCGAATCCACTGTCTGAGCGAACGGTGACCGTGCAGATGGGCGCGTATGGGGAGCACACCGCGACGGCGGTCACCGTGGGCGGACGGGCCACCGTGGTCGACGGCTCCTCGTTCAGCGTGCGGCTGGCCCCCGGAAGCGGGGAGACGCTGACCATCGGCGTGAGGCGCTACGCCAACCTGCCTACGGCGGCGTTCCCATGGGAGCGCAACTGATCTTCGCCCGCGGTACAATCAACGAGCCGGGCGGAGAACCCGGCGTAGCCCTGGGGTCGAGAGGATGCGGCGGCGGACCCCCGTCGGCCCGCGCGGTATCCGACAAGCGATGGCCACCGACGGGGGTTCCTGGGCCATGAGTTCATCGCCCGACCACTGGAGGTTTGCGCGGATCGACGCTGCGTTTCGCCTCGGAGACCTGGATGCCCTCCGCGCGGCGATACCTCAGCCGGCCCTCTTCCCAAACGGGCCGATGCCGCCGTCCATCGGCCCATGTCTCGTCTATGCCATCTATCACAGTCCCCTTCCCTTCGTGCGGCGGCTCCTCGAGCTCGGGGCGGATCCCAATGTCGACGCCCATGATGGCTTCCCTCCGTTGTTCGCAGCGCTGTGCAGGAGCTCTCGCCCCGACACGAACCAGCTCATCGAGCTACTTCTCTCGTTCGGCGCCGACCCGAATCAACGCGGTCACAACGACTATACGGTGTTGCACGTCGCGGTTCTCGAGCAGAATCGCGAGGCTGTTGAGCTCCTGCTCGAGGCTGGAGCCGATCCACGATTGAGGACTCGCATCGACGAGTTGGAGACCCCCCTGGAACTGGCGAATCGAGAGGGCCTTTCGGAGTACGCGGCTTTGCTTCGACGCCGGACGGGCGGCTGATATCCTCGCGGCACATGACTGCATTTGTCGGAGACGCGTGGACTCGAGTGCCAGGGGCTCGGGGTGGCCGCCGTTGGCGGAGGCTCACACCTCACCCATGGTCCAACGGACGAGCCGAGCGAAGAACTCCGTCATACCTTCGACGTGGCCGCGCATCGGCTCCCTCACCGCCCGCTTCTCTTAGCCGCTCCCACCAGCCCCTTCAACTCAGCGGCCGTGAACTCCCCCAGCGCGGCGAAGGCGACACCGACGGCCAAGGCGATTCCGGTCAGCTTCATGACCAGTCCCACGCCCTCGGCGGGGCCCATCCCGGCCGCGAACCAGGCGAGGGGACTGAGTGCGACGGCTCGGAGTGCGGTGCGCCACGGGGGGGTGACCCCCCAGTACCGGCGGATCATCACCAGTCCGAAGCACATACCCGCCGTCGTGCCCAGCACGGTGGCCGCGGCCGCCCCGGCGCTTCCGAATCGGGGGATCAACAGAGGGTACGCCGAGACCGCGATGAGGAGCGGAAGCGTCGCGGCCACGAGCATGGTACCCAGTCGGTCGAGCACGATGAAGACCACGCTCGCCGTGGCCGCGAGGGTCACGGCGGTCCCGGCGAAGATCAACCACGCGAGGGTGGTGCCGGCGTCGGTGAATTCGGCGCCGTATGCGAAGCGGGTGATCTGACTCGCCGCGCCCGCGGTGGCGGCCGCCAGTGGCAGGATCCACAGGGGACCCCGGAGAAAGTCCTCCGCGAGTCGTCGTCCTCGTCCGGGCTCTCCCTCGGCCAGGGAGCGGTTCATGCTCGACAGCAGCAACGGCGAAAAGGCCGTGGCCAGCATCGCGGGCAGCCACGCGAGGTTCTGTGCCGAGGCGTAGAGTCCGGCGTCGGCGGCGCTTGCCCCGAGCGTCTTGAGGGCGAATAGGTCGAGGCGTCGGGCCAGGAGTCCCGCCACCCCCGAGAAGAACAGGGGCGCCGCGAACACGAGTAGCGGGGCCGGCGCCACACCGTGGCCGAACAGCCGTGGGCGCACGACCCGGCGGGCCACGACCAGGCCGGCCAGGGGCGCGGCGACTGCCCCCACCAATGCCCCCGGGATACCATATC
>CBDUEZ010000102.1:0-12598 GCA_965366355.1 uncultured bacterium
TCGATCGACGCAGGCCGCGAGCACGCGATCGCAGTCGGCCTCCTGGCTGACGTCGCACTTGACGAAGACGCCGCCGACCTCCTGTACCACACACTCGCCGCCCTGCTCGCCGAGGGCGCCTCGCTGAGCGACCTCCTGGGGGAGTTGGACCGGCGACGCTGAACGAGATGCGCTACGTCGTCGATCGAAGGAGACGAGCGCGCAGTGACACGGGGACTCGGATCGCATGGCCTGCCCAGGTCACCGGACCGACCAGTGAAATGGCGCCGGTGTCGTCCAGAAGCCTCTCGGTGGCGCGCGCGGCGGCACGCCGAACCAGGGCGGCGCCGGGACAGGCATGGGGACCGCGCCCGAAGGAGAGCGGTGCTGGCCCGCCCCGATCCGTGCGGGGCTGATCCGGCTCGGGAAACGCCTTCGGGTCGTGGTTCGCCGCCCCGAGCGCCAGATGCACGGACTCTCCCTCCGGCACCACCACGCCACCGATCTCGACCGGGATCGCCGCGATACGAAAGACGAGGCGAGACGGAGACGCGACCCGGATGAGTTCGTCCACAAGGTGGGAGCGCGCCTCCGGCCGGCTTTTCCAGGCCCGAACGACTTCCGGGTGGCGTGCAAGCACGAACCAGACGCCGGCCAGAAGGCCAGGAAGCGTCTCCGCCAGGGCGACGAACGCCTGCGCCCGCCATGGGGCCTGCGGGCCACCGAGCGCCACCGCCAGCGCCGATGTCGCATCGACGACCATCTGCGACACGCCGGAGGCGCGAGCGTCGGCGGCTCCACGGAAGATCTGACGCGACCAACCCTTCAGCCGCTCGACCTCGTCGCGTGGAGCCTCGGTCACAGACATCGCGAGGTCGAGCCCCCAGGGGGCAGCAACCTGCTCGAGGAGGTCGATCGGCCCTGCATACGCCGCGGTCATCCCGCCGAGGGGAAACCCGCTCAGATCGCCGATGGCCCGGGCGTGCCGCGCAGCCGACGAATCATGCGGGCCTCGGCCGCCGCCGCCCGGCACGACGATCCCTTCGTGTGCCAGAGCGGCCACCACATCGGCGTGGCGACTCAGCACCCACGCGCGGCTGGAGGGGTCGAATCGAGCCGGTCGCGGTGTGAGGTCGGGCTCCAGAGGGACTCCTCGGAAATCAGGGTGGGCGCACGAAACTACCGAGCCGGTCGGCCGAGAGCCACGCGCCCGCCTCCCGCGGAGAGCGGCGCTTGACGGGGGTCGGGTGTGCCCCGAGCCTCCAGAATGAACTTCGGAACCCCTCTCGTCATCGCGACCCTGACGATGCTGATCACGGCGTGCCTGGACTCGACGCCGCCCCGCGACGCCTCGGGGAGAAGTGCGGCAACGGTGGCGATGGCCGAGCGCCTCGACTCGGTCGCGCGCCACGCCGAGGCGGAAGCCTTCGAGTACGTCAGCTCCGCGCGGGTGAAGCGCCTTCGGGCTCGCCGTGTCCCGCCCGATCTGCAGTCCCAGGCCTCCCATCGTTTCGAATTCGCCGATGAGCTCCTTCGGGCCGGTTCGAGCGTCGAAGCGAGAGACACCCTTCTGGGTCTTCACCGACGGTTGGCCGAAGAACCGGGGGTACCGCCGGAGTTTCTCGGAGCGATCGAAGAGCTGCTCGGACTCGCCTACCTGAGAATTGCCGAGCAGGAAAACTGCGTGCTCGACCCGGGCAGTGGCATGTGCCTTCTCCCGATCAGCCTCGACGCCCTGCACCAGAAGCAGGAGGGGTCGAGAGGGGCGATCGAGTGGTACACCCGCGTGTTGGAGCGGAACCCCGACGACCTCGGTTCCCGGTGGCTCCTCAATGTGGCCGCCATGACGGTCGGAGAGCACCCCCGCGGCCTGCCCGAACGTTGGGTGATCCCGCCGTCGGCCTTCGAGGCCGATACCACGATTCCGCCCTTTCCCGAGATCGCCAAGACCGCGGGTATCGCGACGATGGGCCTGGCAGGTGGGGGGGTGGCCGATGATTTCGACAACGACGGAGACATCGATGTCTTCGCCACATCATGGGGACTGCGAGACCAGGCTCGACTCTATCTGAACGACGGGGGAGCTCGATTCACGGAGCGAACGACCGAGGCGGGCCTCGGCGGTATCGTCGGGGGACTGAATGCGATGCAGACCGACATCGACGGTGATGGTTGGCTCGACCTCTTCGTGCTCCGTGGCGCATGGATGCCCGCGGGCCAACCGAATTCGCTCCTGCGCAACCGTGGCGACGGAACCTTCGAAGACGTCACGGAAGCCGCGGGCCTTCTCGATGCCCGGTCGTCGCAGACGGCCGTGTGGGCCGACTTCGACAACGACGGCGACCTCGACGCCTTCGTCGGCAACGAGGCGTCCTACGGTCGCTCGCACAGCGCGCAGCTCTTCATCAACGACGGGGGCGGCCGGTTCACGGATCGGGCCGACGGGTCGGGTGCCGACGTGCGGGGCTTCACCAAGGGCGTCGGTGCGGGCGACATCGACAATGATGGTTGGGTCGACCTCTATATCTCCCAGCTGGGTGCGCCGAACGTTCTCCTGAGGAACCTCGGCGTCGGCCCCAACGGCGACCTTTCCTTCGCCGACGTGACGGCCCGAGCCGGCGTCTCGGAGCCGATCGAGAGCTTTCCGACCGCCTTCTTCGATGCCGACAACGACGGATGGATCGACCTGTTCGTCTCAGGATACCGAACCACCGCGGCCGACCTGGCGGCGGACTATCTCGGCCTCCCGAACGAAGCGGTGACTCCCCGCATGTACCGAAACCGCGGCGATGGCACCTTCGAAGATGTCACCGTCGCGATGCACCTCGACATCCCGGCGCTGACGATGGGCATGAATCACGGCGACCTCGACAACGACGGCTGGCTCGACCTGTATCTCGGCACGGGAGACCCAGACTACCGGTCTGTGATGCCCAATCGCATGCTCAGGAACTCCGGCGGGACGAGGTTTCAGGACGTGACGAGCGCCGGGGGATTCGGGCACATCCAGAAGGGACACGGAGTCGCCTTCGCTGATCTCGATGCCGATGGGGACCAGGATGTCTTCGCGGTGATGGGCGGCGCATTCGAGGGAGACGGGTTTCACGATGCTCTCTTTCAGAATCCCGGTTTCGGCCACCATTGGGTCACGCTCCGGCTCCGGGGCGTCGAGGCGAATCGACCGGCTATCGGTGCCCGGGTTCGTGTGACCTCCCGTGGGCCCGACGGCACCGCCACCACCGTTCACCGCACGGTGGGAAGTGGGGGAAGTTTCGGAGCGTCGCCCCTGCAGCTTCAGGTGGGACTCGGCGACGCGGCGGGCCCGATCGACATCGAGGTGGATTGGCCCGGCAGTTCGCATACGAGTCGCTACTTGTCGGTGGGCATCGACCGGGCCTATGTGATCGTCGAGGGAGCAGACCGGCCGGAGCCCGCCCCTTCTTTCGAGCGCCAGGGAACGGCCGGGCGTGATTGACGCTGATGGGCGGCCCAGGCTGCTGGCCATCGACGCCGGACTCCGAGCCGGACTCGCCGTGTACTCCCGTGCGGGCATTCTGGAGGAGTACCGCTCCACCAACTTTGGCTCCTTGCCTCGTCTCAAGCGCGGTATCTACGGAGTGATGTCGGCGATTCCCGGGTTGGATCGACTGGTCGTCGAGGGGGGAGGGGGGGGGTTCGCCGAGCCCTGGCTGAAGGAGGCCTCCCGTCGCGACTGCGTGGCCCGAACGGTCGATGCCGGTGCCTGGCGGGAGCGGCTCCTGAGGCCCCGCGATCGCCGCACCGGGGCGGCCGCGAAAGAACAGGCCGAGGTTCTCGCGCGTCGCGTCATCGCATGGTCCGGAGCGGCTCGACCCACCTCGCTGAGGCACGACGCCGCCGAGGCCATCCTGATCGGGTTGTGGGCTGTTCTGGAATGGGGGTGGCTGCCCGAGTTGCCCGAGGAACTGCGTGACCTGTGAGCCCGCGTCGCACCGACGTTATCTTCGTCGTTTGGTCCTTCCCACCTGCGCACCCACCGACTGAGTGACTTCGCCAGGGATCCACGAAGAAGAGGCACTGGGGCAGGCGTACGACGCCCGCCTCATGAAACGGCTCCTTCGCTACCTACGACCGTACCGGTGGAAGGTGGCCCTCGCCATCACGTTGCTCGCCGCGGCCTCGGCGGTCGAGGTCGTGGGGCCATGGTTGACCAAACGCGCCCTGGACGAGGCCATCCCGAACAGCGACCTCGGCCTGCTCGGATTCCTGACGGCGGCCTACGGTGGAGCCCTTCTCTTCGGCTTCGCTCTTCAATACGTCCAGGGGCTCCTGACGACCTGGTTGGGCCAGAGCGTGATGTACGATCTCCGCCGGGAGATCTTCCGGAAGTTTCAAGACCTGGACCTGCGCACCTTCGACCGCACGCCCGTGGGTCGGCTGATGACCCGCATCACCTCCGATGTCGAGACCCTCAACGAGCTCTTCTCGTCGGGCCTCGTGTCGGTCTTCGGCGACGTCTTCACCCTTTTGTTCATTCTTGCGGCCATGCTGCAGATGGACTGGAGACTCGCCCTGGTGACCTTCACGGTCCTTCCCTTCGTCTGGATCGCCGTCTTCCTCTTCAGAAGTCGTATTCGCGACGCGTACCGCGACATCCGGGTGCGGCTCGCTCGCATCAATGCGTTCCTGCACGAGCGCTTCACCGGCATGCGGATCGTACATCTGTTCAATCGGGAGCGCGCCGACGAAGCGCGGCATGCCGAGGTCAACGCCGCCTACCTCGAGGCGCACCTCCGCTCGATCCGGTATTATGCGCTCTTCTTCCCGGTCATCGAGGTGTTCACGTCGATCGCCCTCGCACTGATTCTCTGGTACGGGGGCGCGAGGATCATCGACGGCGCCGTGACCGTCGGGGTCGTGGCGGCCTTCCTCCAGTACGCCCGCCGCTTCTTTCGTCCGATCCAGGATCTTTCCGAGAAGTACAACCTTCTTCAGGGCGCCATGGCATCGTCGGAGCGGATCTTCAAGCTGCTCGACCAGAAGCCTGAAGTGGTCGAGTCGAGTACACCCCGGACCCTACCGGAAGAGGTGCGCGGGGAGATCGAATTTCGCGACGTCTGGTTCGGCTATGTGCGCGACGAGGACGGCGAATGGGACTGGGTCCTGAAGGGCGTCAGCTTTCGCGTCGCCCCGGGCGAAAAGGTCGCGATCGTCGGACACACCGGTGCCGGCAAGTCGACCCTGATCAATCTCCTGATGCGTTTCTACGACGTCCAGCGTGGGTCGATCCTCCTCGATGGCGTGCCCATCACCGATGTGGCCGTGGCCGCACTCCGGGCGCGCGTCGGTCTGGTGCTTCAGGACGTCTTTCTCTTCAGCCGGGACGTCGCGTACAATGTGCGCCTCGGGTCGAAGAGCATCGACGATCCCACGATTCGCGCGGCCGCCGAACGGATCGGCGCCGCCCCCTTCATCGCTCGGCTGGAGAAGGGGTACGAACAACCTCTGGGAGAGCGTGGAGCCTCGCTGAGTGTGGGTGAGCGTCAACTGGTGTCGTTCGCCCGCGCGCTCGCATTCGATCCCCCGATTCTCGTGCTCGACGAGGCGACCTCGTCGGTCGACTCCGAGATCGAGGCCCGCATCGCCGAGGCGACGGATGCCCTGCTGGCCGATCGCACCTCGTTGGTCATCGCCCACCGACTTTCGACCGTCGTCAACGCCGACCGGATTCTGGTGATGCACCACGGGGAGGTCGCTGAGGAGGGAACCCACGAGGAGCTGCTGAGCGCGGGGGGACTCTACGCCCAACTGCACGAACTGCAGTTCGCCGCCCTTCCTAGGCCGGCGGCTTGACGATCGGGGGCTCCATCTCGTTCGATACTTCGCCGCGCTGCGACACCGGAACCACCTCGCCGCCGACGCGAATGGTGGGCTCTGTCGCCCACCCACGGACCGGTTCGAGCGCGCCCACGGTGTAGTGGCTGCCCGAGTTCCACAGCACCCATTCGTGGAGCCCGGCATCGTAGGTGGCCTGAATCTGTGCGCGCACCTCGGCGGGTCCGTAGACGTGGGCGCCCCGGCCCCGGGTGAAGTCCTGGAGCCAGGGAATCACCGATCCTGATCCATCGATCGTGCGGTTCCGGTTCACGGCCGCACGCAGCGCCGCACGCACGATCTCGTAGGGATTCGCGTCGGGCCGGGCGATCCCGTGGCTTCCAGGGGCGAAGTGACTCGGATACACCATCGGCAGGGCGCTGTCGACCTCATCGATGAAGGTCTCCCATACCTGACCGACCCCGACATCGTGTCGGGCGGAGGTCGTCACCCCGAAGACGTCGGCGGTCGAACGGACCCCGACCGCCCCGAGCGCCGTGCGTGCCTCGGCCAGGAAGTTCTCCACGGCCACGACCTGGCTCCCTCCGGCACCGGGGAACCGCGCGGTGGCCCGAAGGTCGGCGGCGGCATCGGGGAACCGAATGTAGTCCCACTGGATCTCGGGGAATCCCAGTTCGGCCACCTCGAGTGCCAGAGCAATGTGGTAGTCGCGTACTTCGGCGACCCAGAGGTTGAGCCACGGGTCGCTTCGGGCGTCGACCCACGTGCCTCCTTCGGAGTGTCGTACCGCCCATTCTGGGCGCGACGCGGCGAGCACGGGATCCTTCGCCACGACGATTCGCGCGATCGGGTAGAGGCCCGCGGCCCTCATGCGATCGAGGAGTCCCACCAGGTCGCGGATCCGTACCTGTCGATCCGCGCCCGAGTCTCCAACACCCGGAAGGGCCGAGACGTGGCTCACGAACCCCGAGGCGTCTTTGATGTCGACAACGAAGGTGTTCACCTCGGTCGAATCGGCCACGGCGAAGAGGGTGTCCATCCGCGCACGGGTACCGGCCGCCCAGGCATTCACATAGAGTCCCCGCACGGCGGCCGGGCGCACGAAAGCGACCGGAGCAGGCGCGCTCGAGGGCCGCGCGGGCGGCTCGGGAAGCACCACTTCAGGCGCGGATTCGAAACGCTCGGCTCCCTCGGCGTCGGGCACGACAGGCCCGGCGCCAGGGCCCGCGAGGGTGGCAGGTGCCGAGGGATTGTCGGATCGGGCGGGGAACGGATCGGGCGCGGTGCACCCGGTAGCCAGTACGCCGCAGATCGCGATCGCGATGAGGCCGGGCCGGAGGCTCAGTAGCGAGTCAGCGACGGGTCGACCTCTTCCTGCCAGGCCAGGATTCCCCCGCGGAGATTGATGACCCGTTCGAATCCCTGCGACTGCAGGAATTGAACGACCGAGCCGCTTCGCCCCCCCGACCGACAATACACCACGATCTCGGCCTCGCGGTCGAGTTCGTGCATTCGTGTGGCGAGGCTGGCCAGAGGAATGTGCAGCTGCCCGACATCGGGCAGGTCGGCAATCGCACGCTCGAACGACTCCCGGACGTCGACCACGACGGGCGCCTCACCGGTGTCGAAGCGGGCTTTCAACTCCGTGGGATCGATCTCGGGAATGCCGGCGCTCATACGACTCCGGTTCGTCGAAGGGGAAGAAGACAACCGAGGCAGGCTCGCCAACTCGGGCCGGATCGTCAAGCACGGGGTGGCAATGGCGCACACGAGTGGGACCGCGGTACCTTGGAATCCGACCCGCCCGACGGCCTTACCGGCTCCCTCGAACGATCGATCGCCATGCGTGCATTCCCCCTTCTCGCGTTCGCCGCCCTCAACGTCCTTTTCGGGGCCCCGGTTTCGGCCCAGGACTACTACCGGGACATCCGTCCGATTCTGACGGAGAACTGTGTCGGCTGTCACACGGCCGAGGGCGTCGCGTGGTCCATGGACGACGCGGAGGAGACCTACGAACGGCACCGCATGATCGCGCGAATGATGACCGACCGTCGCATGCCTCCCTGGCTCGCCGAACCCGGCCACCAGGACTACGAAGGCGACCTCTCGCTCGGCGACGATGCGCTTGCTGTGGTGAGCCGCTGGGTCGAAGCCGGATACCCGAAGGGAGACGCCCGCCCCGACCCCGAGACCGCCGCGCGATCGGCACACGCCGCTTTCCAGCCCGATGTTTCCCTCGCCGTGCTGCCCACCGAAGGCTACCTACCGAACCAGGAGTCGTCCGACGACTACCGGTGTTTTCTCGTCGACTGGACGGGAGACGACACCGCTTTCGTGACTGGATTCCGAGCCGCGCCGGGGAATCGCAATGTGGCCCACCATGTGGTCATCTATGCGGTAGAGCCCGGAATGATGGACCGGTACCGCGAACTCGACGCCGAGGAGGCCGGGGCCGGCTATCAGTGTTTTGGAGGGGCCCTGCCCGATCGGCTCGGGCAACGGAGCGTGCGGACCGCCTATGAGGAGCGGTATCCGAACGGGCTCCGGGAGATGTCGAATTCCAATCACTGGCTGGCCCATTGGGCGCCGGGAATGGATGGCCACGTCTTTCCCGAGGGAACAGGCATTCGGCTCGAGCCCGGGTCCGGACTCGTCGTGCAGATGCACTACTACTCCTCCACCGCCCCCGGCGAGTCCGACGTCGACACCCGGCTCGACTTCATGGTCGAAAGCAGCGTCGAGCGGCCGGCCTTCCATCTTGCCCAGACGCGCAACGATTGGCTGGCCTCGGAGCGGACCGGAACCATGGTGATCCCGCCGGGATCACAGCGCAGCTTCGAGGTCTCGAACAACCTCGGCGACATGCTCGGCTACTTCGCCTCCCTGGCACAGGTCCCGGAAAGTCAGATCGAGGCGCTCGAGCTCCACTCGGCCAACCTGCATATGCATTCGTTCGGGCATTCGGGCGAAATCACGCTTCACCGTGAAACCGGGGAGGTCGAGACGCTCCTGTCGGTGCCTCGGTGGGACCTCGCGTGGCAGCGGGACTTCTCGTTCGAGGAACCGAAGATCCTGCCGCGCGACGCTCTGGGAGACACCCGGCTGACCGTGCGATGCACCTTCGACAACCCCACCGACGAGACGGTCTACGGCGGGTACGGGTCGGCCGAGGAGATGTGCTTCAACTTCTCCTACATCGCGGTTCGTGCCGCTCCATCGACCGAGGAGTCGGCTCCGGGAGGTCGCTGACCCGAAAGCACCTCGAGAAGGAGGGCGGCGGTCCGCGCGGCGGCACCCCGGTGGCCGAGGATCCACTCTCGAGCCGACGACCCCGCAGCGACGCACGCCACCGGGTCATCGAGCCACCGCAGGAGCGCATCGGCGAGGGCATCGGCGGTTCCGACCGAGACTCCACCGCCGACGCCCACGAGCTCGGCCGCCGCTCGCGCGTTGGCATGCCGCGGACCGAACGCCACCGGAATCCCGGCCGCGGCAGGCTCCAGAACCGAGTGCAGTCCCGCGCCATGGAAGCCTCCTCCCACGAAAGCGAAGGCGCCGACGGTGTAGAGCTGCGCAAGGACGCCCACACGATCCACGACCACCGCATCGACTCCGGCGATCGCCTCGCGGCGCTCCACCTCGGCCATCCGTTCGGTGACCCAACCCGCGCGTCGCAACGTCGCCTCCAGTGCCCCGACATGAGCCTCGGTGGGTTCATGGGGCGCGATCACCAGCCGCAAGCCAGGGTGCTGTGCCCTCACCCGCTCGAGAGCTTGCACCAGGACGGCCTCGTCGGCGGGCCAGGTCGAGCCCGCGACGAGAATCGGCCGTGAGTCGTCGGTCGACAGTACCCGCACATGTAGCGCGGATGGATCGGTGGAATCCGCCCGGGCGAGAGCCGAGTCGATCCCGGGATCGCCCGTTACGACGGTGACCCCCTCGCGGGTGCCCAATCCCCGAAAACGCCCCGCATCGTCTTCGGCGATCGCCGCCACCACCGCCAGCCGTTTCATCGAGGGTCGCAAGACCCGTCGCGTGATGAATCCGGTCCGAGACGACCCCGGGGGCAGCGTCGCGGCAATCAGCGCAGTGGGTATGCCCCTGCGGCCCGCCGCGCCGCTCAGCACCGGCCACACCTCGGTCTTCGTGAAGGCGATCAGGTCGGGCCGCACGAGGTCGAGGGAGGCCTCGACGTCACGCCGCACGTCCCATGGAAGGTATCCGGCCCAGTCCACGGGCATGTGCCGTGCGAGGTCGTCGGCCGAAGGCGAAAAGTGCGTGAACATCAACTGGAGCCGGCCCCCATCGGCCGCCGTCAGCGCCTCGATGACCGCCCGAGCCTGTAGCCCTTCCCCCACCGAGGGAGCATGCACCCAGACGAGGCGACGTCGCGGGTCACGACCCGACTCACCCCACCGGGCCAGAGAGGGGATCGCCTGAGCGCGGCCACGCACCCCGCGTCCGATCTTCGAGTCCGCCGACGCGACGAGGGGGGTCAAACGCTGCGCGACGGCCACGCCGGCTGCATAGAGGGATTCGAAGATCGGCATGCCTCACGGTAGAGCCCCGAACGCCGGCATGGAAGGAGGGTACCGAAGCGAATGGACCGAGTTGGGGTTACCGTCCAGGACAATCGCGCTGAAGACCACCGTGCCGCCCCACGTATCAGGGATGTCGGGCACTGGTTCTACTCCATCTGGATGACAATATGGGACTCCTGATCGTAGCAATCTTCGCCATTCTGGTCGGTGCCGTCCTGCGCGTTGCAGGGCCCTCATTCGGAAGCGGGGGGAAGGGCGCCTCGAAGGTCGTCAGCTACGGATTCATGATCGCCGGTGTGTTGCTGGTCGTCATGAACGCAGTGGCGATGGTCCGTGTCGGAGAGGTGGGGGTGAAACACTTCCTCGGCCAGGTCGATCAGGTGGCCCTCGAGCAGGGGGTCCATTTGGTCAATCCCCTGGCGACGATCGAGAAGATGAGCATTCGCGAGCAATCCTTCCCGTCGGACGGCAGCGTGGAACGCATCGAGGCACAGACATCGGAACAGCTGAACGTGGCCATCGAAGTGTCGCTGCTCTATCGCATCGACGGCCTCAACGCTCCCGACCTCTACCAACGGATCGGGAGTGAGGATCAGATCAAGAGTCGCATCGTGCTCAACTCCGTTCGAAACGGGGTTCGTGACGCGGTCGCCACAAAATCGATCAATGAGATATTCTCGCCGAACCGGCGAGAGCTGGCCGATGCGATGGAGGCGGCAATCCAGGACAAGGCGGGCGATCGGATCGAGGTGCTGGAGGTGTTCGTGCGTGACGTTCAGGCCCCCGACCTCGTTCGCCAGGCCATCGAAGAGAAACTGCAGCGCGAGCAGAACGTCGCGGCCGAACGGTTCCAGACCGAGATCATTCAGGAGAAGGCTCGGCAGCAGGTCGAAGAGGCCAAGGGGATCGCCGAGGCCCAGGGTATCATCTCGGAGGGGCTGACCCCCCAATACCTCACCTTCTTCTACATCGAGCAGTTGGGTCAGATGCCCGCAGGCTCGGTCATCTACGTGCCGACCGAGGGAGGCGTGCCCCTGATGCGGAATATCGGCGGGTGAAGCGACGCTGGCCCCTCGCTGCGGCGCTGATCCTGGCGCTCGCCGCCGGCATGTCGTTCACGGCATGCTCGCCGATCTACGTCATCAAGGCCGGGATCGCCGAGGCCAAGATCCTCGCAGGCCGCCGCCCCCTGGCCGAGGTGATCCTCGATCCAGCGACCGATGAACGCACGCGGGGCATGCTCACTCTCGCCGCCGAGGCTCGAGTGTTCGCGCAGACCGAGCTGCACCTCGAGGTCGGCAACAGCTACACGAGCTTCACCCAGCTCGAGAGCGACACCCTCGCCCTGGTCCTCTCTGCCGCATACCGAGACCGGCTCGCCTCGAAGACCTGGTGGTTTCCCATCGTGGGCAACGTTCCCTACCGCGGGTTCTTCGACGAGGACGATGCGCTCGAAGAGCAGTCGAAACTCGACGCGGAGGGATTCGACACGCTCCTCCGGCCGACCGCCGCCTTCAGCACGCTGGGTTGGTTCGCCGACCCGATTCTGAGCAGTCTCCTGCGGTCCGACGACGTCGAGCTCATCGAGACCCTGCTCCACGAGATGAGTCACGCCCACCTGTTCGTGCCGGGCCGCGTACGGTTCAACGAGAGCTTCGCCACCTTCGTGGGGCGTGTGGCGGCCATCCAGTTCTTCTGCACCCGAGACGGCGGCGGGCCCGACACCGTGAAGTGCCAGAGGGCTGAGGCGCGGTGGCGAGATGCCCAGCGCTACAGCGCCTTTCTCGACCAACTGATCGCCGACCTGCAGGCCGTGTACAACGATGCGGAGGTGTCGGCCGACGACAAGCTCGTACGACGAGAGGCGGTGTATGCCGACCACCGGGATCGATTCGAATCCGACGTCGCCCCCACCTTCGAGAATCTTCGTTTCGGCGGCTTCATGCTGCGACCGCTGAACAATGCCGTGCTTCTCGGGCAAATGCGCTACTACCACCGGCTTGCCGACTTCGCGGGCCTTCTCGAGTCGCACGCGGGCTCACTGCCCTCGGCGATCAAGTATCTGGTCGAGGGCACGAACGGCGCAGGAGACCCCTTCGAACTGCTTCCGAAGGGCACCACCGCGCCATTCCCCCCCCTGGGAGCCACCCCCGGGGGCTGACGATCCGTTGTACCGTGGGGGGGACCGCGATAGGTTTCGGCCTTCGCACGCACGCTCGAGATCTCCCTCGACGATCCCGCGAGGGGACGGCCTTCCTGGCCCT
>CBDUEZ010000103.1:0-12549 GCA_965366355.1 uncultured bacterium
CGAGTTCACGACCCGGAATCGGCATGTGATAGAAGGTGCCCTCGGTGAGCTGCCCGAAGCCCCGCTTGTCCATCCAGGCCCGTAGCGCATCGGTACCGGTCAACTCGATCATCCGTTCGTAGTACAGCGCCCAGGCGAGGTCACCACACGAACCATCGGCCCGCTTCGGCACGCAGTCGGCCGCCTCGGGAACTCCCGCCGTGGTAACCGCCGGCAACTCGCCGTTGGCCACTCGGGTCTGGTTGATGATGTCGGCAGCGCCAGCCGCGTTGCCCATCTGGAGCATGGCCTCGGCCCGGTAGAGTTCCTGCTCCTCGATGTGATAGAGTACCGCCGGCCCGTTCTCATGCACCCGCTCACCCACATCGGGCGTCTGGCCGACATTCCACTGATAGAACGAGAAGTGGTACGTGCCGCGTTCCGGCCGGAAACGCTCCACCGTCAGGTGGCGAAAATACTTCCCGTCGGTCTCGGGCGTGTCGCCCGTGATTCGACGATCCGGGGTGGTGATGAGGAATTTCTGACGGTCGGCCAGCGGCGTGTTCAGCCAGTTCTGGAAGTTGCCCGACACGTCGGCCCACCCGATGTGCTTGTAGTCGGCCCGCTGCTGGAACGAACCGCTGTTCGAGGCACGGAAATAGAAGCTGCTTTCCCTGACACCGTCTTCCTGGATGGTCACGTGGTCTTCGACCAGACCGTTCGCCGTGACCTGCATGACCTTCGCCCAATCGACCGCCGCCCGCTCCTGGGGCGTACGGGCCGACAAAACCAGGAATCGCGCGATGTAGGCGTTCGAGATCCGGATCACGAGGTCTTTCGTGACGGGCACGCCGTTCAGCACATCACCCGACAGGGTGAAGTCCGGACCCGACTGAGCGAGCTGGATCGCCTCTTCGAGCGAAGCGACAGCTGCGGCGATGACGTCCGGGTAGGGGCGGAGTTCGAGAGCACCGAGATCGGTGTCTTCTTTCACGATATACCCCTGATCGAAGATCAAGCCGATGTAGCCGAGGCCGATCCCCTGCATGTGCTTCGCCCAGACTCTCGTCGCATGCGTGCGATCGTCGCCCGTGGCGTCGGTGATGATCAAACCGTCGTCGATCGCCCGCAGTCCATCGTTGGCGTTCGACAGCGCCAGGTACCAGTCATCCCACTGAAAGCGCGGGATTCCCGATGCCGTGGCGGTCGGGTTGTTGTTCAGGGCGATCCGCGGCTCCGATGACAGTTCGAGCGCCGCGTTGTTGGCGTAGGTCGCCGTCATTTCGTCGGCGATCACCGGCATCGCATTGAGCGACGACGACGACGTGTGGGTCCGCGACCAGTACGGATTCCATGCGCTCACGACCAGCTGCTCCACATCGCTGGGATTGGCGAGTGCTCGCGCCGCGTCGGGTTGGTTCGTATTGACCACGTCCAGGTCCTGACAGCCCGCCAACGTGGCAAGGGTCAGGACTCCGAATAGGGTCGTTCTAAGGTTCGTCATGGAAGGTATCCTCAGAAGACGATGGAGAGCTGACCTGTGAAGGTCCGCATGTTCGGATAGGCGAAGTTGTCGACGCGCTCGAGCACGTTGCCGACCTCCGGGTCGTAGCCCGAGTAGTCGGTGATCGTGAAGAGATTCCGGCCGGTGATCCCGAACGTGATCCCCTGGGCGCCGAGGCGATCGAGCTTGAACCGCGTGACCTGCTCCGGGCTCAGCGTGTAGTTGACCGCCAGTTCGCGCAGCTTGATGAAACCACCGTCTTCGACGAAGTGGCTGCTGACGTTGTTGAAGTTGTAGAGAGCCTGGTAGTAGTCGATCGTCTTCTTGTTCGCGTCGGCCTTGCCGAGCTGCGACAGATCGCCGTGGCGCACGTCCTGGTAGCCGCGCTGCCGCGACTGGTTGTAGATCGCTCCGCCGAAGTTGGCCTGGAGCTGGGTGAAGACCGACAGGCCCTTCCAGCGGAAGCTGTTCACGAGCCCGAGCTGAACATCGGGAAAACTCTGGTCCAGAAGCTGGATCAGCGGAGCGCCGTTTTCGTCGAGCTCCACCACGGGAATGCCCCATCGCAGGGCCGATCCACCGTAGGTCAGGTCCGGAGAGCTCGTGCCCCAGAGCCCCTGCGCGAGGCCGTCCCTCGACGACGCGCCGGGACCGACCCACACGAGGTATCCCTCGTCGTTCACTTCGAACTGATCGGCGTTGGCCTGGAGGTCTGAGGGCAGGTCCGCGGTCGAGGTGATGAAACGCTCGCCCCACATCTCGGCCAGTCCCGACCCGCCGCAGAAGTTCTGCTGGCCGGTGATGCCGTCGAAGAAGCACGACCGCGTCCAATCCGTGATCGTGGATCGGCTCCGATCGGCGACCAGGGTCGCCGTCCAGCTCATGTCGGCCTTGGTGATCAACGCGGCCTCGAGCTCCAACTCGTAGGTCGTACCAGTTTGTTCACCGGTGTTCTGGTACTGCGTGCTGTACCCGGTCACGGCCGAGAGGGGCACGCCGATGATGAGGTCTTCGGTACGGGTCTTGATGTACGAGAACCGCACCTGGAACCGGTCGTTCAGGATCGCGTCGAAGCCCATGTCCTGCTCGTGCGTGACCTCGGGCAGGAGGTTGCGATTGCCGAGGGTGCCCTTGGTGATCGCTCCGGTTGGCCCATTGATGCCCCAGGTCTCGTACTGACGCGAGAACGAAGGCCGGTTGCCCGCCGTACCGTATGCGTAGCGGACCTTGAACTCACTAAGGAAGTCGAAGGGGAACCACTCCTCTCGACCCATGAGCCAGGCCCCGCCGGCACGGAAGAAGGTGTTCCAGCGCGCGTCGGGCCCGAACAGCGAAGAACCGTCGCGACGAACCAGGAACGAACCCGTGTACCGGTCCTTGTAGTCGAGCGCCAGGTCGGCGAGGAGACCGTTCGACCGGATCTCCTGGAGGCTTGAGCCACCGAACAACGACGCCGCGGCGTCGATGTCTTCGACCCCGAGCACGATCAGATCGCGACCTTCGACATCGTTCCCGGCCGACCGCTCACGCTCGAAGATGCCCCGGAGCGTCGCGCGGGCCGTCAGGTCGGTGAAGTTGTAGATGAACTGCGCGTCGATCGACCCGTTCAGGGCCTCGACGTCGTCGTTTTCGTAGGCCAGCTGGCCGGTCGACTCCGTCTCGTCGACCACCGAGGTGACGACCCCGCGCGGCACGTAGACCTTGTCGTCTCGCTGGAACCGGTCGTAGGAGAAGTTTCCGGACAGGCGCAACCACGAGATCGGGTTGAATCGCACGTCACCCGACGCAAGGGTGCGGTTGCGCTTGTTGACGTTGTCGCGCGAGCTCTGCCGCCAGATCGGGTTTTCGGTGAGCTGCGTCGGATCGGGAAGCTGCAGGAAATTCCCGTTGGCATCGCGCAGACCGAGGTTGATGTCCGGCTCATACGACAGAAGGGGCCGGAACGGGGAGCCCGACAGCTCGTCTTGCTGACTCACCGAGTGAAAGACGTTGGCGCTCAGCGACAGGTTGTCGCGCAGCCGATGATCGACGTTGACTCGGAAGCTGGTCTGCTCGAATCCGTCGTTGTTCTCCAGCGCCCCTTCGGTCCGGCGCTGCTCGGCCGAGATGAAGAAGTTCGTGCTGGCGGCATTCGACGACATCGTCGCGGCGAGCGACGAAAATCCGCCGGGATTGAAGAACGTCCCGAGGTTGTCGAAGAGCGGCGTCTGATACTCCTGGTCGAGCATGTTGTTGGGAGCCAGGACCCGGTTCGAGCGATCCACGACGGCCCCGGAGCCGTCGATCCAGGCTCCGTCGTCGCGCTGCAGGTAGGGATGCGACATGGCCTGCGCGACGCGGTTGGGCAGTGAACTCTGCCCGTATTCCGAACGCACCGTGAAGCGCGTCTGGCCCTGGGCGAGATCGGAGCCCCGCCGGGTGCGGATCGAGATGACGCCGTTGGCGGCCCGGGAGCCGTAGAGCGATGCGGCGGCGGCACCCTTGACGACCTCGACCGACTCGATGTCGAGCCCGTTGAGGTCGACGGTCGAACCGACGCCCGTCGACGTGGACAGGATCACGCCGTCGACGACATACATCGGGTTGGAGTTTTCGTAGATCGAGGTCGGCGTGCGCAGCAGGACGTCGGCTCCGTCACCCGGCTGCCCGCTCCCCTGAACGATGTTGACGCCCGCCACCTTTCCGGCGAGCGCGTTGATCGGATTCGAAATCGGGGCGACCTGCATGTTCTCGACGCTCACGCGTCCGACCGTGAAGGGCAGCTTGATGCCCTCCACCGGGTCGACCACCCCCGTCACCACGATCTCGTTCATCGAGAGCGCCGTGATCGACATGCGAATGTCGAGCGTCACGTCCTCGCCGGCCGAAACCACCACATTGGTCTCGCGCTTCGTCGCGAAGCCGATGCGCTGGGCGGCGACCGTATAGTTGCCCGCCGGAACGTTCAGGAGCAAGTACCGGCCATTGGCCTGCGAGAGGCCTCCGATGCTCGTTCCCTCGACGTAGATCTGAACCGCCGACAGTGGCTCACCGGCCAGATCAGTGACCGTACCGATAATGCGTCCCCCGGAGTCCTGAGCGGCCGCCGCCGAGGGAAGGATCAGTGCTGCGGCCGCGACCAGCCGCGAAATTCCTGACAAGAGTCGTCTCATTTGTTCATGCCTCCACAAGTGATACGAGGAGCGCACGCGGGCCGAGAACGGACCTTGTGAAGCACGAATTGGAATGCCGACAGCGTCTATGCTGTGGACCCCTCAGGGGAGGTGCTGCCGGTTGCAGGATGCACCTGCGGCATGGCACCTGCCAGCGAACCCATCGAGTCATCCTCATCCCCACTTCATCGTCCACCCGACCCTTCGGGCGCTACGGACCTACTGGAACACGCATCCGAACGATGTCGGTGCGTCCTGCACAGTCTAGTTACGCCGACTCGGCCGGGGTAGTTACAACCCCGACACCCGGGCCCGCACGACCGGCGTGCCCTCTGGGGTGTTGGCCCAGACGTCGAACCCTCCGATCACCCAGCCGATGGCGGTATACCGGCCGTCCAACTCCGGAAGATCATCGAGCGCCACAAAGAGGTCATCATCGCTCCCGGAGGGCCCCAGGGCCCATCCGACGACGCCGGTACGAAATTGAATCCGTGTGAGTTCCCGCGGTGGCCCACGCACTCGGTCCTGTCGACCCCACTGCGCGAGGACCCCGGGCACGACCCGGTGCACGGGGACCCCGTCGTAGGCCCCCTGCGCGGCCCGCCGCGCCAGAAACAAAACCGTGGCCGGCGCCTGGTCCGGGTCGAGGCGGATCGTCACGCGGCCGGCGGGAAGTACGAGTTCCAGCCGTGGCTCGCGCCCGAGTCGACCCAACTCCGCCCAATCCTCGTCCGACCAGCGGGTCTCGGGAGCATCGTCCGAAGGCCAGGCGTCGGCGACCGACTCCGCGCGTGCCCGCTCGGCCAGTCCCCGCACATAGGGAGACGGGCTCGCCTCCGCCGTGGCCACGATGGCGCGGAGTCCCGGATCGTCGAAAACCTCCATCAGCGACGCCACGGCTCGCCAGGCAACGGCATCGTCGAGGGCGCGCCCCCTCACTCGCTCGCGCAACTCGGCCAGTCGGCCGCGCGCCGCGAGAACCCGCAGCCACGCCTCCTCGGTCGCGGCATCCGCTTCCGGCCCGACCACCGACTCGAGAGCATCGACCGCGGCATCGCTACCGGCCATTCCCGCCAGGCCGAGCGCCCCCGCCCCGCGCACCCACGGATGGCGATCGTGAAGGGCAGCGGCGAGGTCGGCCAGGCCGAGAAGGCCATCACTATGCCCCGCCACGGCCTCGACGGCAGCGCGCCGGGTGCGGGGGTCGGGCGCCGCGGTTCGCCAGCGCTCCAGGCTCGCTCGAGGAAGGAGCCGGCCGAACCCCTGGAGGAGCGGTCGCGCCGCCGGCTCCTCGAGGCCGTAGCCGGCGAGGGCTTCTTCGACGCGGGTGCGATACCGAATCCACACGTCGGGACCCCGCGCGGCGGCGAAGCCTCTCGCTGCAGCCAGACGCACGATCCTGTCGGGGTCGGTGAGCCGGTCCACCATGGAGTCCCGCGCGGCGGAAGCCAGCACACCGCGCGCCGACATACGAGCGAGAGCCCGAGTGACCGCGACTCGATCCATGCCGGCGGTGACCGTGGGGTCGACGAGTGTAAGCGACGAGGCCGCACCGCCAATGAACCCCAGCGCATCGGCGACCTCGCGAAGTACCCCAAGGTCGCCTTCCCGATCGAGTCTCTCGACCAGAGCGACCTCCGTCTCGGGTGAGGGACCGAGCCTCGCCAACGCGAAGGCGACGTCTTCACGCACACCGGCGACCGAGTCGCCGAGGGCCACGATCAGGGGAGGGATCAGGCTCGGATCGCCGACCGTGGCCGCACCGAAGGCCGCTCGGGCCCGAACGGCCGGATCCGCATCGGCCAGGTGCCTGCGAAGCGGGTCGACTCGCCCTGACTGACCCGCCTCCACCACGCGCTGTAGGGCCGGCCGCTCGAGCAGTCGATCGCCGCGAGCCTCAGGCGATTCCGACGAGACGCCACACGCCGCGAGGAGCAGGCCGCACCCCGCAATATGGAAAGCCCTGGAGCCCGACCGAGTCGTTCCCATTCCACCCCTCACCACCCCCATTGACCCGATCGGGCAAACAACCAGTGCATCTGCTTCCTGGACTACACAGCACCGTACGTCGCTTTCGGGTCGATGGTTACATGAATGAGGCGAGTCGCTCTATTCGATGAAGATGGTCTCCTCTGCCGAGACGAACAGCATGTCGCGCAGGCCCGTGTGTTTCCGGAAGAAGTCGGGCCCCTTTTCTCGCACACGGTCCTCGGTAAACCCTCGAATGACCAGATCGGCCTGAGAGCTCTTCACCTCGACCAAACGCGAAAAATCAGTGCGATCGTCGGTGGCGAACACCTGGAGGTTCTTGTCGGTGATCAGGAGCCGTCCGTCACTGATCATCTCCCGGAGCTGCGCCGTGCGCTCCTTCACCTCTCCCTTCGGATACGCCGCGTACAGCGTAATCTCCGCGTCTCGCCAATCTCGATGCCCGAGGAGGATGTAGGCCAGGAGGATCATCAAATTGGCGTTTCGATAGTCGTGCCACGTCAGCCAGACGTGGATCGTGCGCCGGTTCCCGAAGAAGTGGTCGGTGTGGCGAAGCACGAGCCGATTCATGCGAGCGACGTCTGCGAGCCGACTGCCCGCTACGATCTCGTCGACGACCGTGTCCGGGTCGTGCACGGAGAACTCGAACAGCACCGTGTTGTTGTCCATTCCGCTGATGCCCGGCATCTGCAGGCTCTGCGCGAGGGCCGATTCCATCGAAGGGCTGATCATCGTGTCGACGAAGATCGCCCCGGCGCGCTCGCTCGACGCCGTCAGAAGTCGCTGCTTGATGCTTCGGGACTCCTCGAAGGTGCCGGCGTCGAGCAAGCCGCGAATGTAGTGCAGGTAGGTGCCGAAACCGAAGCGATGACACATCCACTCGAGAAATTCCATCGGCGCCTGCCGATCGAACGTGCGCGACGTGATGAGGATCACGCTCGGACGCCAGTCGCTCGGAGCGGTTTTCTGCAAGCGGATCTGCATCCACCGGGTCGCCTGCGTCATCACCCCATGGAAGATCTCAGCAAGGTCGTCGGTGGCACCCCCGCCCCGGCTTCGGCGAATCATCGCATACAGCAGGCCCATGAAGATCATGGCCATACCGGCGAACACGAGGTCCATCTGAAGCATCAGCACGAGGCAGGCGATCGCCCCGAAGAGGCTCACCCACCATTTCGACCGAAAGCTCGGCCGATACGACGGCCGGGCCGCGAAGTGCTCCAGGAAGCTGATGGCGCAGAGGGCGCCATAGGTGACCATGAAGAACATCGACACCACCCGCGCCACCAGATCGACTGACCCGAGAAGCACGAAGACGACCGCGAGCGCGGCGGTCACCAGTGTGGCATTGCGGGGATCGTTGGCGAGCCCGATTCCTGCTGAGAGGAAGCGGTTGACCCCCTCGGCCGGAACCACCCGATCGGCCGCCAGTGCCTGAAGCGTACGGGGCGCCACGACGATCGAACCGATGGCCGACGACAGGGTCGCCATCGCCAGCCCGATGGGAATGATCGGACCCCACACGGCGATACGGCTCATGATGAGCTGATCGGAGGCGAGGTCGGCCGGTGGAGCGGACATACCCAGCTTCAAGACCACCGCGAGGTACACGAGCATGCCCGCGACCGTGGCCGAGAGGATCCCCAACGGGATCGACTTCCTGGGATTGGCCAGGTCGCCCGACAGCCCCACTCCGGCCGTCATGCCCGTGAAGGCCGGGAAGCAGATCGCGAAGACCAGCATGAAGGGGTCGGAGTCGGCGATACCGCCGAACAGGGAGATTCCGTCGGCGTCGAAGCTTTCGATCGGGCCGCCCATGAAGAACATCACGAGCGAGACCGCCAGAATCGCCGCGACGACATACAGCGCCCGCACTCCGAGGTCGGCCCCACGCAGGACGACGAGCCCGGTCAGCGCGAGCAGTCCCGGCATGGAGATGAAGCGAAGGTCGAAGCCCATGCCGAGCGCCGCCTCGATCGTCCCCACCAGCGGGGAGAAGGCCTCACCGAACGCGATCATGTAGAACGCCACGGAGATCGCCTGGGAAAGGTAGAGCGAAATCCCGATGGCACCCCCGATCGTCGTCCCGAACGATCGCGAGATGATGAAGTACTCCCCCCCACCTTCCACACGGCGGTTGGTGGCGATCTCCGCGATCGCCAACGCCGTGGGAATCGTAACCATGTGGCCGACGAGAATGATCACGATGGCCCCCACGATTCCCGCGTTTCCGACCGCGTATCCGAAACGCAGGAACATGACCGCGCCCAGAATCGTGCTGACACTGGCGAGGAATACGGGGGCCGTCCCGAAGCCGTATCCCCGGGTGGTGGTCTCCGGAGCCGTCATGGTCTCTCACAGGTGAAGGGTCGGGGAAATGTCGGTGTCCGGCGGCGACCCGGAAAGGTCGGCCGTTTCGCCCGTTGAATCGCACACGTCGCTCCGCGCGGCGGACCCACGTAACTTGTCATACAGTACCAACTATCGACCCTCGTCACTTCCGATCCCCGACCCCAGCGCCCCATGAATCGTTTCGCGCTTCGCACAGCGACACTTCTTGCGACCGGTGCCCTTCTCGCCGCCTCAGGCACTTCGGCCCAGACTCCCTGGTCGCCCGAGGCTCTCACCACGCAGGACTACCAGCGGGCGGAGCGCCAGTTGGCTCAGTTCAAGCGCGCCCTGGTCGTCGGGGGTCAGGTCTCGCCCGACTGGATCGACGGCGACTCGTTCTGGTTTCGCAAGGTCACGCCCGATGGATGGCAGTTCTTGCGAGTCGACGACGATGATGTCGAACCCGCCTTCGATCATGAAGTGCTCGCGGGCGCAATGGGCACCGCCGTGGGTCGCACCCTCGACGCGGCCCGCCTGCCCTTCACCGGCCTCGCCTGGGACGACGGAGATCTCGTCGTGGAATGGGACGGCATGCGCTACCGCTGCGCCGGACGTGCGGTACGATGCGACGACGTCGGACCGATTCCCGAACGCCCGGATCGCAACCTCGTCGTGTCTCCCGATGGCACGAAGGCGGCCTTCACACGCGACCACGACCTCTGGTTCGTCGACCTCGAGACGGGCGAAGAGACCCGGGTCACGAACGACGGTGAGGAGGACTACGGGTACGCTACGAACAACGCCGGGTGGACTCGGAGCGATCGGGCCGTGGTGCTGTGGGCGCCGACCTCCGACAAGGTCGCGACTTTTCGGCACGACGCGCGTGGCGTGTCGATGATGCATCTGGTGGGCACCGAGGTCGGGGCGCCCCGCATCGAGTCCTGGCGATATCCACTGCCCGAAGACTCGGTCATTTTTCGGATCGAGCGCTTGGTCGTGCACCTCGACGGTCGGATCGTCCCCCTTCAGATCCCCCCGGATCAGCACCGGTCGACGATTTGTGACCACATCGTTTGCAACGGGCAGTTCTCCGACGTCGAATGGAGCCCCGATGGGTCGTCGCTGGCCTTCGTATCGAGTTCGAGGGACCACAAGGAGGCATTCCTGCGGATCGCCGACCCCGAAACGGGTGCGGTGCGCGACGTGATGGAGGAGCGGGTCGAGACGTTCTTCGAATCGGGCGTCGACATGGTCAACTGGCACGTGCTCCACGACGCCGGCGAGGTGTTGTGGTGGTCGCAACGCGACGATTGGGGCCACCTCTATCTCTACGACCTCGAGTCGGGTCAAATGAAGCGCCAGATCACCTCGGGCGACTGGAACGTGCTCCAGGTGCAGCATCTCGACGAAGATCGACGCGAGGTTCTTTTCACCGGGAGCGGCAGGGAGCCGGGCGACCCCTACTTCGAATACTTCTACAAGCTCGACCTCGATTCGGGTGACGTGACGCTCCTCACCCCCGACAGCGCCCATCACACGGTTCAGATTTCGCCGACGGGCGATGTGTTCGTCGACACCTGGTCGACCCCCCTCGTGCCGCCGAAGGTTGCCCTGAGGGACCGGCGAGGGCGCCTACGGGCCAACCTCGACGAGGCCGACATCTCGGCACTCGTGGCGTCGGGTTGGAAGGAGCCGATCCCCTTCGTCACGAAGGCGCGGGACGGCACGACCGATCTGCACGGGCTCATGTACACGCCCACCGATCTCGACCCCACACGCACCTACCCGGTGGTCAACTATCTGTACCCCGGGCCACAATCGGGAAGCGTAGGCAGTCGGAGCTTCAGTCCAGCGCGCCGCGATCATCAGGCCTTGGCCGAGCTCGGCTTCATCGTCGTAGAGGTCGACGCCATGGGGACGCCGGGTCGTTCGAAGTCGTTTCACACGACCTACTACGGCAACATGGGCGACAACGGTCTCCCCGATCAGATCACGACCATTCAGCAGCTTGCCGAACGGTACCCCTACATGGATCTCGACCGTGTGGGGATCTGGGGCCACTCCGGAGGAGGATTCGCCTCGACCGCCGGAATTCTCCGACACCCGGACTTCTACAAGGTCGCCGTCTCGCAGGCCGGCAATCACGACAACCGCAACTACGAGGACGACTGGGCCGAGAAGTGGCAGGGACTCCTCGTCGAAAACCGGGACGGCTCGACGAACTACGACAACCAGGCGAACCAACTCGTCGCCGGCAACCTACGGGGCAAGCTGTTGCTGGCCCACGGGACGATGGACAACAACGTGCCCCCGTCGAACACGATGCTGGTCGTCGACGCCCTGATCGAGGCCAACAAGGACTTCGACCTGATCCTGCTTCCCAACCGTCGGCATGGATTCGGCAACGAGCCCTACATGATGCGGCGCCGCTGGGACTACTTCGTCACCCACCTGCTCGGATCGGAGCCCCCTCGGGAATTCGAGTTCGGCCAGCAGCGCCCGATCGGGTGACCGAAAGCCCCGTCGCGGGACTCAGCGCACCTGGGTCTCGCGGCGGGCATCGTTCACCACCGCCCCATCGTGACCCGCAGCGCGAAGGCGCGCCAACTCCGCCTGGGCGTCTTCCAACGTGGCGAAACGCCCGATGCGCACCCGGAGCAGGTCGTTGATCGGCACCTGAACGAGCCGCGCGTCGAAGCCGGCGGTGATCAAATCGTCGACCAGTCCACCCGCGCCGATCGGGTTGCGGAACGCACCGATCTGAACGGCGAACGGTCCTGCCGTCGCCGCACCGGGGACGGGCGGGCCCGGAGGAATCCGCTCCGGAGCAGGCTCCGGCTCGGCCGGCGCCGGGCGCTCGACCGGAGCGACCTCGCCGGAATCCGCAGGGACCGGAACCGAGACGGCAGAATCCACGGCGACCGGCACGGCCGCGGTAGAATCTGCGGGAACCGCAAGGGAGTCTGCAGAATCTGCAGGGACCGCAACGGAGTCCGCAGCATGTGCAATCACCACGGCGGAATCAGCAGAATCGGCGACGATCACCGCTGAATCCGGCGGCGTCGGGGGGGGCGTCGACGTCCCCGAGTCGGCCCGAGCCGGCGGGCGCGGCATGGGGGTCACCACCGGGTCCTGGGGTGCAGGCGGAAGGGCGACCGGCGTCGGCTCCACGCGGGGCGTCGTCGACTCCACGCGGGGCGGCGGTGCCGCTACGGGGGTCTCGACCCGAATGCCGCGCTGCCGCAACCAGTCCCGCGCCTTGACCCCCGCTTCGGTGTCTGGATGGGACTGGGCGACGCGGGTGAAGAGCGCGGCGGCCCGAGCATCGTCGCCCGCCTCGGCGGCCGTCGACGCGAGCCAGCCCAGGGCATGACCCGTGTAGGGCCCATCCGGATACGTCTCGACCAGCCGGTCCAGGTCGGCCAGCCCCACCGCCGGATCCTGAGCGAACCGCCCACGAAGCCACAGTCCATGCTGCATCTCGGTGGGGGTGGCTTCGTCACCACGAATTTCGAACCAGGCGAGGACTTCCGCTCGCGCGTCGTCCGTCCGGCCCTGCTCGGCGAACAATTCGGCAAGATGCAGGCTCTGGGC
>CBDUEZ010000104.1:0-12493 GCA_965366355.1 uncultured bacterium
CAGGAGCGCCTATTATGCGCCGACCAGCATGACGCTGCTCGTGCGTACCGATGGCGGCGTGCCCCAGCTGGTCGATCGCGTGCGCGAGACCGTCGCCCAGGTGCAACCGGGCGTGCCGGTGGGGCCCGTGCAGAACATGGAGACGGTCGTGGGTCGAGCGCTTCAGACTGACCGATTTGTGATGATCCTGCTGGGGGGCTTCGCCTCGATCGCGCTGCTCCTCGCCGCGGTCAGTGTGTATGGCGTCGTAGCCCGGTCGGTGGCCACCCGAACCCGTGAGATCGGACTGCGAATGGCGTTGGGGGCCGACCGTGCGGAAATCGCGAGGCGTGTAGTACTGGATGGCCTCGTCATGGCGGCCGCGGGATGTGGCCTGGGCCTCCTGGCCGGGTGGGGAGCAAGCCGAGCCGCCGCCTCGCTGCTCTTCGACACCTCGACCGTCGATCCCGTCGCGTGGCTTTCGGTGATTCCGATTCTCGGTGCGACGGCGGTCGGCGCCTGTGTCTTGCCGGCCTGGCGGGCCTCGCTCCTCGACCCGGCAGACGCGTTGAGGAGCGACTGACGGGGCGCCGGCGGTAGGCCGGCGGTAGGCCGGGGCGAACCTCAGAAGTCGCGAAACGGTAGAACATGAACGGCTCCGGGCTTTCGATCGCCCGGCCCCCCCTTCAGCCCGAGTATTTGCATGCCTGCCGACCCCGCTCCCAAACCCCGACCGTCCAGTAAAAGCTCTCGCTGGTTGCGGCGTGGGCGCACTTCGGGACCGCCCCTTCCGTTGGGCCTCGTGGTCCTCGTGGTGCTGCTCCTGGCCGCCCTGGGGTGGTGGTGGTTCCGGGGGCGGGCGACCGACGTACCGGCACCCCCCGAGCGCACCGACCTCCCGCCGTCCGGGGAAGTCGACACGCCCGACCCGTCTCTGCGTCCCGAGCCTCTCGACCTCCCGCCGTTGGAGGAGAGCGACGGCGTGGTGGCCACGCTGGTCGGGGCGCTTTCGAGAAACCCGCGATGGGCCGGTTGGCTCGTGACCGACGATCTGGCTGGGCGGTTCGTAGGCGCCGTCGCCAGCGTGGCCGCCGGGGTCAGCCCCGCGGCCCGGGTGCCGTTCCTCGCTCCCGAGGGTCCGTTTACGGTTCGGGAAGGAGCCCGCGGCACTGAGATCGACCCCGCCAGTTATCGGCGGTACGACGCGCTCACGGAGGCGTTCGTCTCGTTCGAAACGGGCGCGGCGGTGCGTCTCTACCAGCAACTGACGCCGCTCTTCGAGGAGGCCCATCGGCAACTCGGGTTCCCGCCGGATTCGTTCGGCGTGACGATGGCTACGGCGCTCGACAACCTCCTCGCGGTGCAACTGCCCGAGACCACTCCGGGTGTCGAACTCGATGTTCAGACCTACCTCCTCACGGATCCCGCACTGGAGGCCTGGGCACCCATCGAGAAACAACTGCTCCGGCTTGGGCCGCAAAACGCTGCGCGGGTGCAAGACAAACTTCGGGCACTACGCGACGCTTTGGTCGCGGCGGGGGCGATCCCGCGGCGGTAGGGGGACTGGTCAAGCCGGTGCCGGTCGGCCTACCATGGCTCGTCGCACCGACCGCTCTCCCTGCAACGCCATGTCAGACTCCGAACGTTGGGGGCGCGTCAAGCGCCTCTTCAGCCGAGCGGCCGAGCTCGAGCCCGACGCCCGCCGGCGCTTCCTCGACGAGGAAGCCGGCGACGATGCTGCGTTGCGCAAGCAGGTCGAGGCCCTTCTCGCGGCCGACGACGAAGCCTCGGAGTTCCTGGAGGAGGGCGTGGCGCCCGCGGTCGCCTCGCCGGGCGAAGGAGCCGATCGTTGGATCGGCCGGCGTTTCGGAGCCTACGAGGTTGCCGGGGAGCTGGGCCGCGGCGGGATGGGGATCGTCCTGCTCGGGCGCCGAGCCGACGGCCGGTACCAGAAAGACGTCGCCCTCAAGGTCGTCCCGGCCGCCCTCGTACAGGGCCGGCTGAAGGAACGGTTTCGCAACGAGGTGCGGATTCTCGCTGAACTCGACCATCCCAATGTGGCGGGTCTGCTCGATGCCGGAGAAACGGCAGAGGGATTGGCCTACCTGGTCATGGAGTACGTCGACGGCCCCCGGATCGATGTGTTCGCCGACGAGCGCTCGCTCGACCTTTCCGCCCGGTTGAGTCTGTTCCGCTCGGTGCTCGAGGGCGTCGACTACGCCCACGGCCGGGGCGTCGTGCACCGCGACCTCAAGCCGTCGAACATTCTCGTGACGAAAAACGGAGTGCCCAAGCTCGTCGACTTCGGCATCGCGAAGCTGTTCGCAGACGCGGGGTCGGATGACGACACCGTGGTGCTGACGCGAACGGCCCACCGCATGATGACGCCGGAATACGCCAGTCCCGAGCAGGTTCGAGGCGACCCGGTGGATCCCCGCTCCGACATCTACTCGCTCGGGGTGGTGCTCTACCGACTGCTCACCGGTCGAGCGCCCTATTCCCTCGACAGTACGGCGCCACGCTCCGCGGAGCGGGTCATCTGCGAGCAGCCGCCGTCGCGGCCCAGCGATGCCGTCACGCGCACCGTGCCCGTCGATCCCGACGCCACCCGGCCCGCGCTCGACTCCGACGTGCTCGCCCGTCAGCGCTCGAGCACGCGAGACCGACTACAACGGTCGCTCCGGGGCGATCTCGACACCATCATCCTGCACGCCCTCGCCAAGGATCCCGAACGTCGTTACGCCACCGCCGGAGCGTTCGGCGACGACATCGACCGACACCTCGAGGGGCGGCCGATCCGGGCGCGGAATCCGAGCCCCGTCTACCTTTTTCAGCGATTCGTTCGGCGACGGTGGCTGCCGATCGCCGCGAGCGTCGCGGCTCTTGCAGCGATCTCGGCCGTGACCTGGCAGGCCCGCGAGGCGGGGCTGCAGCGGGCGGCCGCCGAGGCCACCGGCGCGGAATTGTCGGGCCTCGTGGCCTCGGTGTTGTCGACCCTGAACACCGACCTGGCCGGGCAGAACCAGGGCCCCACGGCGACGAGGGTCGCGGCGGTCGAGGCCGCGGTGGCGGCCCTCGACACCCTCATGGTGCGGGCCGAAGGGTCGCCCACTCCACAACTACTGTCGTCGCTCGCCATCGCCTACCAGGAGGTGGGTACGCTCCAGGGGCACCCGACGTCGCCCAACGTCGGGCGGATCGCCGAGGCGGAACAGAGCCTCAAGACGGCGGCCGATCTGCTGACCCGCCTGGCGCAGGTCGACGGCGGACAACCTCGCACTTTGCTCGAACTAGCCGAGACCCGCGTGCTCATCTCGGACGTTCTTTTCGCGCGCGGCCGGGCGCCGGAGGCCCGCGAGTGGCTGGCGATGGCCGAGGTGACGGTCGACTCCGTCGCCGAATTCGCCGAGGCCGAGCCCGTGCTCTGGTCGACCCAGGCCATGGTGTACGAACGGCGGGCGTCGTCATCGGAGGCCGCGGGCGAACTCATGGAGGCCGTAGATTACGCGGGCCGTCTCCTCGCGCTTGCGCGCGCGTCGGCCGACGCCACACCGGAGGGTCCAGCCCGTCTGGGGGCCCTGGAAGAAGTCGTCCTGTCTCTCCAAACGGCGTCGTACATGAACTCGAAGTGGGGGCGGCTCGACGAGGCGATCGTAGCCCAGAGGGAGGCCGCGGCGCTGGCCGATTCGATCGCCGAGGTTTCGGGCGCGACCCAGCGAATGCGGGGAATTCGGGCCATTGCCTGGGGCCAACTCGGCTGGCGCTACAACGATGCCGACCGTCCGACCGAGGCCGAGGCCGCCTTCGACCAGGCGCTCGGCTTCATTCAGGAGCTCGTTCGTGAAGATCCCATGAACATGAATGTGACCGGAGCCCTGGGTCAGTATCACGAGGGACGAGGCCAGGCCCGGATTCGGGGCGAACGCTGGGAGGCCGCGCTCGACGACCACGCGGCGGCCATCCGGGTGCTGGAGCCGCTCCTCGTTCCGCAACCCGGGGTGGCCTATATCATCGCCCAGGCACACCGGCAACGCGGAGAGGCGTTGACGCGTCTCGAGCGATACGCCGAGGCCATCGCGGAGTACGACCGCTCGATCCAGATGTCGGAAGAACTCTTCCGCAACGACACGACGCTCGCGGGTTCGCGAAAGATCCTGGCCCTCGCCTACCTCAGCCGTGCCCTGCACCATCGGCTGCGGGTCGTGGCCACGGGAGACCGATCATTCTGCGTAGCCGCCGCCGAAGCCGACGCCACGGCCCAGACGCAGTGGGATTGGCTCCTCGAGCGCGATCAGGTATTCACGAGCGAGCAGCTGATCTGGGCCGACTTTCGGGAGATGATGCCGCCGGGGGCCTGCGTCGTAGCCTGACTGCGGGTTGTGTGTCGAGCGATCGCGTCGCAGCATGGCGGAGATTCACGTCTCTCCGTCGCCGAGCATTCCGATCATGCGTCCCCTGATGCGTGCCGCCTCCGTGAGGGCCCAGGGCACCGACCGTCCACTGACCCTCGACGACTACGGCCCCTGGGCCCGCATCGGGGGAGCGACCCTCTCTCCAGACGGTGGGTGGCTGGCGTGGAGCGAGAGCCCCAACGACGGAGACGCGCGGTTCTTCGTGCGTTCGTTGACGGGTGAGGGACTCCATGAGGCCATCAACGGGGCGTCGCCCGCCTTTTCAGACGACGGCCGATGGGTCGCTTTCTTGACCCGTCCCCCGGAGCCGGCTGAGCGGGCGTCCGGGGGACGAGCGCCGGGGGGGCGGCCCGCGCCTACCACACGCACGCTCCACATCATCGATCTCGCGAACGGCACTCGCATGCAGGAGCCGGGCGTGCGCGCCTTCGAATTCGGGGGTGGGCGCGGACTTCTCGCGATTCAGAAAGAACGGACCGACCCCGATGCGGATCACCAGGGCTCCGATCTCCTGCTCCGCGACCTCGATGGCGGCACGATACTCAGTTTCGGGAACGCCGCGCAGTTCTCCTTCAACGAGTCGGGCACGCGACTGGCCTGGCTGGTCGATGCGCTCGACCGGGCCGGAAACGGACTGTACGAGGTCGAGGTGGGGAGCGGACGGCTGCGGGCGCTCGATACCTACGACGCCCACTACGACGATCTGGCCTGGAACGAAGCCGGCGACGCGGTTCTGGCCCTGCGGGGGACCACCCCGGAAGAACGGGCGCATCGCGACAATCAGCTTGTCGTCGTCGACCGTTTGGACGGCACTCCGCGTGTTTCGGTCTGGCAGCCAGCGGATGCCCCGTCGTTTCCCGACGGCTTCGTCGTGTCGGAGGTGGGACCGACCCGGTGGATCGAAGGGGGACGCCGCGTCGCGCTCGGGATCAAGGAGCAGGAGGTCGAGATCGATGATGAGCGCCCCGACGACGAGCGCCCGAATGTCGACGTCTGGCACTGGGACGACGACCGTGTGCAGTCGCAACAGATGATTCAGGCAGCGGCCGATCGGCGCTACACCTACACGGCGGTGATCGACCTCGACGCGGGCACCTTCGCTCGGCTGGCCACCGACGACATGCCGCGGGTCGACCTGACCGACGACGGCCGGTGGGGTATCGGCCGCCGGGACGCCCCCTACCGCGGTGATGTCACCGCGGCGGGAGGGCGCGCCGACATCGTGCGGGTGGATCCGGGATCGGGTGCCACCCAGGTCATCGCCGAAGGCGTGCGGCGACCGATGGGTTCGTCGCCCGACGGGCGCTTCTTCGTCTACGCCCAGGACGAGGTGCTCTACCTGGCCGACCTCGAGTCGACCGAGGTGCGTGACCTCACGGCCTCGACAGGAATCGATTTCATCGATCGGGAGTTCGACGTCATCGCAGAGCGACCGGCCTACGGGCTCGCGGGTTGGACCGAGGGTGCGCGTGAGGTCGTGCTCTATACGCGATTCGACGTCGTCGCCGTGTCGACGAGCAGCGGGACGGCCCGGAGTCTTACCGGAGACATGGGCTCACGGGAGCAGATTCGGTTCAGGATCCAGACACTGGACCGTGAGGCCGACTGGCTCGACCTCGACGCGACCGTGCTCTCCGCCTACGGCGAGTGGACGAAGCAGTCCGGCTACTTCGCTCTCCGGCCGGGCCAGGACCCCCGGCCCCTTCTGTTCGGTGACGAGATGATCGGTGGCCTGCAGAAGGCCTCCGATGCCGATCGTGTGGTGTTCACTCGTCAGACGTTCGAGACGTTTCCCGATCTCTGGGTGTCGGACCGCACCTTCGAGTCGCCTCGGCAGGTCAGTGACGCCAATCCACAGCGGAGCGAGTTCGCCTGGGGCCGGCGGGTGCTGGTCGACTACACCGACGCTCGGGGCCACGATCTCCAGGCCACGCTCGCGCTTCCCGCGGGATACGTGGAGGGTCGTCAGTATCCGATGGTGGTCTACTTCTACGAGAAGATGTCGCAGCGCCATCACGAGTTCTCGCTGCCCGTCTACGATGACCGCCCGCACATGTCGACGTATGCGAGCAACGGTTACCTGGTGCTGATGCCCGACATCGTCTACGAGCCCGGTCGGCCCGGGAGCTCGGCGCTCGACGACGTGACGTCGGCGGTGTCGAAGGTCATCGAGCTGGGATACGCCGACCCCGACCAGATCGGCCTTCAGGGACACTCCTGGGGAGGCTATGAGTCGTCGTTCATCGTCACGCAGACCGACATGTTCGCGGCCGTCGTGACGGGCGCGCCGCTCACCAACCTGATGAGCATGTACAACATCAACTACAAGTCGTCCGGAGGCGGGAACGGGCCCATTCTGGAGTGGAGTCAGGGGCGCCTGGGCACAACTCCGTGGGACGACTTCGACCTGTTCGTGAGCCAGTCGCCGATTCACCACACGCCGGGCATCTCGACGCCCTTCTTGATCCTTCATGGCACCGACGACGGCGCGGTCGACTGGAACCAGGGATTGGAGTTCTACAACGCGGCGCGGCGCCTGGAGAAGGAGGTCATTCTCCTTTCATACCCGGGAGAGCCGCATCACCTCGCCCGCGAGGCGAACCAGAAAGATTTCCAGACCCGTATGATGCAGTACTTCGACCATCACCTGAGGGGCACTCCGGCCCCCGAATGGATCGAAAAGGGCGTCCCGTTCCTCCGGAAGGGCAAGGAGGCGAGTCCCCGCATCGTCTCCTAGCGTCGCGGGGGCCGCGGAGGAGCGTTCGACTGGCTCGGATCTTGCCCGATTGGGGCGAGATACCGTCGACCCGATGTCTCTCATTCCGCTTGCCCACACGCCCGATGCCCACGTCTGTCGCCCATATCCTGGGGGGGTACGCCGCCCTCGAGGCAGGAACTCCGCCAAAGCCGCGGCGCGGAATGTTTTTCCTGTTCCTGATACTGATTGTCGCCAACATGCCCGACCTCGACTTTCTGCCGGGCTTTCTGCTTGGCAACGAGGGGCTGTTTCACCGGGGGGCGACCCACTCGATTCTGGCGGCACTCGTGGTTGCGGCGGCACTCGGTGCGACACTGGGCCCACGCTTCGGGGGCGCGCGTACCGTGGCGGGGTGGGCCCTCCTGGCCTACGGCTCGCACCTCGTGCTCGATATGGTGGTGCCGGATCCGAGCGGACGGGGTGGCGGCGTGGCCCTGCTCTGGCCCTTCCTCGACGCCGAGATCGCCGCGCCGATTCCGGGGCTGGCCATTCTCGATCCGATCCGCTGGTTGGACGGGGCCCAGATGCAGCAGGGGTTCCTCAGGGCCCTATTGTCGCTCGATGGCCTGCGCATCTTCATGGTCGATGCGGCCCTCGTAACACCGTTGGTGCCGCTCGCCTGGGGCATTCGGAGTCTCCGTGAGCGCCGCCGTCGCCGCGCCCGGAGCGAGGCGAGCCAACTGCCGCTGCGCGCTGCTCCGGCCGCCCGGGTGCGGGTGCGGAGGGAACGGGTCGGGTTTCCCGCGGCGTAGACGGGCTCCCAGGAGACAGCGTCGGCCGATGCGTTAGATTGGTCGACCATGAATCCAGACGACGGCGCCCCCCCCGACTCTTCTCCCGCCGAAGCGCTCTCGTTCCGCGAGCGTTCCGGCCGTTTCTGGGCGCGGCACCGCACCTTGTTCTGGATGCTCCATTCGGTGTGGGCTCTGGCCACCGGTGTGGCGGTCGTGGTGCTGGCGCGGGAGCGCTACGCCTTCGTTCCCTGGGTGGTCGTCTTTCTCGGTGTGACGTGGGGCTCGACGCTCTTCTTCGGGCGCAGCGCCGAGCACGAGAGCGAAGAACAGGAGTCACCGTCACCCGGGCTGGCGGGCGAGGTCACCTCGTACGTCACGCGCAGCCTGTATCAAGAGACGTTGTTCTTCCTCTTACCGTTCTACGCGTATTCGACCGTCGTGGCGTCGCGGAACGTTCTGTTTCTGGGACTCCTCGGGGGGCTCGCCCTACTGTCGTGCATCGACCTGTTTTTCGATCGGTGGCTGCGTACCAAACCGGTCTTCGGCATGGTCTTCTTTGCGACCGTGGCGTTTTCCGCGCTCAACCTGATCCTTCCGATGCTCCTGTCGCTGTCGCCCCGAGTGGCGACTCCGATCGCCGCCGTCCTGGCACTCGGAAGTGCGATCCCGCTGGCGTGGAAGAGCGGTGTGCGCAGTCGCGCCGGACAGGTTCGGATGGCGTTGGCGGCTGCGGTGATCCTGTTTGTGGCCATTGGCGTCCCGAGTGTCGTGCCGCCGGTTCCGCTGCGTATGCAGGGAGCGACGTTCTCGAACACCATCGACCGAGAGACGCTGGCGCTGGGCGACACCCTGGCTGGAACGGTGTCGGCCGACGCCATCGGCCCGCGACTGGTGGTCCTGGTCGAAGTGTTCGCCCCGGGGTCGGTGCCCGCGACCGTGCGCCTGGAGTGGTCGCGAAACGGTGAGGTGGTCCACACCTCGCGTGATGTGGCGATCGTCGCCCACGAATGGCGGTTTCGAGTATGGGACGCCTGGCTGCCCGAGGGCGGCCGCGTTCCCGCGGGGCCCTATCGTGTGACGCTGAGGACGGCCGACGGACGCATCTTTGGAGTGACGGAGGTCGAGGTCGTCTGACGGGACCACCGTCGTTCGATCGCGCTGGCCTCCCTACGGCATTCGCGCTGGCCCTCCTCTGCATCCGCGCTTGGCCCTCCTTCTGCCCGCGCTGGCCCTCCTTCTGCCCGCGCTGGCCCTCCTTCTGCCCGCGCTGGCCCTCCTACTGCATCCGCGGGCTGTTGCGGCTGTCGCGCACCGCCGCACCGCACGCCGGCCATTCCGTCCGTTCGCCGGTGCGGGGATTCATCGGCATGACGCGGCGTTCGCGGCTGATCATCTCATCGTCTTCCGACGCTAGATACACGAGCGAGGCCACCAGCACCGCGTTGTTGCGGAGGTCGTCGAACACGAGCTTGTCGAACGTGTCGCGGTGCGTATGCCAGGTGTGGGAACCGTAGTCCCATCCGAGGGCACCCAGGCTGAACCCGGGCGCCCCGGCGCACACGAACGACGCGTGGTCGGTTCCGCCCCCCGACGGCATGCCGGGGAAGCTCGGGTTGATGAAACGGGTCACCTCGGCCGGGACCCTCGCCAACCAGCGCGACAGCGGTCCACCGGCGTCGATGAAGCCGGAGCCGCTCATGCTCACGATTCGGCCGGTGCCGTTGTCCTGGTTGAACAGCGCCTGAAGCCCCGAGACCACCTCGGGGTGGTCTTCCACGAAGGCGTGCGATCCGTTCAGGCCCTGCTCCTCACCACTCCAGAGGCCCAGGAGAATCGTGCGCTTCGGATTGGGATACACCTCAGACAGAATGCGCGCGGCCTCCATCATCAATACCGATCCGGTGCCGTTGTCGGTCGCGCCCGATCCTCCCTCCCAGGAGTCGTAGTGGGCCGACATCATCACGTACTCGTCCGGGCGCTCGGAGCCGCGTAGCTCTGCGATCACGTTGTAGACGGGCACGTGGCCACGATTCTCCGCCTCGGCCGTCAGCCGTAGGAGCGGCCCCTGACCGTTCAGGGCCAGGCGGTGCACCAGTCCGTAGTCCTCACAGCCGAGCTCGAAGGTCGGGACGGTCCGGGTGTAGCTGTTGAAGACCCGAGTCGTGCCGACCACGCCCGTCCAATTCGACGTGATGATTCCCGCCGCACCGGCCTCTTCGAGCTGCCTGTGCATGCCCCGCGTGCCGCCGTCGACGGCCGCGGCCTGGAGGTTTGCGTTCCAGGCGCGTTCGGCTTCGGCCCGAGCTCCATTCATGGCTTCGAACGATCCTGGCATGCCGTATTCGCTCCACTGGTCGTTCGTGCGACACGTGGGCTGCGGGAACGTCAGCATCACGAAGCGTCCTTCGACCGTGCCCAGAAAGCGCTGCCAATCGGCCGGGGAACGAATTCCGTCGGGATAGGCCACGCGTGCTTCGACCGGCCGACCGTCGGTGCCGGGGCTCCAGGCGAGGATCCGTCCCTCGAGCGAACGCACCCGGGGCTCGATGAGGTCGATCGAACTGGGGCCGCGATCCCATCCTTCCCAGGTGCCGTATTCCTCGGCGCGAGCCTCGAAGCCGAAGCTCGAGAGCATCGTGACCGCCCAATCCTGGGCCCGCTCCATTCCGGGCGAGGCGGTCAGGCGCGGCCCGATCGAATCCAGGAGCGTCTGTGCCATCGGTTCGAACTGGGATCGGTTCATGGCCTGGTCCCAGATCGCACGGAGCACCGGGTCGTCGTCGGCCAGGTTCTGAGCCTGAGCGGGAAGAGCCGCCAAGCACAGAATCACCAGCGCCAGAGAAGTCCGGAATGCGTGCGTCATCGAATGCATCGGTTGTCCGTTGGATCGGGAAGGGTCTCGAGTCGAGCGAAGTTGGGACTTCCACGGGTACCGGTGCAAGGCTGTCGCGCTCCGGGACCTTTCTCCCACGGAGAGCGCGCGTCATGATGAACCCTCGCGATGTACTTCCTCGGCAGGAGTCCCCCGGTGCCCCCACGCCACTCGTTCGACGTCCACCTCGATGTGAACCCCTCTACACGTCGGCCCGAGCCGACCGAAGTCCGCCGCGGACCCGTGTCCATTCTTCTGTTGGGCGACTTCAGTGGGCGCGGTGCGGGACAGCCGATGATTACGGGACCGGTGACGCCCCATCGCGTCGATCGCGATGTCGTCGACGAGCTGATGGCGGCTTTCGCGCCTAAGGTGCGGCTCGCGGATGGCTCGGAACTGCGTTTTTCATCTCTCGACCAACTGCACCCCGATGAGCTCATCGGCCGGGTTGCACGGGTGGGGGCCATTCTCGATGGGCGAGAGGTCTCGCCGCTCCCGTCGGCGTCCGACTCGGCGGCCGCGGCTGCGCCGGCGCCGCCCGCGAGCCCACCGGCCTCCAACGCCGGGCTGCTCGACCAGATTCTGGGTGGCGTGGCCGACGACGCGCCGGCTCCTGCGGCCCGCCCCACGCCCGGGGCGCCGGTCGGCTCGATCCGGGCGTTCGCGGCCGAAGCCGCGAAATTCGACTCCGTCGCGGAGCCCAGCGCCCAGGCGAAGGCCGATTCGGCCTCGCGAAAGGAACGTGCGGCCGCCGCCCTTCGCGAGGTGCTTCGCGACGCGCCCTTCCGTGCGATGGAGCGCCGGTGGCGCGGCGTGGAGTTCCTTGTGCGCCGGCTCGACACCGGCCCGGAGCTGCATGTCTACCTCGCCGACCTGTCTCGCGATGCGATCCGAGCCGACCTCGATGGTGGTGGGATCGAGGACTCCGCTCTGAGGGGCCTTCTTCAGGCGGGGGCCGGCCCCGCGAAGGACCCCTGGTCGCTGGTGGTGATGATGGACGGCACCTTTGGTCCCGGGGCCGACGATCAGACGCTGCTCGCCTGGATCACCGGCCTGTGCTCGGCCTTCGGTGCGACCGCGCTCGTCGACGGGGAGCCGGCCCTGGCCGGGATCGCCTCGCTCGACGACTTCGACGACCGCCTGTCGTGGCACGCTCCCGATGTGGGGTGGGAAGCCTTTCGCGCCCAGGAGGAGGCCGGGGCTCTGGGGGTCTGTCTTCCCGGTTTCCTGCTCCGCGATCCCTACGGACCCGGGTCGGATCCGGTCGACGGGGTTCCGTTGGCCGAGGTGTCCGGGCGGCCGTCGCGCGATGACTACGTCTGGGGAGGGGCCGCGGTCGCCTGTGCGGTTGTGGTCGCCCGGGAAGCGGTCGCTGAGGGCGGTGGCGTGCCGGATACCTCGATCACCGGGCTGCCCCTGCATTCGTGGCGTGACGGCGTCGACTCGGGAACGGTGTGCGGCGCTGCGGCGATGACCGACGAAGCGGCGAAGCGGCTCATGGCGTCGGGCATCACTCCGGCCGCCTGGATGCGGGCGTCGGATTCCGTTCGCCTTCTGCTGCCCCGCACGGTCACGGGCGGAGCTCTCCTGGGGTGACGACCGAGACCGGGTGGGGTGATGCAGGAAACCTGACGGCGTCCCGCGGCGTAGGATCAGCATGAAGATGCTGCGTTGGACCCGATCTCGTTGGGGACTCGTGGCGGCTCTTCTCGCCGATGTCGCGATGGGTGGTCCCGGT
>CBDUEZ010000105.1:0-12324 GCA_965366355.1 uncultured bacterium
TGCTCGGTCGAGACGGTACGTTCCATGCTTTGGGCTCCCACGGACCCCCGCTGGGCATGATGGAGGGATTCCGGTACGGAACCGAGGAGGCCGCGATGGTGTCTGGCTCTTCCCTGCTCGTCCTCGCCGGCGGATCCGTGGGCCTTTTTCGAGGGGCTGCCGATCTCGTGGCCGAGGTTCAGGAGAAGACCGCTGGAGAGGTCGTGAGCATTGTTCATCGGGCTGTGCGGCGTGCCAACGCCGGTGCCCCCCGAGAAGTATCCGTTCTGTTTCTGCGAAAACACTGATCTACATGGCGATGGGCCCGTCGCGACTGGGTCCTCGCCGGTTTCCGGAGGCCGCATGGCCGTGACCGAAAAAGACGTCCGCAACGCATTGAAGACCGTCAAGGACCCCGAGTTGAACATCGATCTCGTGGTGCTGGGCCTCGTGTACGATATCGAGGTCGATGGTTCATCGGTGCACACCACCATCTCACTGACCTCGCCCATGTGTCCGGTGGCCGGCCAGATCGTCGAGAACGCCCGCACGGCGATCCTCGAGGTCGACGGCGTAGAAGAGGCCGTGGTCGAGTTGACCTTCGAGCCTCCCTGGACTCCCGAGCGCATCAGCCCCCTCATCCGGGCGTCGCTGGGACTTTGACGCTTCGCTAGGAGACAATCCCGCATGTCGCAGTTCACAGACGAAGAACTGATGAGCCGTGTTCAAGACGGCTACCTCGTCGAGTCCGTCGAGGAGATGACCGAGGGCTACCGAAAGGCCCTCGTGGTCCAGCTCACGGTGCAGGCCGATACGGAGTTGATGAGTGCTCCCGCCTATTGGATGGCGGCGCGCCACGCTCCGTCGACCAACACGCAGGTCAGCGCTCACGCGATCATCCAGGACGAGCTCGCTCACGCGAACATCGCCTACCGGCTGCTCGAAGACCTCGGTGTCTCGAAGGAGCGACTGGTCTACGGTCGCGAGCCGCACGAATTCAAGCACCCGTACGGCTTCGATCAACCGCTCGACAATTGGGCGGAACTGGTCGTCGCCAACGGCTTCTTCGATCGCGCGGGCATCACCCTCCTGTCCGACGTCTACCAGCACACGTCGTACGGTCCGCTGAAGCGTGCACTCGTGAAGATCGACATGGAGGAGACCTTCCACCTTCGCCATGGCGAAGTCTGGATGCGCCGCCTCGCCAAGGCCGGGGGCGACGCCCGCGCGATGCTGCAGCGCTGCGTCGACTGGATGTTTCCGATGACGCTGGAGTGGTTCGGACTCCCCGACGACATGAAGCGGCATTCGGGCCAGTTGGACTACCGGCTCAAGGGCCTCACGAACGACCAGCTCCGCCAGGTGTGGATGGCCTCGACGGTGCCGCTGTGCGAGTCGCTCGAGCTCGACTGCCCGGCTCACTGGGACGAAGACAAGCAGGAATTCGTGCTCGACTACCCCTTCCCCTGCGAGTACGACGCCGAAGACAAGCGTTGGGACTTCGAGGGCGGAGAAATCAGCTGGGACCAGGTCTTCACCCGTTGGAAGGCGCGGGGACCGATGAATGTGCGATACGTCGAATCGGTGCGCCGCTCCCGTGGCACGGTGCAGAACTGGCTGGAGTCCCGGTCGGTCGCGTGAAGATGCCGGTGCTGGATGCGGGGCTTCCCGCGCACATTTCCATTCACAAGAGCGGTGGCCGAGACGTGTGGTCACCGCCACTCGACGCGGCCCCGGTCGATCGGGTCGCTGCGGTGTGGGATTGTCTGCGGGAGGTTCTCGATCCGGAGATCCCCATCAGTCTCGTCGATCTCGGTTTGATCTATGGGGTGGAGATCGCCGACGGCGAGGTGACCGTGGAGTTGACGTTTACCGCCACGGCCTGCCCGTGCATGGAGTTCATTCGCGAAGACGTGACCGACCGCCTTTCGCAGGAAACATGGATCGACCGGGTCGAGATCCGCGAGGTGTGGGACCCCCCGTGGACGACCGACCGGATCACCGACGAAGGGAGAGCCGCGTTGCGCTCGCTCGGCGTCGGCGTCGCTTGACCCCTCCCTTCTCGCTTCAGGAGTGCAGTTACAGATGGTGGAATCGGTCTACGACGTCTTCGCCCGGAAGGATCGGGGAGACGCTCTCCAACACATCGGCTACATCGACGCGCCCGACGATGAACTCGCTCGGGTCTACGCGTGGAAGACCTACGACGAGCAGAACTGGTTCGAGATGTGCGTGGTGCCACGGGCCGCGATCATCGCCGTGAATCGAAACGACGGACCGTTTGCCGCCAAGAGGGCCGTGTCATGACGACGACGAGCCTCGCCCCCGCCGATCTGAGCGTGGAGTTGCAAGCGGACGTGCGCCGACTGATCCTCACGCTGGCCGACACGAAGCGAATGCTGGGGATTCGATATTCGGACTGGCTCCTTGGGGCGCCCTCGATCGAGGCGGGCATCGCCGCGTCGGGCATGGCGCAGGACGAGTGGGGCCATGCTCGGCTCCTCTACGCGCTGCTCAAGGATCTCGGGGAAGACCCACAGCCGATCGAGTACGATCGCGCCCCCGAGGCCTACGCGAACTGCGATGCCCTCGATGCCCCGGCCGACGATTGGGCCGACCTCGTCGCGCTCATGGCCGTGGTCGATACGGCTCTGACGGTGCTGCTGCAGGCCTTTGCCGAGGGCAGCTACGAGCCCGCCGCGGGCCGGGCCGGAAAGATGATCGCCGAGGAAGAATTCCACGGCGACATGGCATCGGCGTGGTTGCGCCGGCTGGGATCGGCCGCGCCGGAAGCGCGAGCTCGCATCGCCGCAGCGTGCGCGGCGTGTCTGCCCCGCACGCTCGCATGGATGGCGGCCGATGACGCGGCCGCGCACCGGCTTGCCGACGCCGGCGTGCTGCCGGCCCCCGGTGAGATCGTGCGGCGGTTCGTCGAGTTGCAGGGGGCGTCGCTCGCGGCCGTCGGTGTGGCGATTCCGGATGCCGACCGAACCGCCTGGGACGAAACGAGAGCGAGGGGGCCGGGGCACCCTGGGCTGGAGGCTGTGGAACGGGCTCGAGGTGACCTCAATCGAGACCTGTTCGTCGAATGAGTCGAGAGCACGAGGCGTTCGACACGCCGGAGCTACCGGGAGCCTCGAGGCTTCCGACCGCTCCGGCATGCCCGTTCTGCGAAGGCACCCAGACGGAGCTCATGAACGCGTTCGGGGCGCACGCGTCGGTCTCGACCTACTGGTGCAGAGACTGTCGTAGTCCCTTCGAGTTGCTCAAGTGGAGCGGGCGTCGATAACGACCGCCCGCCGGAAGCCGGAGCAACGGCGCTGTAAGCAGGAGGGGGTCTCCGACGAAGAGATCTTCGTCGACTACCATCCCCCATGTTCCGGAGGGCCGTTGCCCTACTGCTCCCTGGGCCTCCTCAGGCCTCGACCAGGTCGACGTCTTCGAGGAAGTCACGAAGCGGGTTCGCCAACTCCACGGCGCGGTTCGTGACGGCCTGGCCGAGTTCCGGATGGGGCTCGCTGTCGTCGGTGAGATGCCGCACGACGGCCTGGCCGAGATGTTCGTCGCTTACGGCCGACGCCTGATGGTATTCCGCATAGCGAGCGCCGACGCGCACCTCGAAGAGGGGCAGTCGGGCCGAAGGGGTTCCGTTGCCGGCCATATCTTCGAAGATCGCCCGGTGCATCGAGTCCAGACCCATCTTCAGCAGAGCGTCTGGAGCGCGACCGACGAACGCGAGCTGTGTTCCCCGTGTATGAGCCCACATGAGAAAAATGAGAGCCTCTTCGGCGGCGTGGGCGACCGGAACCCCGTCCTGAGTGGGAACCCCGAGTTCCGCCAGCGGGATTTCGGTGTCATCCTCATCGATGAAGTCTGTGAAGTCTTCCCAGACGAGTCGGGCGAGCGTGTCGCCCAGTTCGTCGGGGGTCATCGTGCGGGGGGCGTGAAATTCCCCCGACGCGTGATCGGCATTCATAAGTGGTGTCGTCATATCTCTGTAGGTCGAGTTGTGGACTTCAATTCCAACTCCCCCGGTGGGGGTGTCAAGCATTCTGCGTGTGCGCCCCGACTGTCGGGGCTCGCCGAAACCAAGGAGTTCCAACCCTTGAACGTTCCCTCCGCACTCCCACCCCTGTCTCTCACCGGCCGCCGGCCCCGCCTGCTTTCGGTGCTTCTGGTCGCCTCGGCAGCCGCTCTCTCCGCCTGCGCCGCGGGCCCGAGCGAACTCCCGGAGCCCCGCCCTCTGGTGATGCAGTCCGGCGCGCGGCTGTCGGTCACCGACATGGTGCGCATGAAGGAGATCTACGATGACGTGAATCACCAACTCCAGGTCATCGCCCAGGATCCCTCGTTCTGGATCATCACCAACCCCGACAGTCGCGACGTATACCCCTGGGAAACCCTGGAGATCGCGCCCGACACCGCTCGTATCCAGTATCAGCGCACGGCCCCCGATCTACGCGGCACGTATGAGATCTACGCGCACCTTCACCTCATGGCCGCTCAGGGCCGCCTCGAAGAATGGTTGCCCGACCACACCCAGGCGGAAGGGTGGGAGCTCGAACGGGCCATCATGAGAAAGGTCGCCGATTCCTGGCTTCTCGGTCGAGCAGTCTTCGATCTCGCGCCGTACCGACTCATGGACGAGATCATCTACGCCTACGAGGCGGGCACCCTCGACGGATTGCTTCTCAATCTTCGACCGGTGGAATTCGCAGAGGCCCGCGACGCCTGGCTGAGTGACAACCCGAATGCCGACCGAGAGTTTCGTGAATGGTATCGTGCGACGTTCAATCGTGAGCCTCCGGGGCCCCCGACGGATGAGGCGACCGTCAGTCGGCGGTAACTTCCCAGGAGGCGGCGATCGTCGGTTGGTCGGCGCCGGTGCTCTCCTGGGTGACCGTCACATCGATGCGCCCCGTGCGTCGCAGGCTTTCGTCCGAGGTCCTGCCTCCGAACAGCGGGAACCCGTCGACGCGGGCGAAGCGCTCAACCCCCTCGGGCGACACCGCGCGGAGGCGCGCTCCCCTCAGGCTGCGCACGGAGGGCGCGTCTCCGTCCTGAAGCCGAAGCCGGAGAACAAGCCCGCGATGGGGCCCGTCGAAGGCGTCGATGACCCGAAATGTCGTCTGGCTGACCATGGCGTCGTGTGCTCCGGAATGCGAGGTTCTCGAACGCTAGACGGCCCTCTGTAATCCGTCAACGGACCGGGATGTCACACGAGCCCCCCCTTCATCGATCGCCGCTGGATATCGATCCAGACGAGATGCGCCGACGCGGCTACGCGGCCGTCGACGCACTCGTCGACCGCAGCCGCGGGTTGGCCCAGGGTCTCCCCTGGCGCGGTGGAACGCGGCGGGAACTCGAACCGATTCTCCGCGAGGATTGCCCGGAGTCGCCCGGTGATGCCGATGCGGTGCTCGACCGAGCTCTTTCCGACATTCTTTCGCGGGCGGGCCGGATCGATCATCCCCGCTTCTTCGCCTTCGTGCCTTCGTCTCCGACCTGGGCCTCGGTGGTGGGGGGACTCCTGGCCAATGGATTCAACATCTTCCAGGGCACGTGGCTGGAGTCGGCGGGCCCGAGCCAGCTCGAACTGGTGGTGCTGGAGTGGTTTCGGGAGTGGCTGGGCATGCCCGAGGGTGCGGGTGGACTCTTCACGAGCGGCGGCTCGGCGGCGAACCTCGGCGCAGTCGTCGCGGCTCGCGACGCGGCCGGACATCCAGAGCGCCCGGTGGTCTATTTCTCGGATCAGAGCCATAGCTCGGTCGAGCGGGCCTGTCGCATCGCCGGCTTCCGCGACTCCGCGTTCCGGCGCATCCCCTCCGACGAGCAATACCGCATGGACGTTGCGGCCCTCGCGAGGGCGATGGACGACGACGTGCGGGATGGGCTGACCCCCGTTCTCGTGGCGGCCAATGGCGGGGCGACGAATACCGGAGCGGTCGATCCCCTCCCGGCCCTGGCCGATCTCTGCGAGTCGCGGGGCGTATGGCTCCACGTCGATGCCGCCTACGGCGGATTCGCGGTGCTGACCGAGCGGGGCGAGAGCGCCTTGCGCGGAATCGGACGCGCTCGCAGCGTGACCCTCGATCCGCACAAATGGCTTTTTCAGCCGTACGAGACGGGCTGCCTCCTGGTCCGGGATCCGACCGACCTCGAGCGCGCGTTTCGGGTGCTGCCGGAATACCTCCAGGACACCGCTTTGGGCATGGAACACGTCAACTTCGCGGACCGGGGCCTCCAACTCACGCGGGCGTTCCGGGCCTTGAAGGTCTGGATGTCTCTCCAGATTCATGGCCGCCGTGCCCATGCCGAGGCGATCGGGCAAGGCATCGCTCTCGGCGACGTCGCCGAGGAGCTTCTCCGGGCGCATGCCGACATCGAGATCCTGAGTCCCGCGTCGTTGGGGATCGTCTGTTTCCGGCTGCGCCCTCCTGGTGCGAACTGGACCGAAGAGGCGCTGGAATCCCTGAACCGGGGTGTGCAGGACGCCATCGTCGAAGAGGGTACCGCGATGATGTCGTCGACTCGCTTGAGGGGACGCTACGCGCTTCGCCTGTGCATACTCAACTTTCGCTCGACGCGCGACGACGTATCGGCGGTCGTCGAACGCATCGTGGAACTGGGGCGAGAGCGGGCCGTGGCGCGCGCTTCCGAATGAACGCCGCCGACTCGGGCCCCTCGAAGACCGACGTCGGGTGGATGGTCCACGTGGGTCTGGGCGCGTGGCTCCTAGCCTCCCTGGGGCTATACCTGCGCCTCGACGTGGGGTTGTTCGAGGGTGTGTTGGCGGCGTTCCTCGTCCTGACGCTACCCGTGCTGTCGGTCGCTCAGGTGCCCTTGATCGCCGGCACGCGCCTGAACCGACCCGATGTGTACGCCGGATCTGCGGTCGCGCTGACGGGCCTCACGATGGCGTCTCTGGTCGTGGGGGCTCTGGGCCCTGGTCTCGAGACCCTGGGGCTGGGTCCGATCGACGGGAGCCAACTGGCCGTTTCGACTCTGCGATTGGGGGTTGCCTCGGCGGTGTTGGTGGGAGCCTTCCACCTCGTCTCGAAGAAGGCCGGGCTGTCGGAAAGTCCCATTCTGGCTCAGCTCCTACCCCGTACGTCGACGGAGCGGCGCCTGTTTGCGGGTCTTTCGGTGCTCGCGGGCTTCGGTGAAGAGGTGGTCTTCCGGGGCTTTCTGTTTGCTGTTCTCGCGCCCGCGCTCGGGAGCGTGTGGATCACCCTCGTCGTATCGTCGCTGGCCTTCGGTGTGCTTCACGTCTATCAAGGGGCCTTCGGGATTCTCCGTACCGCCTCGCTCGGGGCTCTACTGGGTGCGTCGGTGATCCTCGATGGCAGCCTGTGGCCGGCGGTGATCGTCCACATTCTGATCGACCTCGCCGGAGGCCTGATCTTCGGACCGCGTATGGTCCCCCTCCCCGATCTCGAGCCGTCGGGCCTGTAAACCTTCGGGGGTGCGCGGGGTAGATACTTCATGAGCGGGCTTGCAGAAAGCCATGGTCCGTTCCCAGTGTAGAAGTAGCGCGAAACGTTTGTTCATCCGGCGGAAGACGATGATCCTCCACTGCAACTACGAAGAGCTGACCGCACTTCGCTCCGGGGCCGGAACGGTCCTGAGCGGTGATGGCGCCGGCCCGTGTGCGGTGGCGGCCCCATCGAGAGCACGGGAACGGGTGGAGTTCTTGCTGCCCACACTCGACGGCGACCTTTCGCTGTCGACACTGGCTGAACAGGAAGCCTGCGAAGACGCGGTTCGCACGATCCTGTCGTGCCTTCGCGCCGAGATGGACTCGGCAGTGGTTGCGACCCATCCTGCGGCCGAACCCGCCGTCGCGGCCTATTTCGACTACGCCCATGTGCGGACCGTCCTGGGGCGCCTCGAAGAGATGGGCGTGCACATGCGGGCGCTCATCGAGGTGGTCACGGGGGCCCCTGCCGATGAGCAGGCGGCTCTGACGTTTGCCTTCCCGGACTGACTCGGGAACTGTCGGGGCCCTTCCCGGCTTCCTCCCCATATGAACGACCGTACCGAGGCTCTGGCCCGCATGCTGGAGCGCCGCCCCGACGATCACCGGCTTCGCTTCGGCCTGGCGCTGGAGTTCCTGAAGCAGGACCGCCTCGACGAGGCGGTGACCCACCTGAGCGCATACCTCGAGGTGGCCGATGACGAGGGAAACGCCTGGGGCCGATTGGGAGACACGTTGAGGCGATTGGGCCGTGACCTCGAGGCGCGGGCCGCCTACGAGCGCGGGATCGGTCAGGCCGAGTCACATGGACATCCGTCGATGGCCGACGACTTCCGTCAGATCCTCGATGAATGGGAGTGACGTGAGTTCAAACGAGCAGACGCAGACCGACGACTTCAATCGGGAGATCCTTCCTCATCTCGATGCCGTCTACCGCTTCGCTTTGCGCCTCGCGGGAGCCGGTGACCCTGCCGAGGACCTCGTGCAGGAGACGTTTCTCCGTGCGTGGCGCTCCTTCGGGCAGTACAGCCCCGGCACCCGCGCCAAGAGCTGGCTCTTCACGATCTGTCGAAACGTCTTTCTGAGGCAGGTCGAACGAGGCCAGAGGCAGTCCGAGATCATCGAGAAGGAGGCGCCGCGTTCCGATGCGGGGGCGGGCGACATGGCCAATCCGCTGTGGAGCGAGGCCAGCGAGACCGATCCGGAAGGGCGCTTCTTTCACGAGATCGTCGACGACCAGGTGCTCGCGGCCATCGACGCGCTGCCTGAGGAATACCGGACCGCCGTTGTGCTGTCCGACCTCGAGGGTTTGAACTACCAGGAGATCGCCGACTTGATGGAGGTGCCGGTCGGAACCGTGAAGAGTCGCCTGTTCCGAGGGAGGAGGCGGCTTCAGAAGGAGCTCTACGACTATGCCGTGGAGATGGGATATCTGGCCGTTTCGGCGAGCTCGGAGGAATGATGGCATCCGGAGAAGGGGGGATTCGATGATCTTCGATCGTCTGAAGCGGCTGTTTCGGCTGGGTGGGATCGGCGACGAGCCGGCTCCGGAGTCGAGGGAGATGATCTCGTGCAAGGAGGCGATTACTCGTCTCCAGGAGTTCGTCGACGGGGAACTCCCAGGCCTCACCCACGCGCAGGTCGAAGAACATTTCGAGGTCTGCACCCGCTGCTATCCCCATCTGAAAATGGAGCAGTCGTTTCGGCAACGGGTTCACGCCGCCCTGGCTCAGCCCGACGTACCGCCCGACCTCCGCGATCGGGTGCTGCAGCTCCTCGCGCACGACGACGATTCAGAGGGGTGACCCCGGGATCCGGGCGCCGGCTCAGCGGGCCCATCCGCGTCTTGCGGGCTTTTCTCCGATCTTAGAGTGTACGCGGACTTCAGGCCGCCACACCCGCACCAGGAGATGCCTTGGCAACGGCGCAGAAACGCGAGCGCATCCTGAAGAGGGCGATTGTCGACGAGATGCGAGAGTCGTTCCTCGACTACTCCATGAGCGTCATCGTCTCCCGGGCCCTCCCCGACGTACGAGACGGTCTGAAACCGGTCCATCGTCGCATTCTCTATGCGATGCACGAGTTGTCCCTCTCTCCCGACCGCCCCTACAAGAAGTGCGCGACCGTCGTGGGAGACGTGCTGGGCAAGTACCACCCGCATGGCGACTCGGCCGTCTACGACGCCATGGTGCGCATGGTCCAGGACTTCTCGTTGCGCTACCCGCTGATCGACGGGCAGGGCAACTTCGGATCGATTGACGGCGACTCGGCTGCGGCCTACCGGTACACCGAGGCTCGCCTCGATGCGGTGGCCACCGAGCTCCTGGAGAATATCGACCTGGGAACGGTCGACTTCGTCGACAACTTCGACGGACAACGACAGGAGCCCGTCGTGCTTCCCGGGCGTATTCCCAACCTGTTGGTGAACGGGTCGAGCGGCATCGCCGTGGGGATGAGCACGAACATTCCTCCACACAACCTGCGAGAGGTGGCGGCCGGTATCCGGCAGCTCGCCGTCGATCCCGACTGCACCGTCGACGACCTGATGCGCCACGTTCGGGGTCCCGACTTTCCGACCGGCGCCTTCATCGTGGGCGGCGACGGGATCGCCGACATGTACCGCACCGGCCGGGGCCGGATCATCATGCGGGCCCGGATCGTGAAGGAGGCCCTGCGCGGGGGAAAGCAGCAGCTCGTGGTCACCGAGGTGCCCTACGGCGTGTCGAAGTCGAAGATCGTCAGTCAGATCGTCGCGCTGGCCCGGAAGGGGCAGGCGGATGACATCTCCGACGTGCGGGACGAATCGGACCGCGACGGCATTCGCCTCGTCATCGAGTTGAAGCGCGGAGTGTCGGCCCAGGGGGTCCTCGCTCTGCTCTACAAGAAGACGTATCTGCAGGCGACCTTCGGCGCGATCATGCTCGCCCTCGATCATGGGGAGCCCAAGGAGTTCAACCTCAAGCAGATGCTCGAGCGGTACCGCGACCACCGCATCGAGGTCGTCGTACGCCGATGCCAGCATCTGCTGGAGAAGGCCGAGGCCGAGCGCCATATCGTAGAGGGACTGCTGGTCGCCCTCGACCACATCGACGAGGTGGTGCGGATCATTCGCGGGTCGATGAATCGGCCGCAGGCCAGCGATCGCCTCCAGGATCGTTTCGGGCTGAGCGACATTCAGGCCGGCGCGATTCTCGACATGCGGCTCGCCAAGCTGACTCGTCTCGAGGGCGCCGACCTCAAGTCGCGACTCGAGGCCCTCAAGGCCAAGATCACCGAGCTGCGCGAAATCCTCGACAGCGAGGAGCGCCAGCTCGACGTGGTTCTGGAGGAGTTGGCCGAGGTGGTGGAGAAGTACGGCGACGATCGTCGTACCCGAGTTCTCGGCGACGCCGAAGAGCACGTCGCCGAAGTGCGCGAAGAGGTGGCCGACGAAGACGTGGTGGTGACCGTGAGCCACGAGGGATTCGTCAAGCGTATGCCGATGCACCTCTATCGCAGACGTCTGTCGTCCGGCAAGGCGCTCGCCGGTATGGAGAAGTACGACGACGACTACATCGAGCGCATCTTCGTCGCACGCACGCAGGGGTGGATCCTCGCCTTCACGGAGCAGGGCCAGTGCCACTTCCTCCCGGTACTGGATCTGCCCGAGAGCGGTCGTTCGAGTCGGGGCCAGTCCCTCTACTCGCTGCTTCCGGCTGCCGATCGCGACGATCGAATTGTCGCGATGGTACCCGTCGAAGATCTCGAAGCCGCCGACCGCATGTTGATCTTCCTGTCGGAGGGCGGGCAGGTGAAGCGCACCGAGCTCTCGGAGTTCTCGAATCCCCGGTCGACGGGGGTCATCGCGGCGGGGGTGAAGTCCGGCGACCGCATCGTCGAGGTGGTGCTGAGCGATGGGCTGGCAGAAGTGATGCTCCTCACCCGCGGTGGCCGAGCCATTCGCTTCGCCGAGGCGGATGTGCCGACGCAGGGGAGGACGGCGAAGGGTGTGAAGGGCATCGGTCTGGGGAGTGACGACCGCGTGGTCGGCGTCTTGATCCTGCGGCGGGACGCCAGTGTGCTGACGGTGACGGAAGATGGCCACGGCAAGCGCACACCTGCTGCGGAGTTCCCGCTCCAGAAGCGCGGTGGCATGGGAACCATGTTCCAGCCGTCGACCGGCAAGATTCCGCCGGTGGTGGCCGCCCTGGAGGTCATGCTCGACGACAGCGTGATGTTCATCACCGCGGGGGGCCAGACCATGTCGGCGGCGGTCGAGGGTGTGCCCATGCAGGGCCGCCGCACCCTGGGCAAACGCATCGTGAAGATCCCGTCGGGTGACCGCGTGGTCGAGGTGACCAGGACGGCGGGTGGTCGCCCCGAGGGGGAACCCCTGGGGAGCGACGACACAGGGACCGGGAGCGACTCGGGTGACGAAGGTGCGGAGGGCGAGCCCGAGAACGGCGAGTCTCCCACGGGTGAGGGTTCTGCCCCGGCGGCAGGCTCGAGTCCGACCCGCGAAACCCGGCCGACCTCCGAGACCGGGCCTTCTTCCGAGACACGGCCGCCCTCGACCGAGAGTGCGTCGCCGGCCTCCCCCTTGAACGATGATCCGCAGTCCCAACTGGATTTGCTGGGCGAATAGATCTACGACTTCACTAGGAGACACCCATGAAGTTTCTCGTGCTCGGAGGCGGCGCACAGGGCTCCGCCGCCGCTTTCGACCTCGTGCGGCGTGACAACGTCGAGAAGGTCATCATCGCCGATCAGGCGTCGGCGAATGTGCGGCCGTTCCTCAAGCCTTTCGTTGGGGGAAAGCTCGAGTTCGTCGCGGTCGACGCCACCGATCACGGAGAGGTGCGCCAGGTGATGGAGGGGGTCGATGCCGT
>CBDUEZ010000106.1:0-12305 GCA_965366355.1 uncultured bacterium
CGGGAGGCGGCCGCCCGCGCTCTCTTCGCGCACGAGGTGGACGCCCCGACGGCCGACGAGGTGGAGGCCGAAGGCGAAGCCGCCATCGAAGCCGAGGCCGAGGTCGTGGCTGATGCAGCGGGCGATGCCGACGATGGCGAGGTCCGGTCTGATGGCGGGGCCCGCTCCCACGGCGACGCGTACGAGGCACCGAGCGACGGCGCGCCCGAGGAGTCGGTCGACGAGGCGATTCCCGTCGAAGGGCTCGCCCCGTCACCCGACGAGGTCGATCACGAGGCCACGATCCTTCCGCCGCCCCGCGTCGGCGCGTGACGGAGAGGGGAACCGCCGTAGCGGAGATGGCATCGCTACGGGCCGCGGTCGATGCCATCCGCGACGTGGTGGGGACGGCGCGACCCCGGTGTGGAATCGTTCTGGGAACCGGGCTCGGGTCGGTGGCAGAGGAAATCGAGGTTGCCCACTCGATGTCGTATGAAGACATCCCGGGATTTCCTCGCTCCACCGTCGAGCGCAACGCAAAACGTGTGTTGTTCGGACGAATGGCGGGCGTCGACGTGGTGGCGCTCCAGGGCCGGGCTCACCTCTACGAGGGGGTTCCTGCGTCGAGGGTCGCGTTCCCGATCCGGGTGATGAAGTTGCTCGGCGCCGATACATTGCTCCTCTCGGGAGCATGTGGGGGAATGAACCCGCTGTGGTCGGCGGGCGATCTGGTGCTTGTGAGCGATCACATCAACCTGATGGGGGATCATCCGCTCATCGGACCCAACCTGGATGATCTCGGCCCGCGATTTCCCGACATGAGTGCCGCGTATGACCCCGGCCTCCAGGCCCTGGCCTCGAGAATCGCCCTGGAGCAGGGCATCGTCCTGCGCAGTGGCGTCTATGTGGCCGTGCAGGGGCCGAGCCTCGAGACGCGCGCGGAGTACCGCATGCTCCGATCGCTCGGGGCCGACGTCGTCGGCATGAGCACCGTGCCCGAGGTCATTGCCGCGCGCCACGCGGGTTTGAAGGTGCTGGCCGTGAGCATCGTGACCGATCAGTGCTTGCCCGACGAGCTCGACGAAGCCCGAATGGAAGACATTCTGCGCGTGGCCGATCGCGCCCAACCTCACCTCATTGCGCTGCTTCGCGGTGTGATGGCCGAACTCACCTGACCGACTTCCGACGACGACCCATGTCCTACTCCGATTTCCCGGCTACCCCGCAGGATCTGGAAGAAGGCCTGCTCGAACTCTGGCGAGAGGAAGACCTCTTTCGGGAGACCCTCGAGGCGACCTCCGGGGGAGAACCCTTCGTCTTCTACGAGGGGCCGCCGACGGCCAACGGCCGGCCCGGGCTTCATCACATCATCAGTCGGGCGATCAAGGACCTGGTGTGCCGTTACCAGACGATGCGGGGCCGGTCGGTGACACGCATCGCCGGGTGGGACACCCACGGACTCCCCGTCGAGATCGAGGCGGAGAAACGCCTCGGAATCAGTGGAAAGCCCGAGATCGAAGCGCTGGGCATCGCCGAGTTCAACCGCGCGTGCCGCGATTCGGTCTTCACCTACAAGGAGGAGTGGGAGCAGCTCTCCGAGCGGATCGGCTATTGGCTCGACTACTCCCGCCCCTACGTCACCTTTCACGCGAACTACATCGAGTCGGTCTGGTGGGTGCTCAAGCGCTTCGCCGACGAGGGACTCCTGTATCGCGGCCACAAGAGTGTGCCCTACTGCCCTCGATGCGGAACGGCACTGTCGAGCCATGAAGTCGCACAGGGTTACGAAGACGTCGAAGATCCGTCGTTGACCTTTCTCCTACCGGTGCTCGACGCCGACGGCGAGCCCGACGGTCGCTTCTTCGCCGTGTGGACGACGACTCCGTGGACGGTTCCGGCCAATGTCGGACTCGCGGTGCATCCGGAGTTGACCTACGTCGAAGTGGAACACGAGGGGCGCAGGCTGATCCTCGCCAAGGACCGGGTCGAAGCGGTGCTGGGCGAAGGCGTGGTCGTTCGCGCCGAGATGCCCGGAACGGCTCTCGCGGGCGTCGCGTACCGACGGGCCGTCGACCTGGTGGCCGAGCCCGCCGAACGGGGCAATGCCTGGACGGTGGTGCTCGAAGATTTCGTGAGTGCCGACGACGGCACCGGCATCGTTCACATGGCACCGGCGTTCGGGGCCGACGACTATGCGGCGGGTCTGCGCCACGACCTACCGCTCCTGCGCCCGATCGACGACGCCGGCGTGTTTCTGCCCGAGGTGCGCCTCGTGGGTGGGCTCTTCGTGAAGGACGCCGACCCGGTGGTGGTCGCCGAGTTGGAGCGCACCGGACTGTTGTTTCGCCACGAGATGAAGACCCACTCGTATCCGCACTGCTGGCGCTGTCGTTCTCCGCTGATCTACATGGCGCGTGACTCGTGGTTCGCCGCGACGTCGACCCGCAAGGACGAGATGCTGGCGAACAACGATCAGGTGTCATGGCATCCGCCCGAGACGGGCGAGAAGCGCTTCGGGGAGTGGCTGAGAGGGAACGTCGACTGGGCCCTGTCGCGTGATCGCTACTGGGGCACGCCCCTCCCGGCCTGGGTGTGCGAGAACGACCCCGACCATGTGACCTGGATCGGGTCGTTTGCCGAACTCGCTGAACGTGTGGGCCCGCTCGGCGACGAATTCGATCCTCACCGCCCCTTCATCGACGAGCTGACCTGGGACTGCTCTTGCGGCGGAACCATGCGGCGCACGCCCGGAGTGGTCGACGTCTGGTTCGACTCGGGCGCCATGCCCTACGCGCAGTGGCACTACCCGTTCGAGAACGAGGGTGAGTTCGAGGCACACTTCCCGGCCGACTTCGTCTGCGAGGGGCTCGATCAGACCCGCGGGTGGTTCTACTCGCTGATGGCGATCTCGACGCTCCTCGGCCGAGGCCCCGCGTTCCGCAACGTCGTGGTCAACGACCTGATCCTCGATGCCGAGGGCCAGAAGATGTCGAAGACGCGCGGGAACGCCGTGAACCCCTGGGATGCCGTGGCCGACCACGGGGCCGATGCCGTGCGGTGGTACCTCATCACGGTGTCGAATCCCTGGGTGCCCAAGCGGTATGACCCCGAGGGAGTGCGGGAGGCGTCGCGTCGGTTCTTCGACACGCTGGCCAACACCTACCGCTTTTTCGCGCTGTATTCGTCGATCGAAGGCTGGGAGCCCTCCGACCGGGATCCCGCGCCCGCCGATCGCCCTGTGCTGGATCGCTGGCTCCTGTCCCGGCTCGAGGCCCTCACATCGACCGTGGGGGCCGAGCTCGACGCGTATCAGCTCACGCGGGCGTATCGCGAGGTGATCGACTTCGTCGAGGAGCTGTCGAACTGGTACGTGCGGCGGAGCCGCCAGCGCTTCTGGGGCAACGGCGATGCCGCCGAATCTCGGGCCGCCTTTCGCACCCTTCACGAGGCGCTGGTGGAGGTGTCCCGGCTCGTGGCGCCCGTGGTGCCCTTCATCGCGGATTGGTTGCATCGAGCGTTGATGGGCCGGTCGGTGCACCTGGAGCCTTTTCCAGTCGGCGACCCCGCGCGGCGCGACGAACGACTCGAGGTCGAGATGGCGGCGGCTCGCATCCTCGTCTCGCTCGGCCGTGCCGCCCGCGAGGAGGTCAAGATCCGGGTGCGACAGCCGTTGAGAGCTCTTCAGGCTGTCGTGCCGGCCGATCGACTGCCTCGCGAGGAGATCCTCGAGGTGGTACGAAGCGAACTCAATGTGAAGGAGATCGAGTTCCTCATGTCGGCCGAGGGCCTCGTGAGCCTCGAAGCCCGCCCCAACTTCAGGGCCCTGGGACCGCGCTTCGGCAAGGAGACCAACACGGCCGCCACGGCGATCCGCGCCCTTCCGGGCGAGGCGTTGGCGGCGTATCGCGCCGGAGAATCGGTTTCGTTCGAGCTGGCCGGTGAGACCCACCAGCTCGAACCCGGCGACCTCGACGTGATCGAGGCCGCCGAGGGCGAATGGGTGGTTCGCTCCGAGAACGGCCACGTCGCCGCCCTGGATCCAACCCTCGATGACGCGCTGAGGGCCGAGGGAATGGCCCGCGAGCTCGTCAACCGGATTCAGCGACTCCGCAAAGACACCGGATTGGAAGTGACCGATCGAATCCGACTCGGGATCTTCGGGCCGGAGCCCGTGAGGGGGCCGGCCGAGAGGTGGCGCGACTTCATCGGCGGCGAAACGCTGTCGAGCGATGTGGTGATCGGCGACGCCCTCTCGGGCGACTGGGAGGGGAGCGTCGAAGTCGATCTCGATGGCGTTGCCGCTCGGTTGGGCCTGTCTCGAATCGAGGTCGCCAGCCCGTGACCACAGACGGGGATCCGCGCCGTCTGAGGGTGCCGGAGGCCGAGGGGGGATCACGGCTCGACGCGTGGGTCGCGGATCGGTTCGACTTGTCGCGTACCCGCGTGCAGAGGCTCCTCGAAGCCGAGAAGATCCGGGTGCGGATCGACGAAGGCGAGTGGCGGGTGCCGAAGAAGTCGGAGGTCGTCGATGAGCGATGGTGGGTCGAGGTTGTGGTCCCTCCGGCCACTCCCGTTGGACTGGTCGCGCAGGATCTTCCTCTCCGGATCGTGTACCAGGACGAGGAGTTGGCGGTCGTCGACAAGGATGCGGGCATGGTCGTGCATCCCGCGCCGGGCCACCGCGACGGCACGCTGGTCAACGCTCTCCTCCACCACCTCACCGACCTCTCCGGGGTGGGCGGGAGGCTGCGCCCGGGAATCGTGCACAGGCTGGACCGCGACACCTCGGGATTGCTGGTGGTCGCGAAGACGGATCGGGCGCACCATGCGCTGTCCGACGCGCTCCGCGCCCGGAAGATCAAGAGGCTCTACCTCGCCGCGGCGTGGGGACACCTCGACGAGGCGTCCATGACCGTTGATCGGCCCCTCGCGCGGGATCCGCGCGACCGGAAGCGCATGGCCGTCGTCGAAGGCGGGAGACATGCCGTGACCAAGGTGCGTGTGCGCGAGCGGTGGATCGCGGCGGAATTGCTCGACGTGGCCTTGCAGACCGGGCGCACCCATCAGATCCGTGTGCACCTGGCCTCCATCGGCCACCCCGTGGTGGGCGATGCGATCTATGGCGCGGGTCGGGAGAAGGGCATGAGCGGTCCCGCACTCGGCTGGGCGCGCACGCTGGCGGCCAAAGTGCCGAGACAATTCCTGCACGCGGCGCGACTGGACTTCGATCACCCGGTGACGGGCGAGACCCTGCGATTCGAGGCGCCGTTGCCGCCGGATCTCCAGGCGGCCGCACGCTGGGCCGCGGGCGGGCCTACGCGCCCCTGAGAGGTCGCGGCGAGGGAGCTCTGCTCCACGGTCGGCCGGACTTTGGTTCCGGAAACACCGGCCGATACTCCCCCTCCGACCCGGGGGCCCTAGACGGCCCGCCTCTTTTTCGTGCAAGGACCCGTGTTGCCGATGAAGGACTTGGATCCGAAGCTCACCTTCGAGACCTTCGTGGTGGGGCCTGCCAATCGGCTGGCCTCCGCGGCTGCGCGCCGCGCGGCGGAGTCGCCCGGAAAGAGCTACAACCCGCTCTTCGTCTACGCGGCGTCCGGTCTGGGCAAGTCCCATCTTCTGCTCGGTGTCGCCAACCACGCCGACCGCGCTGAACCCCCCCGCCAGGTGCGCTACGAAACGCTCGAGGAATACCTCGGGGCGCTGACCGAGGCGCTCGAGGGCGGAACGCGCGAAGAACTTCGCGACCGATACCGTGATCTCGACGTGTTGTTGCTCGACGATGTGCAGTTTCTCGCAGGTCAGCCCGAGGCGCAGGAGATGCTTCTGGGCACCCTCGACGCGATGACCTCGGCGGGGCGCCAGGTCGTGCTCGCGAGTGACCGTCCGCCGGCACAGATCGACCACCTGGATGCGCGGCTTCTTTCGCGATTCTCCGGGGGTCTGATCGTCGACATCGCTCCGCCCGAATACGAAACCCGGGTGGCGATCATACGGCGCAAGGCGGAATCGCGAGGGCAACATCTGGCCGAGGGTGTGGCCGAGGCCGTCGCCCGGTATCCGATCCAGAACGTTCGGGAGTTGGGCGGCGCACTGAACCGGATTCTCGCGGTGCAGGACCTCGAGGGTCGTGAGGTGCAGGCCGACGACGTGGCCCAATTCATGGGGGAGCCCGCCGGAGGGTCGCCGCGGGTGACCGCGACCACCGCCGCCGAGTTCGACAACTTTCTCGACCAGGTGTCGGGGGCGCTCGCCGACGCCGTCGAGGTGCAGGAGGCTCCCTGGCGGGCCGCCTACCGTGGAGCCGCCGAGACGGCCGAACGGGAGGGGTTTACGGCCCGACGACTGCGGCTGGCGCTGGAATCACGCGCCGAGCCCTCGTCCTGGCAGGCAAGGGTGGAGTCGTTTCGGGCCGACGTGACGCGTCTTCGGGAGATCGACGACGAACTCACCCGTTTGAAGAACCCGTGGCCCGAGGCCGCCTCGAGCGTCGTGAAAGACCCCGACCGGGTCGAAGAGGCCGAGGCGCTGCTGGGTTCGGTTCGCGAACGGGTCCGCCCGTTTCTCGAGGTCTCTCCCGGCCCGTCGCTGCGGGAACTCGAGGAACAGCTGCCGCCGCTGCCCCTCAAGGCGGCCGCCCAGCTGGTGTCGCTCGACAAGCCGCAATACAACCCCCTCTACCTCTGGGACGAGGAGGGGTCGGCCGCTCGGGGTCTCATGGCCTCGGCCGCGCGGGCCTTTCGCTCGGCGTTCCCGGCGGGACGGATGGCCGTCACCTCGGTGGCCGGGTTTTCCGACGACTTCATACGGGCGTTGTCGGAGGGTGTGGCCGGAGCCTGGCGTGAGCGCTGGTGGACCGTCGATCTGCTTCTCGTCTACGGCGTCGAGGCGCTGTCGGACACCGAGCGGGCCCAGGAGGAGTTCTTCCATCTCTTCGAGGCACTCAAGCGCCGTGGTGCTCGCGTGCTGCTGGCGGCCAATCGCCCTCCGTCGAAGGTCGACAACATCGACGAGCGGCTCCGTTCCCGCTTCGAAGGCGGGCTGGTGGTCGAGGTCGATGGCCGCGATCTGGGCCCGGATGCGCGCGAGTTCACCCTCGTCGATCCGATGCCCGCCCCCGAAGACGACCCCTTCTGGCAGGGACTCTCGGTCGACTTCTCCGATGAGGGCTTCGACCCTTCGTCGAGCCTCACCGGCTCCGACCGCACGGGTGCGAACTCGGCGGGTTCCTCGGGCGGGCCCGACGAACCTCCCGTGATCCCCCCATTGGATCAACTCGACATGGGCGACCGGGGGGGACTCTTCCTCGTCGAGCCTCAGAAGTCGCGAATGAAGGTGACACCCGAGGACTTCCTGCCCGATCCACTGGGCACGGAATTGGAGGTCTCCACCCCCGCGAGTCGTGCGTGGCGGCCTTCACCCGAGAAGGTGGTGTGGCGATGGCCACACCCTGAGGAACGTCTTGTCGAGGACCTGTACTGATGGCCATCGAGGGATCCCTCCAGGACGTCAGCCTCGCCGACATCTGCCAACTCCTGGCGATGGGGCGAAAAACCGGCTGTCTGAGTGTGACCGATCGGTCCAACTTCGGCTATCTGTATTTCGAAAACGGCCGCGTCATCTACGCCTCTCTCCTCAACCGTCCGGATCGCCTCGGAGAACTCCTTGTTCGCAATGGCGTCATCGAGGAGGAGCAGCTCGCCTCGGCCATGAGCCGGCAGGCAGAGAACCGCACCCGGAGCCCGGTGGGAGAAATCCTGCTGGCCGATGGCGCGATCACCAGTGACGACCTGCATCGCTTCATTCGAGTGCAGATCGAAGAGGCCGTCTATCACCTCTTCACCTGGACCCGCGGCAGCTTCCATTTCGACCTCGACCAGCGGCCGGAAGAAGAAGGACTGTTCCTGGTCGATATTCCGGCCGAGAGCCTCCTCCTCGAAGGAGCTCGCCGCGTCGACGAATGGAGTCTGATCGAGAAGAAGATCCCGTCGTTCGACCTGGTCTTCGAGGTGGTGAAAGACCCGGCCGAGGATCCCGACGTCGAGCTCGAACAGAACCAGGTGCGAATCCTCCCGCTGATCGATGCCGACCGTACGGTGCAAGAGATCGTCTCGGCCGCGGGAATGGTCGAATTCGACGTCGGCAAGGCGCTCTACGGCCTGATCCAGGCCGGGTTCGTCGAGCGCAGTGGGCGCCGGGCGACCGACGGACCCGAGATCGACGAACAGGTGCGGCAACATCTGAACCTCGGCGTGGCCTTCTATCGTTCGGGCATGCTGGAAGACGCGACGCGGGAGTTCAACGCCGTCGTCCAGAAAGACCCCCGCAATGTGGGCGCCCTTCATCGTCTGGGGCTCGTGGCCTTCCGGAGTCGCCGGTACGAAGACGCGCTTCGGTTCTTCGACCGAATCGCGGCCGACGACCCCGAGGCCTTCGGCGTGCACCGGAATCGGGCCCTGACCCTCGAGATGCTGGGGCGCTTCGACGAAGCACTGGAGGCGCTCGCGCGCTGCGAGGCACTGCGGCCGGGCGACGGTGAGGTCGCTTTGGCGAGAGGCGTTCTGCTGATGCAGGCCGGGGCTCCGGTCGACGCGCTGACCGACCTGCAGAGCTACCGTGACGATCCCGCCGTCAAACAGCCGGAACCGCTCTTCTTTTCGGCGGGAGTGCTGGCGGCCGCCATGGCGGGCAATCTCGACCGATCCGTCGCGCTGGGGCGGGAGGGTCTGGGACTGTATCCGGAGTCGGGTCCCATCCTGGTCAATACGGCGGCGGCTCTGGAGGAGCGCGGAGACCACCAGACCGCCGAGGCGCTCTACACACGAGCCGTTGCGCTCACGCCGCCTCCTGCACAGGCTCACAAGGCGCTCGGAGACCAGGCCTATGCGAAGGGCGACCTGGATCAGGCCCGAATTCACTATGAAAAGGCCGTGAAGGTCGACCCGCGTCTCGGTGACGACGTCTACCTCCGGCTGGGCACCTTGGCGCACGGCGATGCCGATACCGACGTTGCACGACTCCTGTGGAGACGGGCGCTCGAACTCAACCCGTCGAACGAGGCCGTCCGGGCTCACCTGGAGCTGTTGGACCACGGCATGTAGGGTCCGGGCGCTCGTCGGCGCCCTTGTTGCGGCGTTCGCCGCGGCGTCGCCCACCCATGCTCAGCGTACGCCGACTCCGTTCGTCGGCGCAGTCGAGGGACCGGGCTTCGTCGTGCGATACGGCGAGGGCGATTCCTTGAGGGCCGAGGCGATCGCCGAGGCGTTGAGTGCGCAACCGCCCCTTCCGGCCATCGCCGAGGGAATTCCCGTGGGCGTCACCGTGATGCTGGCGCCCGACGAGGCGTCGTTTCGGCGCGCGTCGGGGGGCAGACCGCCGGAGTGGAGCGCCGGCGTGGCGATCCCGTCGCTGAACCGAATCGTCCTGCCCGCCTACGCTTCCGATCGGGCCCGCGGGACCGATCGCTGGCGCGTCGTGCGTCACGAATGGGCCCATATCGCCCTCCGCCAGTCGATTCCCGGCCTTCGCGTGCCCCGTTGGTTCGACGAAGGCTACGCGCAGTGGGCGGCCGGTTGGAATCGCGCAGAGGTGTGGCGTCTCCGGCTCCGAGTGGCGCTCGGTCGCACGCCCCCCCTCGATTCGCTCACGTTTCGATTTCCGGTCGACCGCAGCTCGGCCCAGGACGCCTACCTCCTGTCGGCCACCACCGTCGAGTATCTGATCGAGGCCAGCGGCGAGGAGGCCCTCGCGATCTTTCTCGAGCGATGGCGCGAGCGGGGACACTTCGAAGACGCCCTCCGGGAAGTCTACGGGGTCTCGACCTCGCAACTCGAAGAGGACTGGCGCGCCTGGCTGAAGAAGCGTTACGGGTGGCTCTCCGTCGTCACCAACTCGTCGATCGCCTGGGCGTTGCTCGCGATTCTCTCGTTGGTGCTGGTGCGCGTTCGCCGCGGCCACAACCGAGAACGGCTCGCCCGACTGCGGGCGACCGAGCCGCCCGAGGCTCCCGACTATTGGATCTCCGATGCGGACGAACCCGGAGACCCCCTCGCCGGGTAGCAGTTCAGATCGGGCCTTTGTCGGCCCCCTGCTTCCCCCAGTCGGATCGACATGAACGGTCGTATTCTTGTTGTCGATGATGAAGAAGGCCTGCGTGAGGCCCTGGCCGAGAAGCTTCGGCACTCCGGTCATGAGGTCGAGACGGCCGAGTCGGCTGAGGCCGCGCTGGCGCGAATCTCGCGATTCGAGCCCGACCTCGTGGTCACCGACCTGATGATGTCGGGCCTGACGGGACTGCAGTTGCTCGAGAAGGTACACGCCACGTTGCCTTCGCTCGACGTCGTGGTCATGACGGGCCACGAAGACATGTCGACCGCGGTCGATGCGATGAAGGCCGGCGCCTTCGACTACCTCGTCAAACCCGTTCGGCTGGCCCAGGTCGACGATCTCGTCACGCGCTGTCTGAAGGAACAGGCCCTCAACCGTTCGGTCGCCCTGAGCGATGGAGACGTGAGTCGACCCTCGGGTGGATCTCGGGTCGTGGGCCGTGATCCGCGCATGATCGAGATCTACAAGATGATCGGGGTGCTGGCTCGCAATCGCGCGACGGTCCTGATTCGGGGAGAGACCGGGACGGGGAAGGAGATGGTCGCCCGGGCGATCCACACCAACTCGGCGCACTCCGAGGAGCCCTTCGTGGCCGTGAACTGCACGGCGCTGTCGGAGACCCTTCTCGAGTCGGAGCTGTTCGGCCACGTCAAAGGGTCGTTCACCGGTGCGGTGTCGTCGCGGCGGGGCTACTTCGAGATGGCTGGCAGCGGCACCATCTTTCTCGATGAGATCGGGGACACCTCACCCGAGTTTCAGACCAAACTGCTGCGGGTCCTCCAGGAGCGCACCTTCTATCCGGTGGGTGGAGAGTCGCCGAAGCGGACCGATGCGCGGATCATCGCCGCGACGCATCAGCCGCTGGAGACCCTGGTCGAGGAAGGTAGCTTTCGCGAAGACCTCTACTTCCGCCTCCGGGTCGTCGAAATCGAGGTGCCGCCCCTTCGGGAGCGGCGCGAAGATATTCCGCTTCTCGCCGAGGCCCTCCTCGAACGCATTCGAGCGGTGACAGGCAGCAAGGCTCGGCACATCGGCCCCGGGGCGATGGTCCGCCTGAAGAACCACCCCTGGCCCGGAAACGTCCGGGAGCTCGAAAACGCCCTCACGAGGGGGGCGATCCTCGCCCGCGGGGCGGCGATCGGTGACGAACATCTGTCGCTGGGGCTCGAGACGGAATCACGGAGAGCGCAGAGGGAGGCGGCAGGATCGCGCCCCGAAGATCCCGATGACTTTTCGCTCGATACCGCAGTGCGAAAGCATGTGCAGATCGTGCTCCACCGCACCGAGGGCAACAAGAGCGAGGCGGCTCGCGTGCTCGGCATCTCGAGGTCGCGGTTGCAGCGCTACGTCGACCGCTTCGATCTCCAGGTGGTCTGAGCTCGCCTCGCCATTGTCCAGTCCCCAACCCCGAGGTAGTGTTCGATCATGGCTACTGCACCCCGATCCCGCGCGTCGTCCGATCCCAATTCTTCGCTCCACTTCTCGCGCGTCAATCTGGGGCTGGGTGTGGCGGGTTTGATCTCGTTGAGCCTCGGCTACTGGCTTCTCGCCGGGGGCTCGATCACGCTCGCGCCGCTGCTCCTGGTGCTCGGCTACGTCGTGCTGCTGCCCCTCGCCATCATTCTCTGAGGCGCCATGGCTCCCTTCGCCTGGGTCGGCGTGGCGATCGTGTTCGGCGTGCTGCTGATTTGGGGCGCGTCGAAGGCGACGGTGAGCGTCCATGACGGACGCGTATTCGTGAAGTGGATGATGGTCGTCTTCGCCGCCTTCCTCGCGCTCGCGGCCATTCCGATGCTCGCCGGGCGGTAGAGCCTCAGTCGTCGAGCAGCGCGGAGACGGCTCCCAGCAGGTCGTCGACCGTGAAGGGCTTCGGCAGGATGCCGGCGCCGAACGCCCGAGCCACCGCCAGCGCCCCCTCGGGGTCGAGCGTATGAGGGGAGTCACCCCCGCCCGACACCGCCAGAATGGGCGTCTCGTCGTTGCGGCTGCGGAGCTCCCTCATCAGTCCCAATCCATCCATGTCGGGCATGTAGACATCGATGATCAGGAGGTCGAAGACGTCGGCCTCGAGGCGGTGCAGGGCTCGGGCACCGTCGGGGACGGCCGTAACGTGGAATCCGGCAACCGAGAGTACCCGCTCGATCGAGCGGCGCACCCCTGCCTCATCATCCACTACGAGGACGCGTCGCGCCATGGCCATTCCCCTGCACAATCCCACG
>CBDUEZ010000107.1:0-12146 GCA_965366355.1 uncultured bacterium
ATGCGATCCGCGCCGGCTCTCGTCCGTTCCATCGACGAGGTCAGCTCCCGCCGAAGATCGGCGGTGGTGGATGCAGTTCCCAGGACTTTGTTGATCATCAGGCCTCCCATGTGTGCGGGAGGTCCTTGAGCAACGGCCGTTCCACCTGGAGGGCAAACCGCCGTCGGGACGGTGGCAGGGCCCGCCCCGAGTCCCACTAAGTGCCTACTTTAGAATCACTTACGGAAACGCGAGCCAACGCGAAAAGGGCTCACCCCTGGGACTGGGGAGGGTCTGGAACGGGCGAGAAGGGCCGGTAGGAATCGCTCACCGGGAAGGTTCTTCCGGGCCCAACCCGGCGGAAAGTGCCGGGCTGGAGACGTCTAGTCGGCTCGATTGAGCTTGGACCGAAGTGTTCTCACACTCATTCCCAGAAGGGCGGCAGCCTGGGTCCGGTTGCCGTCGGTGCGCTCCAGGGCCGCGTCGATCAGCACGGCCTCGGCTTCGTCGACCCGCAGGCTGTGCAGCACGACGGCCCCCTCCGGCAGGCTCGCTCCGGCGCCGCTGGGGGCCGATCCCAGAAGATCGAACGCCTCCGGGCCGAGCTCACCGCTCTGGGTGAGAATGACGGCACGCTCGACCGCGTGGGCGAGTTCCCGCACATTGCCCGGCCATGGGTACGCCCGAAGCATCTCGATCCCTTCGGGGGTGAAGGTCGGCACCGGCCGGTCGAGGTCTACCGCGACCTTGCGGGCGAAGTGGTGCGCCAGCCGGGGAATATCATCGGGACGCTCCCGCAGGGCGGGCACCCGCATGGGCAGCACATTGAGCCGGTAGTACAGGTCCTGTCGGAACCGCCCCTCGTCGACCTCGACGGGTAGATCGCGGTTCGTCGTGGCGATGACCCGTACGTCGACCCGAACCGGGGCCGCGCCGCCCACCCGCTCGAATTCGTTTTCCTGGAGAGCGCGGAGCAGCTTGGCCTGCAGGTCGATGCGCATCTCCGAGATCTCGTCGAGAAGAAGGGTTCCCCGGTTCGCGCGCTCGAAGGCCCCCTTCACTTGCTTGACCGCCCCCGTGAAGGCGCCCTTCTCGTGGCCGAAGAGAATGCTCTCGACCAGGTGTTCCGGCATCGCGGCGCAATTCACGGTGATGAACGCACCGTCTTCTCGGCCGCTGAGCTCGTGAATGGTCCTGGCCAGGAGCTCCTTTCCCGTGCCGGACTCTCCTTGAAGGAGAACACTCGCGCGGGTGGGAGCGGCCGCGCGGATCACGTCGAGGAGCTTGTTGAACAGAGGACTCTCTCCGACGAGCTCGTTCCCGGCCCGGAGTTCCGACACCTCGCTTCGCAGAGCCTGATTCTGACGCCGAAGGCGAACCAGCTCCAGGGCCTGCGCCACGACCAACTCCAGTTGGCCGGCCCGAACCGGCTTGGTCACGTAGTCGATCGCTCCCGCCTTCATGGCCGTGACGGCGTGACCGACCGACGCATGCCCTGTGATCATGATCAGGGGAACGTCGAGGCCTTCTTCCTGAATTCGATTCAGGAACTCCAGCCCCGACGTCTCCGGCATGCGATAGTCCGACAGCACGAGGTCGATGCCGCCCCGACCCAGCACGGCCATGGCCGCATCGACGTTGCGAACTCCGACCGGCTCATGGCCGGCCTGGCGAAGGGTCTCCTTGAGAATGTCGAGCGCACCAGCCTCATCATCGACGCACAGAATTCGGGCCATCGGCCTTCCATATTCGGGAGAAGGGCGGCTCAAGTTCAAACGGGGTGAGCCGACACTACGACGTTAGACTACGAGTCGGCTCGTCCTGACTCAACTCGACGCGAGGAAAGACCAGGTGCGGATCACAAATAATCTGAGTCTCATGCGAAGCCTCGGAACGGTCCGATCGGGCATGTCCGACGTGGCCGCAGCCCAGAAACGGGTCGCTACGGGACAGCGAATCGATCGCGCTTCCGACGACCCGGCCGCTGCGGCCCGAGTACTCGCCACCGACTCCGATCTTCGAGCGCTTACCCAGTACGGGCGCAACATCTCGGCCGCGCGGGAGCGTCTTTCGGTCGAAGAAACCGCACTGGATCAGGTCTCTGGAATCCTGGAGCGGGCCCGCGAACTCGGGTATGGACAAGCCGGCGCGACGGCCAACGCACAGACGCGGAACACCACGGCCGACGAGGTCGATGAGCTGCGACGCCAGGTCATTCAGATCGCCAACATCCAGTCGGGCGACGCGCACGTCTTCGGCGGTCTCTACCCCGATCGCGCGCCGCTCGACTCCGTGACCGGGGCAGAAGATCCGGCCGCCCCCACCCGCCAGTCGCCCTCGTACGAGGTGGGCGCCGGGAGCCTGATGCAGGGCGCCCATGGGGCCGGCACGCTGTTTGTCGACACCGACGTTCTCGCCGCGCTCGATGCGCTGTCGGTCGCCCTTCGCGCGAACGACGCCGCCGGCGTAGGCGCCACGACCGACCGGCTGGACGCGGCCCATACGAATGTTCAGGGCTACATCGGTGAGGTCGGGGCACGGCAAGTTCGGCTCGACGTGGCCGAGGCCAACGTCGAGTCGCTCGATTTGAACCTGCGAAACCTCCGATCCGACTTGATGGACGTCGAAATGGAAGAAGCCGTAACGGTCCTGGTCAACCGGCAGGCATCGTACCAGGCGGCCCTTCTTTCGACGAGCCGGATTCTCGACACGACTCTCACGAACTACCTGCGATGACCGCCGCCCTTCGGCTCCCGTCACCACCCCGCGACTCGTCTGAAGAGACCGCCGGCCAGCATATCTACTTCGCGACGGGCCTGCTCGGTTTCCCCGAAGCCAAGAACTATCGCCTCGAGGCTGCCGACGTGCCCGGATTCTACTGGCTGCGCTCCGAGGAACACGCCCCGCTGGCCTTCGTCCTCGTCGACCCCTTCCAGGTCATCGAGGGCTACAGCGTGGATGTGCCCACCCAGGAGGCGGAAGCGCTCGGCGTCACGGGGCCGGATCAGGTCGCGGTGCTCGCCATCGCCACCGTGCCGCGCAAGGCCGGCGAAATGTGGACGGCGAATCTCCAGGGGCCCGTGGCCGTGAATCTGTCGTCGGGACTGGGAGTGCAGTTCGTTCGGAGCGAAGCACCCGGGGTTCGCACCCCCTTTCGACCGGCCGTGACCGGGGCCTGAAACCAGGCTACCCGCCTACGATCGCCGATTCGAGGCGACTCAATAGGCGCTGAACGACGATCGGACGCGCGAGCACCGGACACTCCAGCCTGCTCTGCTGATCTCGACGCTGCTCGGGGCTGATCGCATCGGTGATCACGATCGTGCGGGTCGCGAGTTCCGGAAACGCTTCGCGGAGCTCCGACACGAACCGCGAGGCGATCGATGCGTCGCCGGAGAAGCCACAGACCACGACGTCGGTCGCGCCTCGCTGAGTCAGTTCGGAAAGGGCGCTCCGGCCGCTCCAGGCCGTCCGCACCGTCATTCCTGCCGTCTCGAGAATTCGCGCCAGCGCGCTCCGGGTGTCTTCCGACTCCTCCAGCAACAACACGGTTCGCCCCGCGAGAGCGGGCACCCTCAGGGCGTCGACCGATGATGGCGACACGGCGATCGCGTCGGGTGCGGCCACCGGGAAGATCGCGTCGAAGGCTGCCCCTGGGCCCACAGACTCCACCAGAGTCAATCGACCGCCGCGCAGCTCCAACTGGGCGCGCGCGACCGACAGCCCGAGTCCGAGCCGACCCGCCCACCTCGAGTGAAACGGCTCGAAGAGCGCCTCGCGATGCGCCCGCGGCACGCCGGGCCCGGTATCGTCGACACGGATCGACACACCGGAGTCGACGGGGGCCGCTCGGATCGACACGCGGCGATCGCCTTCCCCGCCGAGGGCCACCCGAGCGTTCTCCATCAACTCGTCGAGCACCCCCGACGCAACCTCACCCGAGACGTCGACGAGCACGTCGCCCACCTCATCCAGAGGCGCGACCTCGAAACTCACACCCTGGTCGCTCAGGTAGGGACGCCAACGCGATTCCACGACCTGAACGACGTCGCGCACGGCCACGCGACCCTCGCTCCGGGCCCCCTCCGTGAAGTCCCTGAGGCGCCGATCCAGCGCCTCCAACTCGAGGCTGAGGCGCTCCTGCTCGGCCGTGCCCGGTTCCGCCTTAGCGAGGGCGCGCGCCCGCGAACCGAGCCATTCCACCAGGTGAACCGCGAACGACCCCACCTGAGCCAGTCGGCCCGCGCGCTGCGGCTGCGTGCCCGATCCGCCGCCCTGGGCAGAGCGTCTCAAGACCAGGAATCCGGCACCCTGACGACTGCCACCCACGACCCGCGCGGGGATCAGATGGGCGAGACAGTCCGCTCCCCGCTCGCCCGCTGCGGGGGTGAGCGAGACCGGGCCCGTCCACGGCATTTCCGCACGGAGGGCACTCGACAGGTCGGCGAGCCCGTCGTCAGGAAAACTCGCCACCTTCGACAGGTGGCGACCGAGGGCACCCGAGTCGTCGCCGGCACCCAGAGCCGGCATACCCCACGCCCCCAACACCCAGAGGTCTTCGGAAAGCAGAACCACCGCCTGGTCGGGGATCCGCCGCATCAGCGAAGCGAGAGCCGGCACCAGCGTCTGAGGCACGTCTTTCGTCGGAGGCGTCCACAGGGTGAGAATCGCGACCCGATCGACGAAGGCCACCGACCGCGCGGTCCAGCGCACCGACGGGGTGCCGATGAGCGAGACCGTCCACTCCGCCGTGCCCTTGTCGAGAGACTGTCTGAGGTAGATCCGGCTCGCCCCCCGATCCTGCGCGGTGAGTTGATCGACCAGGGGCGATGAGACGAGCTCGTCGAGCCGCATGCGGGCGGCTTCGCAAAAGGCGGGATTGGCGTCGACGATGCGACCGTCGTCGCGTACCGTCACCAGTGGCACCGGAGTGCCCGAGTACAACTTGCGATAGGCTTCGCTGGCCTTCACCCGTCGAGCACCTCGCGGACGACCCTCCGCAGTTCCTCGGGACCGAAGGGCTTCTGCAACACCCGGCCATCACCGAGTCCGACGCCTCGCGCCTGAAGACCGTCCTCCGAATACCCGGTGAGCAGGATCGCCTTCAGGCCGGGCCGGCCCAGGCGCAACTGAGCGAGCAGGGCCTCGCCGGTGAGTTCGGGCATCATCACGTCACTCACGAGAAGATCGACCTCGCCCTCGTGCTCGTGAAACGCGGCGATCGCCTCGTGGGGCCCATGGGTTTCGACGACGGAGTATCCGACCCGGCGCAGAGCCGAGGCGAGCATGCGCACGATCCCGGGGTCGTCGTCGCACAGGAGGAGGGTCTCGCTGCCCCCCAACGCATCGGGATGAACCGGCGGTCGGGGCTCGGGCGTGACGTCGTCGGGGGCTGGCATACGAATGGTGAACGTGGTCCCCTGCCCGGGGGCGCTCTCGACCGAGATCTGGCCCCCGAGGTCCCGGATCACATCGGCCACGACGGCCAGACCCAGTCCCGTGCCCACGCCCTCGTCTTTCGTCGTGAAGAACGGTTCGAAGACTCGGTCGAGGGTTTCCTGATCCATGCCCATGCCCGAGTCGGCCACAGACAAGACGACGTGCGGCCATGGCTCGGGCTCCTGAGCGGGCTCCGACCCGGTCCGGATCTCGATCCACCCCGACCCTCGAATCGCGTCGCGCGCATTGAGAACCAGGTTGAGGAGCACCATCTCGACATCGCTCACCACGGCGTTGATGCGCGGGACCATGGGGTCGAGGTGGGCCCGGATCTCGAGGTCGGGACCCACGACCCGCCTCAGAAGCGCCTCGACCTCGGTTACGCAGGTGTTGAGGTCGAGCGAAGAGGCCCGTGTGTTTCGAGCCCGGCCGACGGCGAGGAGCTTACGGGCGAGGGCCGTGCCGCGGTCGGCAGTGGCCTGGATCTCACGAATCACGGCCCGCGTGTGTTCTGGCGCACCGTCGGCCGCCAACTCCGAAAACCCCTGGATGGCCGTGAGAATGTTGGCGAGATCGTGGGCCACACCGCTGACCATCTGGCCCACCACCTGCATGCGCTGGGCCTGTCGAAGTTCTCGCTCGGCGTCGCGATCGGTGCGTTCGGCCGACTCGAGAGCCGGAGTGGGGGCCGGAACGGGACCCGCAGGGTGGGCTACCGGTGCTGACTCGACCGGGGACGCCGGGGGGTGGGGCACGGAACACTCGGGGTGCGAGGGACGCGCGAGAACCTATCGGCGCGGTCGCTGCGAGATCAAGCGGCCCCCGAGGGGAACGGCCGCCAGACCACCTGTGCGCCCGGCCGATCCCACGCGACGGCCGCGGCCAGACCCGGCTCCCAGGTCACCGACTCCATCTGCCAGCGGCGCGCGTCGTCGTCGGGGTCGGACACCTCGATCAGCACCCGGTCGGGTTGGGGCTCGACCGAGACGATGAACCCGATGAGCGGGTACGCGAGGCCTTTCCCGACGGCCTTGATGAACGCCTCCTTTCGGCTCCACACACGAAAAAAGGCGGCCTGCCGAGCCTCGTCGGTGGGGCCGGCGAGAACCCTCGCCGTCTCGTCGGCGTGAAACGTCGTGCGCGCCAGGTGGGCCAGATCGTCCAGCGGGCGGTGCACCTCGACGTCGACCCCCACGCGGCCATCGAGCGCCACTCCGCAGAACCACCAGTTCCCGGAGTGCGACACGTTGAACGCCGGACCGCCGGCGAGTGCCGGCTTTCCGTGGGGACCCGTCTCGAAGACGAGGCCCGCCGGATCGCGCTCGAGAAGTGTGCCGAGCAGATGCCTCAGAAGACCGGTGCTGGTCTGGTGGCGCAGACGATCGCGCTCGAAGTGGAACCGGGCTCCGCGCTCGGATTCCGCCGGCGAGAGCAGCCCAGCCAGATCGGCCGGCGCGACCGGCGGTGAGTCCAGACGAGCGCGGTAGAGGTGCAGCACACCCTGGGTCAGGGCGTCTCGCGGGCGGGGGTTGGGTGACGACATGTCTCGAAGATGCCTCCGAGTGCCTCGCAGAGGCCAGCCGTGGCCGACGCTCGAGCGTGCACCTCCCGAACTCCGGTCGCCTCGATCAACGCAGCCACGTGCTCACCGCGAACCGCCCCGCCCGCGACGATCGTGATGCGGTCGCTCGCGAGAGCCACGAGCCGGGCAAGTCGATGGCGACCCTCCCAGGCCGAGCGGCGTCCCCCCGCCGTGAGCACTCGCGCTACCCCGACTTCGACGAGGGACTCCAGCGCCGCCTCGAAGTCAGCGGTCTCGTCGAAGGCCCGATGGAACGTCACGGGGAGGGAGCGCTCGGAGGCGACGGTGCACAGGTCCGAGAGGGCGGCCGGGTCGACCCGGCACCCCTCGTCGAGAAATCCCAGGACGATGCCGGCGACTCCGACACGGGCGAGATCGTCGATGGCGCGGGCCAGGGCGTCGACCTCGCCGGCCGTCGCACGAAAGGGCCCCGCCGTCGATCGAACCATGGTGACGACCGGGATCGAGACGGCGCGGCACACGGCCCGGGCGACCTCGAGGTCGGGGGTGAGCCCTCCCACCGAGAGGTCTCGGCATAGTTCGAGGCGACCGGCCCCGAAGGCCACGCACTCGATCGCCTCGTCGACCCCCGTCACACAGGCCTCGATCACGACCGCATCGCCCCCGCTCACGAGAACGCGCGCTCCCGCCGCCTCACTCGATCCAGCGCTCCCGCTCGCCTCAGCGAATCCCGGTGTCGAAGTGGATCGTGACCGACGACCAGGCATCGGCCGCGACCTGAACGTCGACGTTCGAGGCGATCGGAAACGGGTCGCCCGACAGGGGAAGCAGCCGGTACGCGCCCGGCGCGAGTCCCACCCGAAAACGCCCCTCCGAATCCGCGCGCACTCGGGTCACCCATCCGCCCCCGGCCAGCACGACCTCGATCGTCGCCGGATGGGGCAGGTCGGGACACGACATGTCTTCGCTCTGCACCGGACATTGCGGACCGATCAGCGCGATCCCCTCGATACCCTGGTCGGCGTCGGGCCCGAGAAGCGAGTCCGACTCGCATCCGGTCGCCACGACCAGCGCCACCAGCGCAAGAAGTGCCCCGATTGACCTGCCCACCCTGACCCGAATGCGCTGCCCACCCTGCATCGACCTCTCCTTTGCTGTGGCCTCGACCTCGCCACTCACGAAACGATCGAAGCGTGCCCGTCGTGACGTCAGGCACCGGGCCCTCTCCCCCGCCCAGGTCCTCGCCCTGGCCCTCGTCCCACCGCGACCGCGTCGAAACGGTCGAGCATCTCGGCCGCCGCGGGAGGCCGCCGCACATCGAACGTGGCCATGCCCGGATAGCCGGATCGGGCCATGCGATCGTGGGCCTCGTCCAAATCGTAGACGGTCCGGCGCAGCTCGATCCCGGCAGATGTGAGCAGCGCCCAACGGGCGGCGGTCTCCCCGAAGGGCATCCCGACGCTGCCCGCATTCACGACGCGGGTCGCGCCGATCCGCCGATCAAAACTCATGTGCGTGTGGCCGCAGACCACGACCTCGGCGTCGACCGGCGAAAACAGCGGGATGAGCACCTCCGCCGGCGTGCGCTCGGTGAAGATGTCATAGTCGCTGTTCGGCGTCGCATGACAAAAGACGACATCGCCGAGCCCTTCGACCCCGACCTTCACGTGGGCGTGCCACGACTCCATCGCCGCGTATTGATCCGCCCGTACCTGCCCTTCGACCCACGTCATCACACCGTGAGCCCGCTCCGGCACCCGCCCGAAGCCCTCACCCCGGTGCAGCGAGAGCAGGTCGTTCTCGCCGTTACCCCTGACAAAGAGGGTGCGGCAGCCGAGGTCTCGCAGTCGATCGAGACACTCCGACGACATCGGACCCGGTACGACGTCGCCCCCGATCACGACCCGATCGACCCTCTCCCGCTCGACGGCCTCGAGCACCGCCTCGAGGGCTGGCAGGTTGCCATGCACGTCGTAGAGAGCCGCGACCCGTGCCGCCGACGACACCCGGATTTACCTCCCGGTCGAGAACGACCGGAGACGAAACTCCAACGACTGCAGGAGCGGCAGCTTGGATCGAAGCATCACGAGAAAGCGATAGGAGTCATCGGTGAAGTACAGTTCGGCTTCACCCCCCTGCGAGAACAGGCCGCTCGTCTGGATCGTGGGGCGCACGACGATGGTCTGGAACTCACCGGCCGGCACCTTCACCGTTTCGCGACGCACCACATCGAGAATCATGGGATTCCCGGACTCCTTGTAGTAGTCCTCGACGATGTAGCGTTGCCCGACCTCGAGAGGGAGCGACCGAACGAAGTAGATGATCGACACGTCGTCGAGCGGAAACGCCGAATTGAGCGGGCCCTGCTCGCGACCATCGGTACGCCGCCATTCGCCCTCTTCGGTGAAGAAGTCGAACGTTTCATGGGTCTTCGTCTTCGGCTCGTCCTGCTGCTTCTCGAAGCGAAGCGAACTCATGGTCTTCGGGTCGATCCACGACTGAAAGAGGTTGTCGACCTTCACGCGTCCGAACAGCGCCGAGGCATGAAGTTCGAGGCGCGTATTGTAGACTGCGACCCCGCGAAGCGAGTCGGCTCGAATCTCGAGGATCGCCTCACCCACTCCGCCGAAGATGCCGACATGCGCGTTATATTCCAGGCGCTCACCGGGGCGAAAGGCGTGATACATGCCGGCCCGAGGTGGGAGTTCGGTCACGACCGGGCCCGACCCACGGTTACCATTCGACGACTGGGCCGAAACCGGACCTGTGCCCCCGACGATCGACAGGATCATGAACGAGACCGCCAGGCGGATGGAATGCGAATATGACGTCATGGGATCGATTCACGGGAGGGATGTGACCGAGCGGCACCGCACCGCGGGCCCCACTGTCAAACACCCCGTCCGGAGCGCGCGTTCCTCCATGTCTGTTGGGAGCGCCCTCCTCAGCCCCGTACTGCAGCTCGCCGGCCTGCTCGTGATCGCAGCGTGCGCGCCCGAGCGACCCGGCCAGGGCGACACCGATCTGGGCCGCCTCACTCCGGAGCAGTGGGCCGAGGGCGAGGGCTGGGACGTCGGTCCTGCGACCCTCGAGATCGGAGCACTCGCCGGCGCTGACGCATACCACTTCGTGGCCGTCACAGCTGGCACGCGTCTGGAGAACGGCGACATCGTGGTCGCCGACGGGGGAAGCCGTCGTGTGCGTCGCTACGACGCCGCCGGACGCTATCTCGCCGACCTGGGAGCCCCCGGCGAGGGCCCCGGCGAGTTTCGCTCGCCGTCCCAGGTCTCGCGCGGCGGCGACGGCCAGATCGTGATATGGGACTCGGGGCACTGGCGTCTCAGCCGCTTCGACTCCAGCGGCGCACACATCGGCGACGACGACGGGGGTATCGCGGAGTTCATGGAGCTCGCGGTGCCTCCGCTCTATCCCTCGTCGGTCCTCACCCTTGGGAACGGAGACTGGGTCGTGCGCCTCGACGCGAAGCCCGGCGCGAGCCTCAAGGGCGACGCGAACTCCAAGGGAGGCACGCGGCCCCCAGGCGGAGCGATCCCCGGCGGAGCGGCCTCGTCGCCGGGCAGTCCGGAGGCCGGTGAAGCCGGCGTCATCCGGGCGTCTGCTACGCTGGCCCCGCAGTTCCTGTGGACGATGGCCGGCGAAGAGCAGGTGACGGTCGATGCGCCCTGGGGACCGCAGCCGATGGCGCCGCCCCTCGCTCGCGACCTCCGGCTCGCGGTGCAGCCGAGCGGCGAATGGTTCTGTGTGGGCGACCAGCGGGAGCCGAGGGTGCGCTGTTCCGGCCCCGACATGGCCGAGCGGACGATCGAATGGAAGGCCGCGCCCCTCATGGTGGGGGCGACCGAGCGGGACATCGCCCGGTGGCGTGGAACCACCGAGGAGACCTATGGACAGAAGCTCGCGGTCGACGAGGTGCGTCGACTGATGGCTCAGGTCGCGATCCCGACGACCCGACCGCCGTACGTCGATCTCCACCTCGACGCCGAGGGCCACCTCTTGGTGGAGCGGGGCCCCGCCGCCGGTCGAGACGGAGTGGACTACCTCGTCTTCGACCCGGCCGGGCGCCTGCTCGGCCGCGTCGTGCTCCCCGACGTGCGCATTCTCGAAATCGGCACGGACTACATCCTGGCCGTGCGGAGCGACGCCCTCGGCGTTCAGTACCTGCAGGTGCTTTCACTCACGAAGCCGTCGTAGACCGGCGGCCCCGCCACTCCGCGACCCTACCAGTCGGTCGGGGCGTAGTCCTTCAGGAATTGGCCCCAGACGTGCCGCCCGGTGTTGATGCCATCGATGATCGGATCGACGATCCGGGCCGCCCCGTCGACGATGTCGAGCGGCGGGTGGAAGCGGTGCACCTCGGTCTTGCGAGCCGCGATCGCCTCGGGGTCTTCGTCGGTGACCCAGCCGGTGTCGACGGCGTTCATGTGAATGCCATCGTTGAAGTAGTCGGTCGCCGACGTGCGCGTCATCATGTTCAACGCGGCCTTCGCCATGTTGGTGTGCGGATGCCGGGTCGTCTTCGAATTGCGGTAGAACTGCCCCTCGACGGCCGAGACGTTCACGATGTGCTTGTCGCGGTTCTCGGTGCGCAGCATCAGCGGCTTCAGCCGGGCGTTGAGCACGAAGGGTGCGACCGCATTGACCAGCTGCACCTCCAGCAACTCGACCGTGGGGACGTCGGCGAGCAACATTCGCCAGGAGTTGGTCTCGCGCAGATCGATCTGCTGGAGGTCCTGGTCGAGCACCCCTTCGGGAAAGAGCGCCCGCCGCGCCTCGAGTTCCTCGGGCAGGAGCGGCACCTGCGAGAGCTTCGCGGCATGGGTCAGACCCGGGAGGGCCTCCATCGGGGACTCCGCTCCTGACGTGGCCCCCGTCGCTCGGGTGACCCGCCCTGCGTCCCGGGAACTGTCTCCCGACGCTTCCGGAAGAAGGGAATAACCCCGCAGGCCCTCGTAGCGGCCCAGCAGTCCCCGCACACGCTCCGGGAGAGCGTCGAGAGCCGCCTCTTCGCGCTCCATCATATGGGCGTAGAACTCGGGGGGACGGCGCACCGTCTGACAGGCGTTGCTGATGATGAAGTCGAGCCGTTCGCGCGTGTTCAGCAGCTCGGCACAGAAGGCCTCGACACTGGGGGTGTGACGCAGATCGAGACCGTAGATCTGGAGCC
>CBDUEZ010000108.1:0-12020 GCA_965366355.1 uncultured bacterium
GACGACCGGCAACATGTTTGCCGCCAACGTCCTGATGGGCAACGTGGCGCACCACCAGTGCGTGAAGAGCGGCACGGAACAGTTCGCCGATCTGATCGGGTGGTACCGCGAGAACCATGGTGGGGGCGCCGTGCCGTCCGTGGGGTTCTTCCAGATCGGGGGAGGGATCGCGGGCGACTTCGCCATCTGCACCGTGCCCTCGATGATCCAGGACATGCAGGAAGATGTGCCGTTCTGGGGCTACTTCGCGCAGATCACCGACGCGGCCACGTCGTACGGCGGCTACTCGGGCGCGCCGCCGAACGAGAAGATCACATGGGGAAAACTCGAGCCCGCCACGCCGAAGTTCTTCATCAATTCCGACGCCATGATCGTGGCACCCCTCGTCTTCGCCTACGTGCTGGGAGACTAGGGGCGAATGCCCCGCTCGATCGCATGGGTGCCCGTGCTGATGGCGGTCTCCACACTCTTTGCGAGCCGAGGCCTCCGCGCGCAGGAGGGGGGGCGGGCGGTGACGGCCGTGGATCCTCTGAGCCTGCCGCGCCCCGCCCTGCGGGCGTTGCGTATCGACGCCGAGGTCGACCTGGACGGCGAGTTGCTCGAGACGATGTGGCAGCAGGCAGAAGCGACGGGCGACTCGTGGATCCAGATTGGGCCGGATCCGGGTCACCCGGGCACAGAGGGCACGCGCGTTCGGATCCTGTACGACGACGACGCCCTGTACGTCGGGGCCGAGATGTTCGACTCCGATCCGGCTTCGCTCATCTCTCCCGGACTGGGGCAGGATTTCGACACCGCCAGCTCCGACCTCTTCGGGATCGCGCTCGACACCTTCTGGGACCGAGCGAACGGATTCGTATTTGCCGTCAACCCGGCCGGCGCCCTGTTCGATGCCCAGGCGTTCAACGACCAGCGTGATGTCAATCGCTCCTGGGAGGGCATCGTCGATGTGCAGACCCACGTCTACGGCGACCGGTGGACCGTCGAGATGCGCATCCCTTTTTCCACCCTTCGGTATCGGCCGTCGGAGTCTGAGCAGACCTGGGGCCTGCAATTCCAGCGGCGTATCCGTCGCCGAAACGAAGACACCTATTGGGCCCCCCTACCTCTTCAGTTTCGAGCCTACAAGTTCAGTCTCGCCGGCACGCTCACGGGTCTCGAGGGCCTCGAGGGTGGACGCAGTCTGTGGGTGAAACCATCGGTGCTCGTGGCCGATCGGGCGGGCCCGGCCGTGGCCCGGGTTGGATCCGACGCCGATGTGGGACTCGATGCGAAATGGGGACTGACGCCCGGATTGACGCTCGACCTTACGGCCAATACGGACTTCAGCCAGGTCGATGTGGATCAGGAGCAGATCAATCTCGATCGCTTCAGCCTCTTTTTTCCCGAGCAGCGCGACTTCTTTCTCGAGAACGAGGGCGTGTTCGGGTTTCAGGACGTGCAGATCCGCAACTATCGCACCGGGAGCTCGAATCGGAGCTTTCGGCTGTTCAACTCCCGTCGGATCGGACTGGGCGCAGACCGACGGCCCGTGCCGATTCTGGGTGGGGCCCGCCTGACGGGTCGGGCCGGTGGCCTCGAATTGGGCTTTCTCGACATGCAGACGCGCACCACCGATCTCGGGCCGGCCGAGAACTTCGCGGTAGGACGGGTTAAAGCGCCTCTCGGTTCCGCAGGTTCGGCGGGCGTCATGTTCGTGAATCGCACGACCACATCGGGACCCGTGAAAGCGACGAACCAGGCATACGGGTTCGACGCCAACCTCCAATTCCTGGGCAACCTCGTCTTCAACGCCTATGTCGCGCGGACGGGTGGCGACGCACCCGACGATGGGGGGGGCGAGTCCGGGGCGGGGGCGGACTCCGGGTCGGGGAACCGCAATGCGGCCATGGTCCAGTTGGCGTGGCGCGATCCCCTCTGGGACCTGTCGGTGTTGGCCAAACATGTGGGCGACGAGTTCGACCCCCAGGTGGGATTTGTCGATCGCCGCGGGGTGCGACGCCTCTTCTCGACGGTGGGTGCCCACCCCCGCCCCGGTGGGATTCCGGGCGTCCTGGAGATCAACCCCTATCTCGACGTCGACATCTACACCGACCTCGGCGGAGTCACGGAGACCCGCACGATCACGCCGGGGATGCGCCTGGGCATGAAGGACGGCGGCGCCTTCGTCATCGAATATCGAAACCGGTTCGAGCGTGTGGTCGAGCCCTTCCCCCTCGCCGGGGTGGAGGTGCCCGTCGGAGACTTCGACTTCGACGAGATCTCCGTGAGTTATACGGTTCCGGCGAGTCACGCCCTCTCGGGTAGGGCCAGTCTGACCCGAGGGGGATTCTATGACGGCGAGCGGACCTCGGTGGGGGCAAGCCTTCTGTACCGCCCCAGCCCCCAGGTGCAGATCTCGGCCGGCGCACAACGAAACGATCTGGAACTGGCCGGAGAGGTGTTTACGGCCAACCTCTACAACGCTCGCGTGAGGTACTCCCACAACACGCGGGCCTTCGCCACATTGTTCGCCCAGTACAACCAGGCCTCCGAGGAGCTGGTGACGAACGCCCGAATCAACCTGATTCATGCTCCCCTGTCTGACGTTTTCCTGGTGTTCACCGAGCGGAGGGACCTCGGATTCGGCGATGAGGGCGACACCCGTCGGGGGCTCGTCGAGAGGGGAATCACGCTGAAGGTCACACGACTGCTGGCGTTCTAGCCCGCCGCGCTTTGCCCGAATCGGCAGCAGCACGGCGGCCCTGCGCCGTGCGCCGGTGCGTGTTCACACCCCGGCCACCGCGCCCAGCACGTCGGTGAGTAGCCACCACACCGCCGCCGCCCCGACCGCCGTCGGGACCACCCACCGGATCCATGCCGCGAGGAATCGGTCGAATGCATCGGGGTGGTCGCCGCCCAACTGCTTCAGCAGGTCGCCCCGCGCCATCACCCACCCGACCGTCGCCATGGCGGCGACGGCGCCGAAGGTCTGCCCGCCCGATCCGAAGGTCAGGTCCCAGGGCACGAAGACGGCGAGATTGATCATCGGGGGGATCGCCAGGACGAGGGTCGCGCCGGCCATCGTCCAGATCGCTCGTTTGCGGTCCCACCCCAACGACTCGGCCAGCCCGACCACCAACACCTCATAGGCCGCAATGCCCGACAACAGGGCCGCCCCGGCCAGGGCCACGTAGAACAGCGACCCGAACAACCAGCCGGCCGGGATCCGCGCGAACAACTCCGGGAGGGTGGCGAAGAGCAGGCCGGGACCCGACGACGGCTCCATCCCGAAGGCGAAGATCGCCGGAAAGAGCGCGAGGCCCGCCAGTAGCCCCGCCAGGGTGTCGCCGGCCACGGTGAGCGCCGCCTGCCGCCTCAGCGGCATGCCGTCGTCGAGGTAGGCGCCGTAGGTCACCATGAAGGTGCCGCCGAGCGCGAGGGAAAAGACGACCTGTCCGAGGGCTGCCATCGTGACCGACGCGTTCATATCTCCGGGATGGAACGCGAGTAACCAGCGTACACCCTCGCCCGCACCCGGAAGCGTGAGGGAGCGCACGATGAGGAGCAGCAGCGTACCGAAGACGAGGGGCGTGAGCACCCGGCTCGCCCGTTCGATGCCCCCGCGAAGGCCTCGCAGAAGGACGGCCACCTGGGCGAGAACGACCATCGCCGTGAAGAAGAGTTGCAGTCCGAACGAGGTGCCTGAGAATCCCTGTTCGGGGGGGAGAATGTGGGCGCCCTCCAGCCCGAGTCCCAGGGGCGCCCCGATCTGCGCGACGGCGTGATAGACCACCCAGCCGATCGCGTTGTTGTAGTAGGCCACCGCGGCCAGGACGATGAAGGAGAGCAGCCATCCCAGGGCCCGGCCTCCGGGAGCGCCCACGGCCCGATACGCAGCGAGCGTTCCCCGGCGGGTGTGGCGTCCCAACGACCACTCGGCCATGAGGGCCGGAATACCGACCACGATGGCGATCACGAGGTAGAGGAGGACGAAGGCGCCACCGCCGTACCGTCCCACCATGTAGGGAAAACGCCAGACGTTGCCGAGCCCGACCGCCACGCCGACCATCGTGGCCAACACACCGAACCGCGTCGCGAAGGTTTCGCGGGCCGTGGGGCGATCGTGCGAGGTCAGACGCCCAACACCTCGGCCAACGTATCGACCGCGAGATCGACCTCGTCGAGCGTGTTGAAGAAGTGCGGCGCGATGCGAAGGGCGGGGCCCCGGGCGGCCGCGATGATCCCGCGTGTGCGAAGGGCGGCTTCGGCCCCGTAGCTGTCGGCGCAGGCGAAGGCGGTCGTGGGGGTCTTCGTGAGCGGATCGGTCGGTCCCAGGATCGAGAGTCCGCGTTCCCGTCCGCGCTCGATGGCCCGCGCGCCCAGCGCCCGATTCCAGGCGCCGATCGCTTCGAGCCCGATCGAGCGCAGCCAGGACATGCCCGCCCGGGCCACATAGGCCTCGAACACCGGCGGAGTGCCCGTGTCGAGTCGACGGGCGCCGTCGGCCCAGTCCAGGTGGGGATCGAAGGCGAAGGGCTCGCGCCGCCCGAACCATCCGGTCAGCGCCGGGTGAAGGCTCTCCGCGAGGCCGGGCCGCACCCAGATGAAGGCGATTCCGGGAATGCCCATCAGAAACTTGAGGGCGCCGGAAGCCACGACGTCGGCGCCGCTCGATGGGGCGTCGAACGGTCCGGACCCCAACGCCTGGTAGGCGTCGACATAGAGGAGGGCCCCCCGCGCGTGCACCAGCTCGGCGAGGGTCGAGATGTTCTGGGTCCAGCCGTTCTGGTAGTACGCGAGGGCCGCCGAGACGATCAACGTGCGGTCGTCGACGGCCTCGCCGTAGGCTTCGAGCGGAATCGACCCCTCGCTACCCACCGGGGCGGTCACGACCTTCGCGCCAAACCGCTCCTGTGCGCGCCAGACGTGCGCCACCGTCGGAAACTCCACGCCGCTCACGACCACTCGCGTGCGGGATCCGGAGTAGTCGAGTCCCGAGGCGAGGCTCGACGTCGCCTGCGATACCGAGGTCGCGATACCGACATCGTGGGGCTCGGCGCCGATCAGCGCGGCGAACTCGGCCCGCGCGGCCTCGGCTTCGGCCATCCAGGTCGGCCAGTCCATGCCGTCGTCGGCCCACGAGGTGAGGTAGGCCTCCGCAGCCGCCCGGGTTCGGGCGCACTGAGGGGCCTGGGAGCAACCGTTCATCGGCACCCGGTGCCGGAGGATCGGAATCTCCCGCCGTACGGCCTCCAGGTCGAAGTCGGGCCTCACCCCTCAACCAGGGCGAGTACCCGCAGCGGGCTCCCGCTGCCGTCGACGATCTTGAGCGGAGCGGCGATCAGGATGGCCCCGGTGGCGGGCAGTTGGTCCAGGTTGCACAGACTGGCGAGGCCCAGCTTGCCGTTGCCGTGCATGACGGAGTGGTTCGGAAAGGGTGGGTCGAACGTGCCTGCCTGACCCGCATCGGTGCCGATGGTCTCGACTCCAACGCCGATCACGTCGCGCGCGACCAGCGCTTCCGACGCGTCTTTGCGAAAACCCGGCGAGTGGGGACCGTCGTCGGCTACATTCATGAAGTCGGTCGGGTCGGTGCGTTTGCTCCAGTCCGTGCGAAGCAGGACCCACGCGCCCGCAGGGATCGGACCGTGTTCGGATTCCCAGCGGTCGATCCGTTCTGGGGTCAGCAGGAAGTCCGGATCATTTTCGACCTCGTCGCTCACGTCGATCACACAGACCGGCCCGACGAAACGCGACGCTGGAAGGGTATCACATCGATTGTCGGGGAGGTCCCTACCGGTCACCCAGTGCACCGGTGCGTCGAAATGGGTCCCGGTATGCTCACCGACGGTGATGGTATTCCAGTACCAGCCGGGACCTCGATCATCGTACCGGCTGATCACCTCGATCGAGAGCCCGGGCGATGGCGCGAAGATGTCGGGCAACCCGATCACCGGCGTGTCGGGACCGAGAGGCTGGGTGAGGTCGACGACACGGACCGAGCCGTCGGCGAGGGCGCGAGCAAGGGACGTCAGGATCGACATGGCGTTCTCGGAAGATCTGGGGTCAGGAAGGGGGAGGTCGAGTCGCGCGCTTCCGCGCCTCGATACATCGCTTGAAGCGGAAAGCGTTTTCGGGCAGGTGCAGGTCCATACCGTAGTGGTCCGGGCCGACGGCGCTCACCCTGGCGACGATCACGCTGAGGGCCTCACGCTGGAGCGCCTCCACGAACGCCTCGCCGAACGTCATCGCGGAGTCTGCGCTCGCCACATGCTCCACACCCGCGCCGCGCGCGATCATGGCCAGATCGGTTACGCCCGACGTCGTGTGCGAGTCGAAACCGCCCGTCGACAGCAGACTGCCGTTGTCGAACACCACGTGGATCAGGTTGGGTGGTCGATACCGAGCCATCGTCGCCAAGGTGCCCAGATTCATCAACAACGAGCCGTCCCCGTCGAGCACGATCACTCGTTCGTGCGGCAGGTGCATCGCGAGTCCCAACCCGATCGACGAGGCGAGCCCCATCGCGTGCTGGAGATAGAAGAAGTTCTCGCGGTGGCCGAGATCGTATAGTTCCTGGGCGCTCGCCCCCATGATCGTCACCACGAGCCGGTCCTCCAGCTCCGGGTAGATCATCTCGAGGCACCTCGCTCGTTCCACGGCTCAGTCCTCCATCAAGTCGCGCGTGAGAAGCAGCGCCACGGGAGAGAGCGAACTTCGCGAAAAGGTGTGGGCCTCTCGAATCTGGCGTCCCACCTGCTTCGGGTCGCGCGCATATTCGAAGGGAACCGAAAGGGCGCGGAGGACTCCTTCCGTGACGATCCCCCCGCGGGTGTGCCAGGGGTAGGGTTCACCCCAGTGACCCCGCAGGGCGATCAACATGCACAGCGGCACATGGTAGAGTTGCGCCAACGACACGATCCCGTTGATCGCGGCGAGAAAGCCGTGGTTTTGCATGAGGAGAATGTGCGGCTCTCCCGCCAGATAGGCGCCCGCCGCGATTCCGATCGCCTCTTCTTCCTTGGCCACCTGGACGAGCGACATCTCGGTGTCGTCGTCGGCCCGTTGCAGGAGCAATCCGAGCCACGTCTCCGGGAGCGCCGAGATGGAACGGATCCCTGCGGCCTTGATTCCGTCGTAGATGACCTTCGAGTTGTCGTAGGAAACCGTCATGGCGGAGGAGGTGTGGGGAGAGCCGGCCGCGCCGGTCAAGAGGTATACGTTGCCCGCGCCGGGATCGACAGCCCCACGGCAACCCCCTGCAACCTTTTCGATCCATACGGTGTCAGTATTGATGTCCGATCACGACACTGTATGGATCGAGGGTGACATGGCCGATGTATTGGGGGGGTTCGAGCACCAGGTGCTCCTGGCGGTTCTGCGTCTGGGTGAGCGGACCTACAGCGTACCGATCGTGCGGCTTCTGGAAGACGCCACTTCGAGGGCGGTTGCGCCGTCGGCCGTCTACGTCACGCTGCGCAGACTCGAAAAGCGGGGGCTCCTCACCTCGTCCATGGTGCCGCCCGAGCCGGGAGAAGGGGGGCGCGAGCGGAGGTTCTTTGCGATTACGCCGGCGGCGATCGATCTCCTGCGTACGTCGCGCCGAGAACTGTCGGTTCTATGGGACGGGGTCGAGGTGCTCGAGCCGTGAAGACTTCGGCCTTCACGCGCCTCCTCCTCATCGGATTCGACGAGCAGGAGCGCGCCGACATCGTACGCGACGTCGCCGAACTCGCCGAGAACCGAAGCGGATGGCGGCGCCGAGCCTATTTCTGGGTGGAAGTCGCCAAGTATCCGATTCGGTGCCTGTGGGAGCGGGCTGGGGAGAGAGTGCGCGGCGACTCATCACGAACGGGGAGGGGGGGGATCATGGAGCGGTGGCTACACGACATCCGTTATGCAGTTCGGAGCCTGGTGCGTTCGCGGGGATTCACGGTCACCGCATTGGTGATCCTGTCGCTCGGCATGGGCGCCACGACGGCGATCTACAGCGTGGTCGATGGAGTGCTCCTCGACCCGCTCCCGCTCGATGAGCCCGAACGCGTGGTCTCGGTGTGGCTCGACTCGCCCGAGAACGGTCGAGCTCGCATGACGCCGGGAGCCTATTCCGCCACCCTCGCGGCCGCCGGTCTCTTCGAGTCGGCAGCCGCCTTTCAGGGCCGGTCGGCCTCACTGCTGCTCGACGGCCAGGCGACGTTCGTGCGAGGTGGTGCGGTGACGGTCGACTATTTTCGCACGCTCGGTGTGCACCCCCTCCTCGGCCGCACCTTCGATGCCGACGAAGCCGCGGCGGGTGCCGCCCCCGTCGTGGTGATCAGCGACGGGTTGTGGAGGAACGCGTTCGGGGGCGATCCCGACATCGTCGGACGCGGGGTGTCGCTCGATGACGTCCTGCACGAGGTCGTGGGCGTCATTCCGGCGAGTGTGCTCCCCACGGGCGCCACGGTGTCGGCCGAGTTGACCTTCACCACCGCGAACCAGGACTTCTTCGTACCGCTGATCTACGGCGCCGATCTGTGGCAGAACTTCCGGCCGCACATCCTGGGCATGGTCGGGCGACTTCTGCCCGGGCAGAACCTGGCGGTCGCGACCGCCTCGATGTCGGCCGTCGACGAGCAGCTTCACGACGACGGCCTTCTGAGTGCGGAGCACCTCCTTCTCACCCCCTTCGCCGAGGAGGTGGTCGGCGATGTTCGACTCGCCCTGTGGGCGCTCCTCGGCTCGGTCGGCCTGGTGTTGTCGATCGCGATTGCCAATGTCGGCGCCCTCTTCGTGTTGCGAACCGATGATCGGCGGTCGGAACTGGCGATTCGCGCGGCGCTCGGCGCCTCACGCGCCAGGATTCTTCGTCAGCTTCTGCTCGAGAGCGCCCTGGTGGCGATCGCCGCCGGCGTGATCGCGGTCGTCGTCGCGCGCTTCGCCCTCGAAGGCATGCGCGCACTGGTGCCCTACCAGATCCCACGCATGGAAGACGTGACGCTCAGTTCCACCTCGCTCGTCGTCACGTTCGGCCTGGGCTTGGCCGTCGCCCTGGTGTTCGCCCTGCTTCCCGTGCTGTCGCGGGATCGAACCTCGACCAATCGAGCCACCCAACGGCGCCAGACGGCTTCCCGCAGCCAGAGACGGCTGCAGTCCGTCCTCGTCGGCGTGCAGGCGGCCCTCGGCGTCATCGTCCTTGCTGGGGCGGGACTCCTCACGAGGAGCTACGGGGAGCTGCGCTCGGTCGACACCGGGTTCGATGCGCGCGAGACCTGGGCGATGACGGTCCCCACCCAGCCCCAGGTGCTCGACCAGGTGGTCGCGGAACTCCGCGAACACCCGGCGGTGGCCGGGGCAACGGTGGCGTACGATCATCCATTGGAACGGAATTGGGGGGACTCCTTCCAGGTACCCGACCCCTCGGCTCCCTCGGCCCTGGCCACGGGCAGTGGGAGCCTGAGGATCTTCGGAAGCGACTACTTCGAGGTTGTCGGGATTCGAGTTCTGAATGGCCGTGTGCCGGGACCGAGCGACCTGGCGGGCGACCGCGCGTTGGCCGTCGTGAACCAGGCCCTCGCCGATGCCTGGTTCCCCGCTGGGCGGGCGGTGGGATCGACCCTGGTCGTTCCCACGGCGGCCCGCGTGAACGGTGACGACGGCGTCTTCGAAATCATCGGCGTCGTCGAGAACGTTCGCTTCCTCGGCCCGGATCAGCCGGTGGGTCCCGCCTTCTACCTTCCGCAGAGCCACTTCGCCCAGACGGCCACGACGCTGCTCGTGCGACCGGTCGCAGGGGGCGCCGACGTCATGGGCGTGGTGCGAGAGGTGGTGGCACAGGCCGCCCCCGGCGTGGCCATTCAGCGGCCGCAGCGGCTCGGTGACATACACGCCGACCTTATCGCTCGGCCTCGTTTCAACATGATGCTGCTGGTCACCTTCGGGGCGATGGTGCTCGTGCTGTGTGGCCTCGGCGCGTACGGATTGGTGGGACGCGTAGTGGCCACTCGCGTGCGGGAGATCGGAATCCGCATGGCTCTTGGAGCGGATCGGTCGGGGCTCGCTCGGTCCGTCCTGGGGAGTGCCCTGCGTCCCATGTTCGTTGGGGGTGTGGGCGGGGTTGTCGTGGCCCTGGTGGCGTCGGGCCTGATCCAGTCGCTCCTCTTCGGGATCGGGGCACGGGATCCGCTCAGCCTCGTACTGGGCCCGGTCTTCGTCGTGCTCGTCGGCGCGATGGCGGCCGCCGTTCCCACCCTTCGCGCCCTGGCCATCGACCCGGCGGCGAGTCTGCGGGAGGAGTAGCGCTCACCTTGCCGTGGGGGGCGGTCGGCCATCTTTTGGGCCACAACCCACCCACTCCGTCGAATTCGCCGAGGACGCCATGACTCCGCTCGCCGCCCCCCTGTGCCCCGACGCGCAGCCCCCTCATCTCGCGCGACGATTCGCGCGGCGCGTGTGGTGTCTGCCCCTGCTGCTCGTCGTCGCATCGACCGCGGGCGTGGTGCCGGTGGCCGGCCAGGCGCAACCCGACGATCCGGATCACCACGTCAAAGAGGTGATGTCGGTTCTGGACTTCCGCGAGATCGGCCCGACGATCATGAGCGGTCGCGTCTCGGATCTGGCGGTCGATGAAGCCAACCCCACGACGTTCTATGTGGGCACGGCGACCGGCGGTGTCTGGAAGACGACCAATGGAGGCATCGACTTTGCGCCGGTCTTCACCGACCAGGCCACGTCGTCGATCGGAGACGTCACGCTCGCGCCTTCGAATCCGAACGTGATCTGGGTGGGCACGGGTGAGCCGCAGAACCGGCAGAGTTCGCCCTGGGGCAACGGGGTCTACCGGTCGCTCGACGCCGGCCGCACCTGGTCGCATCTCGGCCTCGAAGACACCCACCACATCTCGCGCATCCAGGTGCATCCGGCCGATCCCGATGTGGCCTACGTCGCGGCGATGGGCCATCTCTGGGGTCCCAACGAAACCCGCGGTGTCTTCAAGACGACCGACGGTGGCCAGACCTGGGACAAGGTGCTGTACATCGACGAACACACGGGTGCCATCGACTTGATCATGGACCCGAACGCCCCCAACACCCTCTTCGTCGCGATGTACCAGCGGCAGCGCCGGGCCTGGGGCTACAACGGAGGGGGACCGGGATCGGGCATCTACCGCACGATGGACGGTGGGGCGAACTGGACGGAACTCACCGAGGGACTGCCCACCGGCGACAAGGGTCGGATCGGCCTCGACATCTTTCGCGGCGACTCGAACCTGATCTATGCGATCGTCGAAGCCGACGCGCGGGCGCCCGGCTCCGGTCAGCCCGACGAACGTCAGAACGGCGTCTACCGCTCCTGGGACCGCGGCGACACCTGGGAAATGACGAGCGACACCAACAATCGCCCGATGTACTACTCCCAGATTCGTGTCGACCCGACCAACCCCCAGCTCGTCTTCACGGGGGGAGCGAACGGCTATCGATCGACCGACGGGGGCTACACCTTCACCGACGATGCGGCCGACGGCGTGCACAGCGACCACCACGCCTGGTGGATCAATCCGAACAATCCGAAGCACCAGATACTGGGCAGCGATGGGGGCGTCTCCGTCACGTTCGACGGCTCCGACAGCTGGTACCAGTATCGCAATCTGCCCATCTCGCAGTTCTACGAGATCGGGGTCGACAACCAGATGCCCTATCACGTCTGCGGGGGGCTTCAAGACAACGGATCGTGGTGCGCCCCCTCCGATACCTGGTCGAACCAGGGCATTCGCACCCGCGACTGGATCAATGTGCACGGCGGTGACGGCTTCTTCACGGTGATGCACCCGAGCAATCCGCGCGTCATGTTCGCGGAATCGCAGGGCGGAAACATCTCGATCGTCGATCGCATGGCGAACGAACGTCGGAGCGTTCGGCCGGCGGCCCTCGACGAAGGGGGCGAGCCGCTGCAGGAACGGCGCAACTGGAATTCTCCGATCGTGATGTCGTCGCACGACGAGAACCGGGTCTACTTCGGGAGCAACTACCTGCACCGCTCCGACGATCTCGGCCAGAGCT
>CBDUEZ010000109.1:0-12014 GCA_965366355.1 uncultured bacterium
ATCGACCGCCGCCTCGCTGTACGACTTCGAGGTGTGGCGGGAGTCGGTGTCGTCGCTGGAAGACCTCGGAGCCTACGCGACGATGGAGCAGGGAATCATCAGTGATCGGGGTGAGGCCGGGACGGTGAGCCTCGCTCGCACGACCGCCTCGGTCTTTCGGGTCACCCGGGTTCCCCCGTTCCTGGGGCGATATCTGGTGGAGACCGATGAGCAGGTGGGCGCGCCGCCCGTGGTCGTGCTCGGCTATGACGTCTGGCAGACGGTGCTGGACCGCGATCCGGATCCCGTCGGACGCACGGTTCAACTCGGCGGGACGGGGGCGACGGTGGTCGGTATCATGCCGGAGGGCTACGGCTTTCCGATGGTACAGGACGCCTGGGTGCCGCTGGTGGTGGACCGGGCGAGTCTCGAGCCGAGCACGGCGCCCAGGGTGGCCCTGGTCGCTCGCCTCGCCCCGGGGGCCACCCTCGAGTCGGCCCAGGCCGAACTCAACGTGGTGGGCCGCCGCGCTGCCGCCGACCACCCCGATGTGTACGGTCGCCTGAGTCCCGCCGTTCAGGGCTTCGCGACCCGGGAGTCGGCCGGCCAGCTGGCCCTGATTCTCTCGGGCGTCGGCCTCCTGTTCGTGTTCCTGCTCGTGGTGGCGTGCTCCAACGTCGCGACCCTCGTCTTTGCTCGCACCGTCACGCGCGAGGGCGAGATCGCCATTCGCCGAGCACTGGGTGCCACACGAAAGCGGATCGTGTGGCAGCTCTTCGCCGAGGCGGCGTTGCTGGTCGGCGGCGGGACGGCCCTCGGAATGTTTGTGGCCTGGTGGGCGCTCCGGTGGGTCAGCCGTCTGTTCTTCGTGGTTCAGCAGGTACCCCAGCCGCCCTTCTGGTGGAACGACGCCCTCTCGCCGACCACGCTGGTGTATGGGGTCGCGCTCGCCGTCGTGGGCGCGGTGATGGTCGGAGTCGTACCGGCCCTCAAGGCTACATCCGGGTCGGTGCAGCCGTCGCTCGGCCGACTCGCCGCCGGCGGAGGACTTCGGTTCGGCGGCATATGGACGGTGGTCGTCGTGCTCCAGGTGGCCCTCACGGTGGCGTTCCTTCCCCTCGCGGTGTCGCAGGCTGCGATCGCCTTCGAGCCGCCGCCCGACCTGCAGTTCTCGCCCGACGAGTACCTCACGGCCCAGCTGGGACGGGATCCGACGGCGCCGCCCCGAACGATCGAGGAGCGAGCCGCATTCCTCGCCGAGTCCGCTTCGTTATTCGGCGATCTGCGGGACCGCCTGGCCGCCGACCCGACCGTGCGGGGTGCGGCCCTCGCCAGTGGCCTGTCGGCGATGAACCACGTATTGACTCCCCTCGAAGTGGTCGGCGCGGGCGCCCCGGTCGCCGCCCGCGGCCGGATTCTGCTGGTCGACCGCGGGTACCTCGATCTCATGAACGCGACCCCGGTGATGGGACGGTCGCTCGGCCCCGGCGACTTCACACCGGAGTCGAGGTCGGTGGTGCTCAATCAGGCGTTCGTCGACCGGTTCCTGGGCGGACGCAACCCGGTGGGAGATCAACTCCGGTTTTCGGAGCGGGGCGGCGAGTCGTCGGTGGTGACACTGTTCCCCCCCGGGGCGTCGGTCGAGATCGTCGGGGTCGTGCGCAACCCTGACGTCGACGCCTTCGGACCGGGCGCTCATGCCGCGATCTACGCGCCGCTCGATGTGGCCCCCGCAACGCCTCGGGCGGCCGGCCTCGTGGGTATGCCACAGGCCCCCGTCACCCAGCTCTTCGTGCGTCTCGATCCGGCCGCCGCCGCTTCGGCCGGCGGCCTATACCAGACGGTGGCGGCTCTCGACCCCTCTCTGCGGCTCTCCGACGTCGGCACCGTGTCGGAGACCTGGGCCCCCGTGCACACGGGGGAGCGGCTCGGCGGTTGGATCTTCATCGCCGTCGCCGCAATCGTGCTCATGCTGTCGGTGGCGGGGATCTACGCCCTGATGTCGTTCACCGTGTCGAGGCGGAGCAGGGAGATCGCGATCCGGAGGGCCGTCGGGGCGTCGCAGGGGCGGATCGTCTCGATCATCTTCAGACGGGCTGCCCTGCAGCTCCTCGCAGGGGTGGTGCTCGGTGCCTTCGTGGCGGGCCCCGCGCTGCTCGGCGGGGTCGTGAACTACGGGCCCCGCGCCCTCATGGTGGTCTCGGCGGTGCTCCTGGGCGCGGGCCTCACCGCCTGCCTGCTGCCCATTCGGCGAGCGCTCGCGATCGACCCGGCCGCCACGATGAAGGCGCAGTAGGGCTACCGCACCACGAACCCGAACCGTTCGTTGATCTCACGCACGCGCGGGTCGCCGAGCACCCGTTCGTAGATCCACTCGTAGTGGGTCGTTCCTGCCAGCACGCGGCGCGCAGTGTCCTCGCCGAAGAGGGCCGTCATGCCCTGAAACTCCAGGTCGCAGACGATCAGGTGCAGGTAGCTCGAGTATTTGTCGCGCGCCCCCCCCTCCTCCGAGCTCGGAGGATCGGGAAAGATCTCCCGGAACGCCTCGATCGCGGCCTCTTCGTCGGCCTTGTGGTCGTCGACCAGCCAGTGGTACTGCTCGTGGATGAAGGTCGCCATGAGGTCGAGGTCGTTCCCCCGATGGCGGGTGTGGAGCGTCAACACCGGATGGCTGTGCGGAATCTCGGTTTCGTCGATCAAGACCTCTCGCGTGTAGAGCCAGCGCTCGATGTCGTGTTCGGCCAGCAATCGAAGAAGTTGCTCCCGCGTGGCCCGTTCCGCCGGGGTGTCGGCTGCGGTGGAGACCGAAATGGGCGTCTCCTGAGCACCCAGGGGACTCAGGCCGGCCAAGAGGACGAAGAGGAACACGCGCATGAGGTCGGCTCCATTGCAGGGCAGGGGAAACGTGTGCGACACGCTGCCGCCTCGCCGGCGATCGTCATTGAACGAATCGGCCTGCGGAACCCCTGCGCCGCCTGAAGAAGTGAACCGGTGTCTCGCCCAGGAGCGCGCGAAATTCGCGGATCATGTGGGCCTGATCGGCGTATCCGGCACTCGCCGCCAGACCGTTCGAGGGGCCGCGCCCACGTTGAATGCCACTTCGGATGCAGCGATAGAGGCGCTCGATCCGGGCCATCTGTTTCGGGCTGAGCCCCACGATGTCGCGACAGGAGCGTCGCAGGCTCCGTGGTGAAATTCCAAGCCGGCCCGAACCGTCGCCGACGCGGGTCGCGCCGCGCGTCCTGAGCAGCGCGGTGAAGCCGCGCGCTCGCCAGTCGACCTGCGTCTGGCCCATCGACACCTCGCTCACGAACTCGAGCAGGAGCCGCCGAACCGCCTCCGGTTCTGTGGTCGAGGAGGCGCGATCGACGAGACGTCGGCCGGCCACCCGCCAGAGGGCAGACACCTCGACGCTGCGGTCCACGAGTTCCGGGCCCGGTAGCCCGAGAAGGGCGTGCAGTGCACCCGGCACGAGACGCGCCCCCACCGAGAACGATCGGGGCCGCACCGGCACGTCGACGAACCGCGTGCGCGCCCCGACCACGCGGGCACCAGCCAACACGGGCCCCGAGGGGCCCGCGTGGAAGTGCAGGAGCAGGTGCGGCGAAAGATCCGGCACGATCCGCCAGGAATCGTCGGCCTCGTGTTCGGTCGGGATCACGAAGGTCGACTCGACGAGACCCCGAAGCGATGACGGGCCCGGCCGCAATGCGGCCCGGCCCGCCACCCGTCCACCCTGATCCAGTTCTACCATCGTCGAGCCGCTACCGACCCATGTAGCCCGGCACGTCTTCCTCGACGATGGCCCGGGTCGTGAGAACCCGGCCGCCCACCGTCAGACGCACGAGATATTCACCCGGGGCGACCAGCGGTCCCACCCTCGGCCCACGCTGGAAGCCACCGCCGAAACCACCACCGCCCGCATTGGCCGGAGGCGGAGTCTCCCGATGGTCCCAGAAGATGTGGTTGAGCCCGGCCGTCCCTCGCGCCGACAGCCGGCGGAGCACGGTGCCCTCGACGTCGACGATCTCGAGGCTCACCGAGTCGGCGGGGGCGCTCTGCAGCAGGAACGAAATTCTCGATCCCGTGGGCGGGTTGTCTTTGTAGAACCGCTTGTCGGTGGTCCACGAGAACTCGTAGGTCGTGAGCCACTGGATTTCCGGACGCACGTCGAAGAGGTGCACCGGAGCGGCGAGCACTTCGGCGTTGAGCTGCTGTAGCGGCGTGATGTTGCCGGCGATCCATGCTCCCCGACCGTGGGTGCCTGCGACGAGGTCCTGATCGCGCGGATGAATCACGAGGTCGTGCACGGGAACCGTCGGGAGGCCGTTCATGAAACGAGCCCAGTTCATGCCGCCGTCGATCGAAAAATAGAGGCCGACCTCGCTACCCACGAACAACAGGTCGGGGTTGTGCGCGTCTTCGACGACCACGTAGAGCGATCCCTCGGGGAGGTTGTTCGTGATGTTCGTCCAGGTGCGACCGTAGTCGTCGGTCTTGTAGATGTGGGGCGCGTAGTCGTCGTGTCGGTGGCCGTCGAGCACCACGTAGGCGCGACCCTCTTCATGGTGCGAGGCCTCGATCCGCTTCACCCAGTACATCGCGGGAGCGCCCACCATGTTGCCGTTCACCTGCGTCCAAGACTGGTTCTCGCCCTGCCGCACCCACACGTTCCCGTCGTTGGTGCCCGCCCACAGCATGCCCGGAGCCAGCGTGGACTCGTCGAGCGAGACGATCGCGCTGGAGCGTTCCTCGGGAAGGGCGGTCAGGTCGGCGCTGATCTCGGTCCAGTTGTCGCCGCGATCGACCGACTTGAACATCTTGTTGGCGCCCAGATACAACGTCTGGGGATTGTGGGGCGAAAGAATGAACGGCGTGTTCCAGTCGAACCGATACCGCTCCTGCTCCTCACCCTCTGCGGCCTCGGGAGGCTGCGGCCGAATGCGAACGTTCTGCCCGGTGCGGAGGTCTTGCCGGTAGATGCTCCCACTCTGGGTCTCGGCGTAGATCGTGTTGAAGTCGGTCGGGTCGACCTGGCTCTGGAACCCGTCTGCGTTCGACATGGCGAACCAGTCGTTGTTGGTCACACCACGCGTCATGCGACCGCGACTGGCGCCGACCCACATTCCGTTGTCCTGAAGCCCCACAACCACGTAGTACGGCTTGCGCATGTCGACCGAAATTCCGTAGGCCTGGGCCAGCCCCATCTGCTGCACCACCTCCCAGTTCTTACCGCGGTCCCAGGTGACATTGAGGCCCCCGTCGCCACCCACGATGACGTGATCGGAGTTGTTGGGGTCGATCCAGCCGGAGTGGTAGTCGATGTGGGTCGATCCCTGCACGGGCGGACCCGAGATCACCGTCGCGCCGCCGTCGTCGGAGTAGGCCATGGGCGAGGCGAAGGCCCAGAAGACGTCGGAGTCGTTGGGGTCGACCCGGATCTGGCTGTAGTACGAGGGGCGGTTGTTCCAGTCGTTCACCTTCACCCACGTCTCGCCGTAGTCGGTGGTCTTGAAGATTCCGTCGCGGTTCGGGTCGAGGGGTGCGGGCTCGTCTTCGTCGTCTTCGGGGGGTTCGGTGCTCACGAGGGCGTAGACCACACCCGGGTCGCTGCGTGAGGCGTCGATTCCGGTGCGGCCCATCTCGACGGTGGGGAGTCCGTTCTCGGACTTCGTCCAGTCGGCCCCTCCGTTGCGCGTCACGTAGATCCCGGCCAGAGGTCCCCACTGATCGACCGGGTCGCCGGCGTCGAACTTGTCGCGTGTGCGCTCATGGGCGACCGCGTAGATGATCTCGGGGTTCGCCGGGTCGATGGTGAGGTCGGTGATGCCCGTCTTCTCATCGAGGTAGAGCACCTTGTTCCAGGTGGCGCCGCCGTCGGTGGTCTTGTAGACCCCGCGCTCTTCGTTGGTGCCCCACAGGTGACCCATGGCCCCGACGTAGACGATGTCGGGGTTGGTCGGGTGCACGATCACACGCGAAATGTGCCGCGTCTCCTTGAGCCCGACGAACGACCAGGTGTCGCCGCCGTCGCTGGACTTGAAGACCCCGGCGCCCCACGGCGAGCTGTTGCGGTTGTTCGGCTCACCCGTGCCGACGTAGAGCACGTCGGGATTGGACGGCGCGAGTCCGATGTCTCCGATCGAGGCGATCGGCTGGTCGTCGAACAGCGGCTCCCAGGTGATGCCGGAGTTGACGGTGCGCCACAGCCCGCCGGTGGCGGTGCCGATGAAGATGATGTGGGGACTGCTCTCGACCGCCTGCACATCGGTGATGCGTCCGCCGGGATTGGCCGGCCCGATCTCCCGCCATTCGAACTCGGAGGCGAGCGACTGCGCCGACAACTGGGCCGCGGCGTCGAGGGGGACGGCAAGCGCCAGCACGGCGGTTGCAGCAAGAAGAATTCGTGGACGCAGCATTCCAACATCCTGGCAGACGGGGGACGACACCTTCGAGTCGCTCTAACCTAGGCGGGTTGTGACAATGCGCCAGTTCGGCGCCTTTGCCACGGGTCAGCGCCCCAACTGCACCGTCACCGTCTCGAATGCCGTAACGAGAACGGAGCCCTCCGCCACGATGGCGTCGCCCTCGCGAGCCACGAGGGAATACCGTCCGGGGTGGAGCCCGAAGAAGCGGAAGGCTCCGCTCGGCCGTACGACGGCGCGGAACCCTCCGGGGTCGGCCATGACTTCTCGTTGGATCGATGCGCCGGCGGGAGGGAGGCTTCCTTCGATGAAGCCGAAGATGGAGATCGCTGGCGTCTCTTCGATGACTCGGCTCCAGACCAACAGGGTGCCGCAACCGTTGGGGTCGGCGACCACGGCTGCACCCGGCGCGTACAGCTCGATGCCACTGATTTGCGCCGAGACCGCCGGGTCCGGTCCCAGCCAGGCCCGCTCGGGGGGCGGTCGCCGGTTCAATCTGCTGGGCCCGCCGTCGGGCCCGCTCTCGCGCGCGAGGTAGCCGTTGACGACGACCTGAGCGGGGCAGGGCACCCCGGCGAAGAACAGCTGCGCGTCGCCGTCGGCCGAGCGGATCTCAATGCCGTCGAGTGCAGACAGCCGGCGGGCGAGGGGAAGGTCGCGCCGCTCTTCGATGGGGCCGAGCCGCAGCACGGCTTCGAACGACGAGGCGCGTCGGTCGAAGCCGTGTCGCACCAGAAAGAGCGAGTCGAGTCCGGGCTCGGAGGTGGGTACGGGCCGGCTGAAGGTCACCGTTTGCACGACGGTGCCCGGTGCCGGAAGGCCGTTCGACGAAGGGGGATCGAAGCGCAGCCCCCGGATCACTCGTTCGGCCGCGCGGAACGTGTGTTCGTAGCCGCCCCGTCGTTCGAGGGCGGTGACCTCACCCGAAGCCCCGAGAGTGATTCGAACTTCACTGGACTCGTCGTGCCCGGGCCGACTGCCCCTGCCCTGAGTGAGCCGCACGTCGGCGGGGAGGCCCGTCGGAGGCCTCCCCTCCTCGTGCGCGATGTGGGGCAGGCAGTCGATAGCGGGCCGAAGCTCGAGCCGAGGCGTCGGCTTCAACGCCAGGTGAGCGCGAAAGCTCGTGGGGCCCAGCAATGCTCCCAGCCGCTTCACCCGGCGCCCGAGGACGGAGGCGACGGCGGCGGCCGAGGTCGAGTCGATGGTCGCCGTCCAGAGTCCGTCGACGGCGACTGACCCGTCGGCGTGATAGTGGGCCACGTAGTCGACCGACGGGCGTGCGCCGCCCGGTGCCCCGACACCGAGCGGCACGGAGGCCACCGCCGCCCCGAGCCCCACCGTGTCGAAGACCTCCGAGACGCGAATCGGCTGTGGCGTCGGGCGCGCTTCGCGGCAGACCTGGTCCCAGTGCGGGTAGTAGAGCGCCGGGGCCGGCGAGGTCGGCGCGACGGGAGCAGGGGGCGGAGTGCGGCACCCGGCGAGCACCGCAGCGAGCAGGAGAGCGGGGACTCCGGCCCGGCGGACCAGCACATGGCGGGTACGCGACGATCTGTTCATTCCGACACTATGCACCGCGCCCCGGGAGGCCGCCAGTCAGACGCGCGCCACCCCGAACCGGCGGCCGCACCCACTTCTTCGGCGCCCCTAGGGCTTGCGCCGACCCCCCGCCGCCATGTCGGCCATCGCCTCGAGAGAGGCGCGCTGAGAACGCAGGCGAAGATGGAGAAAGAAGACGGCGGCGGCGAGAAGGCCGACGACGACGCCGGCGATCCAGTGCCAGCTCCAGGCCAGGACCGAGAGGACCGAGAGCACGGCTCCCCCCAGGAAGGTCCACAGACGCCAACGGCCGAGCATCTTCTTCGATTCCGCCGGCGACCGATCGGCGAATAGATCGAGCATGCGCTCCTGGGCGGCGTTCATCTCGCCGAACTGCTGCTTCACGGCTCGCTTTCTGAGCTGCGGCGGCTCCTTGCCCGGACGGAATCCCTTCGTCCGCGGCGACCCGCCTCCTCCTCTGCGTCGTCCCATGGGTCGTGTCGTCTTCTGTGTTGTGATTGTGTCGGCCGGGCCGGTGGGTGCCTCGCACGGGCGAAGCTTCCCTCCAAGAGTACGTCAAATCCGGGTGATTGGCTCCCCCGGGCGGGTGTCACACACCCTCAGGTCGGAGCGAGAGGCCGACGCCCGCAAAGGGACGACCGACCCGCGTGAGCCCGACCTCGCCGACCAGCCCGAGCCGCTCGCGCAGGTGGAGGCGGGTTCCTGCGGAGCCCCGGAGGTATAGACCGTCGCCGCAGGTGTCGCTTCGACAGGGGGCTCGGCCCGCCCCGATTCCGACGCGCACGAATGGAGCCCAACGCCCGGATCGGCGCGTGTAGCTCGACGTGCCGAAGAGGGCCCACCCCTGGTGGTTCGCGGTGCTCGGCGAGGCCTCCTCGAAGGAGTGGTCGGTGCCGAGCCCGATGCCCACGCCGGAGGGCAGCACCCACTCGACGGTGGCACTCCCCCAGCCATCGTGTTCGCCGCCCCCATCGGCGACGTTTCGCTCGCCGCCATACAGCACCTCGACGCGGAGCTGCGCGCCGGCCTCGCCCGGGTCGACCAGGAGGGCGATCAAGAGCCCACCGACCTTCACCCACGCACGTGATGCCATTCCGCCTCCTCGCGGGGTCGTGGGGAGTGTCGAGGTTTCGCCCGGCCTCTACACCCGCATCGTCTTCACATACTCCGAGCCGACCGCACCCTTTCGGCAGATCGGTCCGGCGAGGAACTCGGCTGCGATCCGGGCCTGAACCGCCAGAGCGTCGGAAAGCCCCACCTCGGTCGATGCGCGAACGCACGCCATGATCGCCTCCCGCCCCGCCTCCATCTGCGGGGAGTCGGCGTCCGCGAGGGGCGGCACGGCGTCCGCGATGCCCTCGAGCGGTTGCTCGTTGACGGGACGTCGCGCGTCGTCGGCGCTCCCGGTGGAGGCCAGCTCCCACGCCGCGGCGAGGGCCTGGTTCATCGATCCGCTGCGGTCCACGAGCCAGCCGACCGCCTGTTCGGCCTTCACGGCGCGTCCGGTGAGGAGCATGTCGAGCACCTTGCCGCGATCCTCCGGCCTCGCACGCCGCAGCGGCCAGTGACAGGCTTCCATGCCCGGCACGACCGGGAGGGTGACCTCGGGCCACCCGAAACGCACCCCGTCGGCCGCCACCATGAAGTGGCAGTGCATCATCAGCTCGAGCATTCCTCCGAGGCAGCGTTTTCCGCCGACGAAGGCGACCGAGGTGTGGAAGTCGTCGTGCAGTCGCCGCGCGGTTCGAGACCAGCCCATGGTGATTGCGAGACCCGCCTCGGGGTCTTCCATGGCCGCGAAGAACTCGCCCGTATCGGCCCCGACCATTTGTGTCGACAAGTGGAAGTCGCCACTGACGATGACCCGATCGATGCCTTCGGCGATGAGCCAGTCCATCGCCCGGTTGAGCTCGGTGTCCACGTCCCAGTTGTAGCTCTCGCGCGAGATCGTCAGCACGCCGACCGCTCCGTCGTGCTCGGCGTTCACGTAGAGCTGCTGCCCGCTCGGCGAATCGAGCACGTCGAAGGCCTCCGGATGCCACGCGCCCTGCGCGGCCTCGGGCACGAGGGCGTGGTAGCGCTCGACCGAGGCGCGCACGCTCTCGCTGCCTCGGGCACGGATCTGGGCCAGGATGCCCTTTCGGAACTGGGCGCAGAGTTCGCCGATCGCGTTCATGTGCGCGAGGTGGCCGCGCTCTTCCTTCAACATCAGCGAGGTCATCTGGAAGAGCGGACCGAGAATCCAATCGTCGAAGTCGCGTTCTCCGTCGCCGTCGAGGCTCCAGTCGACCAGCGGCCGGAAGTGGTTCGGCGGATACCAGTTCTGTCCGGTCTCCTTGCGCTCCACCAGGTCGGCCGTGGGTGTGAAGAGCCCGCCGTACTCCTCCGAGAGATGGTGCAGGCACGACCACGTCAGGAAGTCGGCTCCCCTGGCTCCGATGGCGTCGTGCGCCCGGAACGGGTTCGGACCGACGTGTTTGCGAATGAACTTGTCGATCTTCCAGTACGGCATGTTCGTCGCACCGTGGTAGCGCAGTCCGGCCAGCGTCACACCGCAGAAGAGCACGTCGAGAATGAACGACCAGTCGTCGCTGACGGGCACCGGGATCAGTCCCAGGGCCCACATCAGGCGCGTCACGTCGCTCGGGGTGTCTTCGACCGTCTCGAAGACCTTGTTGATCTCGTGCGGAAAGGCCGGATGCGCCACACCGACGCCGAGCTCGCGCGCGGGGAATCCCGAGGTGACCGAGCGGATCTCGATGTCGGGAAACGAGCCGCGAAAGAGCTCGTAGTGCCCGCGTTTCACGTCGAGAATTTCGGGGATCGCCTCGAGTAGAAAGCGCGGCTTCAACGCGCCGAGCTCGTCGGGTAGCGTGCGGCCGTCGTAGGTGAGCCGGATCACCGAGGCCATGATGGCGTCGGCGCGGGCCTTGCCGAAGCCAGCGACGAGTCCCGCGTATTTCTCGCCGATGCCGTCGGGCGATCCGGGGAAGTCGAGGGCCACGATCGGCACGTCGAAGGGTGCGAGGCGCGAGGCGAACTGCATCGTCTTGCCGGCGCCCACGATACCGCTGGCGCCCGAGATGACCATCGCGCCCCGGCTACCGGCGGGACCGAAGACGGCGTCGACGGCGGCGCCCGGATCGACGGGCAGTCGGCCGTTCTTGAAGATGTCGAGGACCGATCCCAGGCCGAGTGTTTCGAGGGTCGGGGTGCGAAGGGTCTGCACGGAAGTCTCCGGGGCGGTCGTTGTGTTGGCGGCGGTCATCAGGACACCTCGAACAGCGCGGCGATGCCGACGTCACCGGCGGCGCAACCGAAGAGCAACACGAGCCCTCCACCGAGCTCGACGGCCTCCTCGAGCCCTTCGATGAGCGACCGGGTGAGGGTCGGGCCCTGAGGGTGTCCCCAGACCAGGGAGCAGCCGGTGCGATTGAGGTCGTGCCAGTCGTAGCCGGTCTGGCGCTGGAAGACAGCGTCGTTCACGGCGAAGGGGTTGTGGTTCTTGGCGACGGCGATGTCGTCGAGCGACATGTCGAGCCGGGCCATCAGCTTGTTGACGGCGATGCCGGGTGCCTCAGGCATGAGCGAAGGCTGGGCACGGGCCTCGGCCTTGCCGACGAGGCGGATCGAAATCTCGGGACGGGGGCTCAGTTCCCTGGCGCGCTCCTCGGTCGTGACCAGCAGGCAGGCCATGCCGTCGGAGGCGTGGGTCTGGGTCCCGCTCGTCACGCAGGTGTCGAGTTCGCGCTGGGCACGCAGGGCCCCCATCGACAGGGGCCGCACGCCCAGGTCGGCGTCGATCGTGCCGAGCGGGCGTCCCTGCACGGTGAGCACGTCGAAGGGCACCATGTAACGATCGAGGAACCCTCGGTCCTTCGCCTCGAAGTACTGCTTGTGGCGGAGAAAGGCGATCTCGTCGGTTTCGGCGCGCTCGACCTTGTACTTGCGGGCGGTCAGACCGGCCGCGCTGATCATCGCCTTACCCGTGGCCGGATCGAAGCCGAAGTTGTCCCACACGTCGGCGATCGCCTGCGTGCGCTCGTAGGCGCG
>CBDUEZ010000110.1:0-12012 GCA_965366355.1 uncultured bacterium
CGGGCGGCCCTGGGGGCCGGGCGGGCCGCCCTCGTTCGACTGCGCCTCGCCGAGAGTCTCCTTCTGGCCGTCGGGGGCGGACTCGGCGGACTGGTGCTCGCCTGGGCCGGACGCAACTGGTTCGCGTCGCTCGACCAGACGATCCTCCCGCGCACCCTCGACGGCGGGCTCGGGTGGAGTTCGTCGCTCGGTCTGGCCGTCCTCGCGGTGATCACGGGCCTCGGCATCGGCGTCATTCCCGCCGTGCGCGGCGCCGAAGCGGCGATGACCGGGGTGGCTCGCGGGTCCGCGGGCGGCGTGCCCCGACTCCGCGGGCGAAACGCACTTCTGATGGCGCAGCTCGCCATGACCGTCGTGCTCCTGGTCGGAGCGGGTCTCCTCGTGCGCACCGCCCGGGCGCTGTCGTCGGTCGACCTCGGGTTCGACGCCCAGGGCCTGGTGGCGGCGCGGATCTCGCTCGATTCGGGCCGCTACCCCTCGAGCGCCGAACAGGGCGTCTACTACGATCAGCTGCTCGAGCAGGTGCGGGCGCTGCCCGGCGTGCAGAGCGCCGGGCTCACGAGTGCCCTGCCGATGGACCCGGTCGCGGCGAACTTCGATCTCCCGACCCGCTCCGACCCGGCGACCACCTGGGGCGAGGCCCGGCAGGCCGACTTCCGGATCGTGGGCACACAGGTGCTGGAGGCGATGGGCGTTCGGCTGCTCGACGGACGGCTCTTTCAGCCCTCCGACCGGGGCGGGCCCATGGTCGCGGTGGTGAACCGCTCGCTGGCCGAGCTCTTCTGGCCCGGCGAACGGGCGGTGGGTAAGCAGATCCAGACGGTGTGGCGCCAGGACGCCTTCAGCGAGGTGATCGGCGTCATCGACGACACCCGGTTCTACGGACCGAGAGAGGGTTCACGGCCGGAGCTCTACACCTCGCTCGACGATGTCGGGTGGGGGTTCATGACCGTGGTGGCACGCACCTCGGGTGACCCGGCGGCGCTCGAGCGGGCCATCGAACGAGTGGTCATCGAGATCGACCCCCTGCTCCCACCCCAGGACGTCTTCGCGGTGGATCGACTGACCGCTGCCGCCACCGCCGACGAGAGACTGTACGCCCTCCTCCTGACGGCCTTCGCGCTCGCCGCCCTGCTTCTGGCCGCCGCCGGAGTCTACGGCGTCATCGCCTACACGGTGCGTCTACGCACGCGGGAAATGGGCGTTCGCCTCGCCCTCGGGGCCTCCCGCGGCGCGGTGGTGGGCGGGGTGGTCGGCCGGGGGGTGATGATGGCGGTGGCCGGGGTGACGTTGGGCATTCTGGTTGCGACCCCAACCACACGGTTCGTCGCCGGACTCCTGTACGGAGTGGAACCGCTCGATCTCGCGAACCTCGTCGGCGTGGCCGGCACGCTCGTCGCCGTAGCGGTCGTCGCCTGTCTCATCCCGGCCTTGCGGGCAGGACGCCTGGATCCGGTGCAGGTGTTGCGCGACGAATAGCCGATCGGCGGTCGAGAGTGGGTGGGATCCCGGCGGCGCCGCTGCGGGTTCGGGATGTTAGGGATCGCGCGAACCGACCACGCGTCGCATCTTGAGCCCTTGCCCCCCTGCCTCCAGCACCGCAAACGACCATGGCCGCACGACGCTACTCGGTCCTGCGTGGCTCGGGAAGCTGTATTCCCGACCGACGCATCGAAAACGACGCATTTCTCGACAACACCTTCTTCCTGGGTCACGGAGATCGCCTCGACCCGGCCGACAACGCGCGGGTCGTCGACAAGTTTCGCGAGATCACCGACATCGGTGAGCGGCGCTACGCTCGAAGTGATCAGGTCGCCTCCGACCTCGGCTTCGAAGCCGCCTCGGTCGCCCTCGCCGACGCCGACATCGACGGCGAGACCCTCGACTACATCGTGGTCGCGCACAATTTCGGCGACGTACGGGCGGATCGGCTCCGACTCGACCTCGTGCCTACCATCGCCGCTCGCATCAAGCGCAGCCTGGGCATCCGCAACCCCGCCTGCGTGGCCTACGATCTTCCCTTCGGGTGTCCCGGGTGGCTTCAGGCCGTCATCCAGACCGACTACTACCTTCGTTCGGGCGATGCGTCCCGGGCGCTCGTCATCGGCGCCGAGACCCTGTCTCGCGTATCCGACCCGCACGACCGCGACAGCATGATCTTCGCCGACGGGGCCGGTGCCGTCGTCGTCGAAGCGGTCGAGTCGGAGGAGCCCGTCGGAATCTTGAGTCACGTGACCCGATCCGACGCCCTCGAGCACGCACATCTGCTCGAGATGGGCCCGTCGTACGATCCTGCTCACGACGACGGCCGGCTGTTTCTCAAGATGGAAGGGCGAAAGCTGTACGAGTACGCGCTACAGACGGTCCCCGGAGTGGTTCGTGAAAGCCTGGACCGAGCGGGGCTCACACTCACCGACGTCGCGAAGGTTCTCCTGCATCAGGCCAACGCGAAGATGGACCACGCCATGCTGAACCGGCTCTTTCGCCTCTACGGCGTGCGCGAGATTCCAGACGACATTCTTCCGATGACCATCGCCTGGCTGGGCAACAGTTCCGTCGCCACCCTCCCCACGCTCTTCGACCTCGTGCGCCGGGGGCGGATCGACGGTCAGGAGTTCGCCGCGGGAGATCACCTGGTCTTCGCCTCGGTGGGAGCCGGTATGAACGTGAACTCCCTTGTCTATCGCATGCCGACCTGACCAGGGCTCGGCGCCTCGCGTGGGCGGGGGTGGCCGAGACGAACCTGATCCGTCGCCACGAGAGGAGACCCAGGTGAGCCCCCCCGCAGCGAGCGTCGACGGCGATGCATGAATCCGATTGGGACGTCATCGAGGATCTCTTTCTTCGTGCCCTGGATCTGGCCCCCGACGAACGGGCCGCGTTCCTCGTTCGCCACTGCGGCGACAACACGAAACTCCGCGGTGAGGTCGAGAGCATGCTCGCCGCCGAGGAGTCGGGGGGGAGGCTGCGCTGGATGGCTCGTCTCGAAGCCGAAGCCCGCCCGGATCCCGCCACCGCTGAAGAGGGTGCCTATTCGGGGTTCGAGGGCGATCGCATCGGTCCCTACGAAGTCGTGCGGCTCATCGGAAGCGGAGGCATGGGGCGCGTCTACCTCGCCCAACGGGCCGACGATCAATATCGACAGCAGGTCGCGCTCAAGATCGTTCGGGACGACTTCGCCGGGGGACTCCTGGTCGAGCGTTTCAGGGCCGAACGCCAGATTCTCGCCCAGCTTCGGCACCCCAACATCAGCACGCTCCTCGACGGGGGCGTCACCGCGGAGGGTCGCCCGTTCCTCGTCATGCAGTACGAGGAGGGACTGCCCATCACGGAGCACTGCGACGAACACCGCCTGACGGTACGCGAGCGACTGGAGCTCTTCGCGACGGTCTGTGACGCCGTCCATTTCGCTCACTCGAACCTGGTTGTGCACCGCGACCTGAAGCCCTCCAACATTCTGGTTGCCGACGACGGCGTGCCCAAACTTCTCGACTTCGGAATCGCCAAGATTCTCGAGGGAGGGCTCGAGATGACCCGGCCGCTCACCCAGGACGTGCGTTTGTTTTCGCCCGATCATGCGGCGCCCGAACAACTGCTGGGCGGCCCGATCACCACGGCCACCGACGTGTACGCGCTGGGAATCCTGCTCTACGAGTTGATGGTGGGAGAGCGCCCGTTCCGGTCGGCCGACATCAGTCTCCCCGAGCTCCACCGCCAGATCTGCGAGGAGTCCCCCACCCGACCCAGCGACGGGGTTGCCGCGCTCGTCGCGCGAGAAGACGCCCTGGTTGAAACCGGGGTCGCCCCTCGGCGCACGACCCAACCCGGGGCTCTCATCCAGACTCTGCGGGGCGACCTGGATCAGATCGTCCTGAAGGCGCTGCGCAAAGAACCCGAGCGACGGTATCCGTCGGCGGGCCAGCTGGCCGAAGACGTGCGCCGCTACCTTGCCGGAATGCCGGTCACGGCCCAACCAGACTCGAGTCGCTACCGACTGGGAAAGTTCGTTCGACGCCATCGAGCCGGGGTCGCGGCCGCCGCGTCGGTCGCCGGCCTGATCGTGGCCTTCGCCCTGACCATGACGGTGCAGTCACGACGGCTCGCTCAGGAGCGAGATCGCACGGCGCTCGCCCTGGACCGGGCGGAAGAGGTCGGCGAATTCCTGGTCGGTCTCTTTTCGGGGGCGAACCCGACCCAGGAGCCGACTCGCCTGACCGCGATCGATCTGCTCGACCGGGGGCTCGATCGGGCCGAAGAACTGGAGGGGCAACCCGAGGTGCAGGCCGACATGTTCAACACGGTGGGACGGGCCTACGCGGAGCTGGCACAGTTCGACAAGGCGGAGCCGCTGCTCGAGCGGGCGCTGGCCATGCGACGCGAGCTCTATGGCGACGTGCACGAAGATGTGGCCTGGACCCTCAACGCCCTCGCCTCGGCCCGCATGGACGCCCGCGGAGATTTCGACCGCGTCGAACCGCTGCTCCAGGAGGCGGTGGAGATTCGCCGGCAGATCTCACCCGAAGACGACCCCGACCTCGCCCTCGCGGTGGCCTCGGTGGGTTCGCTTCAGTATCGACGAGGGGCCCTGCCCGCGGCCGAAGAATCGTTTCGAGAGTCGCTGGAGGTACTGAACCGAGCCGACCCGCCGGATTCTGCGATGATGAACAATACCCTCAGCAACCTGGGGCTCACCCTCCTCCGATTGGGAAAGACGGACGAGGCCGAGTCGGCGCTCCGCGCCGCACTGGCCGGTCACCGCGCCCTGTTGGGCGAGGACCACCCGAACGTGGCCGGCACGCTCAACATTCTCGGCGAACTGTATCTCAACGCCGAGAACTACTCCGAAGCCGAGGCCATCTACCTCGACGTGCTGGAGCGGCGGACCGCAATCTTCGGTCCCGACCATCCGGCCGTCGCCACGGTCCACAACAATCTGGCCCAGGTCTTTGGGCGCCAGAGTCGCTTCTCGCAAGCGATCCCCCACGCCGCCCGGGCCGTCGAGATCCAACGCGCGTCCACCGATCCACGGCACCCCCTGCTCGGCCTCGGGCTCAAGAATCTCGGGGCATTGTATCTACGCTCAGGGGAGTTGATCCCCGCTGAGGCCGCCTTCCTCGAGTCCCTCGACATCAACCGGGCCAACTTCGACGACGACCACCCTCAGGTTCGGCAGGTTCGAGAGCGGCTCGTCGAACTCTACACCGCTATGGAGCGTCCCGACGAGGCGGCCCGCTACGCCACGGCGGGCTGAAGCCGACACCACGACGAGGCGGGGTCACGACCACGCAGACATCGAGACGGCGCGGGGTCACGACCACGCAGACATCGAGACGACGCGGGGTCACGACCACGCAGACATCGAGACGACGCGGGGTCACGACGGGGCGCGCACGGCGACGCAGATGCGACCCTGCCCGAAGACCGGTAGCTTGCCACCGTCGTTCCCCTTCGCCCCCTCGCACGCAGGCGTGAACCATGATCCTCTGGGTCCTGATCCCCGTCGGAATTCTCCTGCTCGTCGCACTCTACGACGTGATCCAGACGAAACACGCCATTCTGCGCAACTTCCCGGTGATCGGGCACTTTCGCTACATCCTCGAGGCGGTCGGGCCGGAGTTGAGGCAGTACATCGTCACGTCGAACAACGAGGAACTGCCCTTCTCGCGAGACCAGCGTTCGTGGGTCTACGCCTCGTCGAAGCAACAGAACAACTACACCGGCTTCGGCACCGACAACGACGTCGAACGGGCCTCGAACTACCTCATCATCAAGCACAATACCCTGGGCCGCGCCGAAGACGCCCCGCACGACGATGTCTACTCCCTGCCCTGCGCCAAGGTGCTCGGCGGACCGCGCGGCCGGCGTCACGCCTTCCGCCCGGCCTCGGTGGTGAACATCAGCGGCATGAGTTTCGGCTCGCTCTCGTCGGCGGCGATCGAGGCGCTCAATCGGGGCTCGGCGATCGCGGGCTGCCTCCACAACACGGGCGAGGGAGGCATCTCTCCCCACCACCTGCACGGGGGCGACCTCATCTGGCAACTCGGGACCGGCTACTTCGGGGCCCGCACTCCCGACGGTGGTTTCGACCTCGCCGAGTGCGTGCGAAAGGTCGAGGAGCTTCCGATCAAGGCCATCGAGATCAAGCTCAGCCAAGGGGCCAAACCGGGGCTGGGCGGCGTGCTGCCCGGAGCGAAGGTGACGGCCGAGATCTCGAAGATCCGCGGCGTCCCGATCGGCCAGACGGTGCTGAGCCCCGCCGGGCATCGGGCCTTCTCCACCGTCGATGAACTCCTGGATTTCGTCGAACAGGTGGCCGACGCCACCGGAGTGCCCGTGGGCATCAAGTCGGCGGTGGGCCTGCTGGATTTCTGGGCCGAGCTCGCCGACCGTATGGCGTCGGAAGACCGGGGGGTCGACTACATCGCCGTCGACGGCGGCGAGGGCGGCACGGGGGCGGCTCCCTTCGCCTTCTCCGATCACGTGGCGATGCCCTTCAAGATCGGCTTCAGTCGCGTCTACCGCATCTTCGCGGAACGGGGAGTCCACCACGACGTGGTGTGGGTGGGCGCCGGCAAGCTCGGCTTTCCCGAGACGGCCCTGCTGTCGTTCTGCCTCGGTGCCGACATGGTCGCCGTCGCGCGGGAGGCCATGATGGCCATCGGCTGCATCCAGGCCCAGCGCTGCCACACCGGGCACTGCCCGGCGGGCGTCGCGACCCAGACCCCCTGGCTCGTGCGGGGCCTCGATCCGACGCACAAGGCGGCTCGGCTCGCGAACTACGTGATCACCCTCCGCAAGGAGCTCACCCGCCTGAGCCATGCGTGCGGCGTCGAGCACCCCGGCCTCCTGCGCTCCGACCACATGGAGATCCTCGACGGCAACTTCGGCAGCCGTCCCCTTCAGGAGGTCTTTCGCTACGAACCCGGATGGGAGTTGCCCGGCGACGCCGCGACGGAGGCGCTCATGCGGCACATGCACGACACGAGCGGTTCGCGGAACACCCGCGCACACCCCGCGGCCTGATCCACCACATGCCGGACCCCACCCCCGTCGGCCCCCTGCGGCGGCTGATCGCCTTCGCTCGCCCCTACCGTCGCGACGCGGTGCTGGCGACCGCGTTCTCGGTCGTCAACAAATTCTTCGACGTTCTTCCCGAGCTGCTCATCGGGGTGGCCGTCGATGTGGTGGTCAACCGCCAGGACTCGTTCCTCGCGCGGCGTGGCATCGAAGACCCGGTCCAACAGCTCCAGGTACTCGTGGCTCTCACGGTCGTGGTGTGGGTCTGTGAATCACTCTTCGAATACGGCTACGCTCTCAAGTGGCGAGGACTCGCCCAGGATCTACAGCACGAACTGAGGCAGGCGGCGTACGCCCATATCCAGCGGCTCCCTCCCGGCTTCATCGAGCGCGAGCGAAGCGGCCGTTTGATGGCGATCCTGAACGAAGATGTGAATCAGGTCGAGCGATTTCTCAACACGGGAGCCAACGATCTCATCCAGGTCTTCTGCTCGTCGCTCATGGTCGGGGGGGTCTTCTTCGTGGTCACCGCCAACCTCGCGTTTCTCGCGTTGGTGCCGGTGCCGCTGATCCTGTTCGGGGCCTTCTGGTTCCAGAAACGGCTCAGTCCCCGCTACGCGGCGGTGCGGGAGGCGGCGGGTACGGTGTCCAGCCGTCTGAGCAACAACCTCTTCGGCATGTCGACGATTCAGGCCTACACTGCCGAAGCCTTCGAGGCCGAGCATCTGCGGGCGGCGTCGGAGCAGTTCCGTGCACGCAACACCGACGCGATTCGGTTCTCGGCGGCGATCACCCCGGTGATCCGCATGGCGATCCTGGCCGGGTTCGTCGCGACCCTCCTCTACGGCGGAATCCTGACCCTCGAAGGGGCGATCGGCGTGGGCAGCTACTCGGCCCTCGTCTTCCTCACGCAGCGGCTGCTCTGGCCGCTGACGCGGCTGGCCCAGATGACCGACCTCTACAACCGCGCGATGGCGTCGGTACGTCGGATCATGGGACTCCTCGACATGCCCCTGCCCGCAACGGCGACGGCCGCGCTCCCCGACACCATCAGCGGCGGAATCCGCTTCGAGGGAGTCTCGTTCGCCTACGACGGGCGGCCGGCCCTTCGCGATGTGACCTTCGACGTCGCCCCGGGATCGACCGTCGCCCTGGTGGGTCCCACCGGAGCCGGGAAGAGCACAGCCCTCAAGCTGCTGCTGCGCTACCTCGACCCCGACGAGGGTCGCATTGCCATCGATGGCCACGACGTGACCGAGTACGATCCCGCGACGGTGCGTCGCCACATCGGTTACGTCGCGCAGGAGCCCTTTTTGACCGATGGCACCGTGGCCGAGAACATCGCCTACGGCCAGCAGCGAATCGACCGGGCAGCGGCGGCACAGGCCGCCCGGGTCGCCGAGATCCACGACTTCATCACCACGCTTCCCGAGGGCTACGACACACCGGTGGGGGAGAGGGGCACACGCCTGTCGGGGGGTCAGCGCCAACGCATCGCCCTCGCCCGCGCCTTCTACCGGGACCCCGCGATTCTTGTGCTCGACGAGGCGACCTCTGCCGTCGACAACGAGACGGAGGCCGCCATTCAACGCTCGCTGATGGCCGCCGCGGGCCGTCGCACCACGCTCGTCGTGGCGCACCGATTGTCGACGGTGCGGCACGCCGACTCCATTCTCGTGTTGGACGAGGGCCGGATCGTCGAACAGGGCACCCACGAGGCACTCGTGAAGGCGGATCGGCTCTACGCGGGCCTCTGGCGACTCCAGACGGGGGAGCATTCCCACGTGCCCGGCGAACTCGACGAGTTCCTCCGCCTCTATCGGGCCGGACGGTTCTGGGACAGCCACGAGGTGCTCGAGGGCCCCTGGAGGGCGCACGGCAGCGCCTTCTATCAGGGACTGATTCTGTACGCGAGCGCCTGGGTGCACTGGCAGAAGGGCAACGAGCACGGCGTGAGAGCCCAGCTCACGAAGGCGGCCGCCCGTCTGGAGCCCTACCCCGACCGCTATCTGGGACTCGACGTCGCCGCCCTCCGGGCCCACTGCGAGGCGACGCGTATGGTGCTCGATCGCGAACCGACGGATTGGCCGGCGCAAGCCTCGCCCGCCCCGCTCGAGCTGCGCGCGGACTGGGTGCGTGGCGACGAGCCCGAACTCCGCACCTCCGCCCCGTCGGGTTGATTTCACGGGCGCCCGGCTCCAACACTTCGTCGCCCATCCGTCGCCCATCCGTCGCCAGCCTCGCCCGCTCCGCCCGGTTGGTCCGCCCCTCAGACCCGCGACCCGACCATGCCGCGTCCCATCACACTCTTCACCGGCCAATGGGCCGATCTGCCCCTCGAAGCCCTCGCCGAGAAGGCGGCCGCATGGGGCTACGACGGGCTCGAACTCGCCTGCTGGGGAGATCATTTCGAGGTCGGTCGTGCCCTGGCCGAGCCCGACTACTGCGCGGGCCGGCATGCCCTCCTCGCGCGGCACGGCCTGAAGGTCTTCGCGATCAGCAACCATCTCGTCGGGCAGGCCGTGTGCGACCCGATCGACGCCCGGCATCGGAGCATTCTGCCCGACCATGTGTGGGGAGACGGGGATCCCGAGGCCGTTCGCAGACGCGCATCGGCCGAGATGATCGTCACGGCCCACGCGGCCGCCGCCCTCGGCGTCGATGTGGTCAACGGCTTCACCGGGAGCGCGATCTGGCACCTGCTCTACAGTTTTCCGCCGGTGACCGACGCGATGGTCGATGCGGGCTTCGACGACTTCGCCGTGCGGTGGACGCCGATCCTCGACGCCTTCTCGGCCGCGGGCGTCCGGTTCGCCCTCGAGGTGCACCCGACCGAGATCGCTTTCGACATCTCCTCGGCCGAGCGGTCCCTGAGCGCCGTCGGGGGCCACTCCGCCTTCGGCTTCAACTACGACCCGAGTCATCTCGCCTATCAGGGCGTGGATTGTGTCGCCTTCATCGACACCTTCGGCGCGCGCATCCACCACGCCCACATGAAAGACGTGTGGTGGTCACCGGTGCCGACCCGATCCGGCGTGTTCGGGGGGCACCTGCCGTTCGGACATCGCGATCGCCACTGGGAGTTTCGTTCGGTGGGCCGGGGACGCGTGCCCTTCGAAGACGTGTTGCGGGCCCTCAACCGGTGCGGCTACGAGGGGCCCCTGTCGGTCGAGTGGGAGGACTCCGGAATGGATCGGGAGCACGGCGCGAAGGAGGCGTGCGCCACCCTTCGCCGGCTCGACTTCCCGCCGTCGGGCACCGCCTTCGACGCAGCCTTCGAGACGCGGTAGGCCGCCGCGCTCGACAGCGCGACCCGCGGCGCTCGGCGACGCACCCGGCCGCCTCGCGGCGCTACCCGGCCGCCTCGACGCGCCGCTGCTCGACGTACCAGTCGGGATCGACGACGAGCCCGGTGGTTCCCTCGGGAACGTGCCGGCTCTGCCACGTCTCGGTCGGCGTGAGCCTCACCGTCACGCCTCCGCCGATCTGTACGTCGACCGGCAGAACGAGTCCCTCGACCGCGCGAGCCCAGCGATAGCTCAGTCGGGTCCCCTCCAGGCTCCACTCCAGGAGGGGCACCTGCGTCGTGCGCAGGTACTGATCGAACACCGTGGCGAGATCGAGTCCCGTACGACTCGCGATGTAGGCCTCCACCTCGGCGCCGGTCACGATCGACCGGCTGAAGTCGGTATTCAGGCCTCGGAGGGTGGCCTTCCAGGCCGCGTCGTCACCCACCAGCTGGCGAATCAGGTGCAGGAGATTGCCCCCCTTGTAGTACATGTCGCCGGAGCCCTGATTCTGCACGCCATAGGCGCCGACGATCGGCATGTCGTTCTGGATCGCGGCCCTCGTGCCGATCACGTATTCCGCGCCGGCTCGCTCCGAGCCCGTCAGGCACTCGGTGTAGAGGTTCTCGGAGTAGTTGGCGAAGCTCTCGTGCACCCACATGTCGGCCACGTCACGCGTCGTGATGTTGTTGCCCCACCACTCGTGCGCCGCCTCGTGCACCACGATGAAGTCCCATGCGAGCCCCTGCCCCGTACCCGACAGGTCGCGCCCCAGGTACCCGTTCTGGTACCCGTTTCCATAGGCGATCGCGCTCTGGTGCTCCATGCCGAGATGGGGCGACTCGATCATCTTGAAGCCGTCGTCGTACCAGGGATACGGCCCAAACCAGTCCTCGAAGCACCGCAACATCGACCGGGTCTCGTTCGGCCATTGGGCGCGGGCCGCCGCCAGGTTTTCGCCGAGCGGCCAGAAGTCGAGGGTGAGCGGGCCCTCCACTCCGTCGTAGATCTCCTGCCAGTGATCGAAGCTGCCCGCATTCACGGCGATGCCGTAGTTGTTGATCGGAGACGACACGAACCACTCGTAGGTCGTCGTTCCGTCCGGGTGCGGGGTCACGCTCCGCAGGCGGCCGTTCGAGACCTCGACCATCGGATCGGGCACCCTCAGCGCGATGCGCTGCGAGTCGGGCTCCTCTCCCTGAAAGTCCTTGTTCGGCCACCAGACGCTCGCCCCCAGCCCCTGATTCGCGGTGGCAACCCAGGGTCGGCCGGCGCCGTCCTCCGCCCAGATGATTCCGCCGTCCCACGGAGGGTTGGCCGCCACGACGGGGGAGCCGTGGTACCAGGCCGTGACGGTCCATTCCGCCTGGGCGCCGATCGCGTCTTCCGCCCCCGGAGGAACTCTCGCGAACCACGCGTTCCCTTCGTTGCGCAGGTCGAGCCGCTGCCCGCGAAAGGTCACGCTGTCGAGCGAGAGTGGGGACTGCAGGTCGATCTGGAGCTCGCGCGACGCGGGAAGGGCGGCGACCACCTCGAAGGTGATGCCGTTGCGGCCGGCGATCGTGCGCGCGGCGGGGTCGATCGTCACTTCGAGGTCGTAGTACGTGACGTCCCACCACGCGCGGGCGGGGCCTTCCGTGCCGCGTAGCGTATCGGCGCGGGAGAAGGTGGCAGTGGGAGGCTCCTGGGGGGTCGGGGCGGCGGGCGG
>CBDUEZ010000111.1:0-11999 GCA_965366355.1 uncultured bacterium
GAACGGGCCCTGCGATGTACGCAGTGATCAAGACTGGTGGAAAGCAATTCCGGGCTGTGCCGGGCAAGAGCATTCGCGTGCCCTCGCTCGACATCGAACCCGGTGAAACCGTCACATTCGACGAGGTGCTTCTCACCTCCGACGGCGAAGACGTAAAGGTCGGAGCCCCCTCGGTGGAGGGCGCCTCGGTCACGGCCGAGGTGGTCAAGCACGGTCGCGACAAGAAGGTGATCGTCTTCAAGCGTAAGCGCCGCAAGGGCTATCGCAAGAAGCAGGGGCACCGGCAGGGATTCACCGAGATTCGGATCGGCGAGGTGCGCGTCTAATGGCACATAAAAAAGGTGTAGGCTCGAGCCGGAACGGCCGCGACAGCAATCCGCAGCACCTGGGCATCAAGTGCTTCGGAGGAGAGTCCGTTCGTGCCGGAAGCATCATCGTTCGGCAGCGTGGCACTCGCTTTCACCCGGGCCGCAACGTCCTCAAGGGTGGAGACGACACGCTGTTCTCTACGGTCGACGGCGTGGTGAAGTTCGAGAACTTCCAGCGCCGCAAGGCCGTGTCCGTCTACCCGATCGAAGGGTAGCAAAGGACCTTTTCTGATCGAAGGGTAGTAGAACTTCGGTCCACATCCGGCCCCCAACCGCCCCTATTCGGCGGTGGCAAGGCCGATTCATGTCGGAGTCCCCAACACGAGGGATCCGACTCGCTCCATTTGGAGCCGCTCCCCAGCGCCCGCCCCCGGACGCCTTCCGTGCATGTGCACGAGGGCATTTCGTCTGGAGCGGACGAGGAGGTTCATAGATGCGTTTTCCCGACGAATCTCGCCCGGTGTCGTATGGGCGTATCATCGGATTCTACAGCGCGGTCGCGTTCGCTTTGATCGTGGGTGCCGTCGCTTTGTCACCCTCCCGTGGAGATTCGTCTCCGTCGGGGGTGATTCTTTCCGCCACGCTGGACGCTCCCGTGGCCGCCCTGCCGGTCGAGGTCAACGCCCGGGTGCGGTACTGGATGGAGAGGTTTACCACCGATCAGCGGTCGACCTTCGAGCTCTACATGAGCCGGAAGGGGCGCTACGAAGACCTCGTCGTCGAGCGTTTGCGTCGGCGGGGCATGCCCGACGAGTTGCTCTACCTCGCGATGATCGAGTCCGGATTTTTGCCCCGGGCGCAGTCGCCGGTGTCGGCCGTGGGGCTCTGGCAGTTCATGGGCCCGACCGCGCAGCAGTACGGTCTTCAGGTCGACGGCTTCGTCGACGAGCGGAGGGATCCGCTGCGGGCGACGGATGCGGCGCTGGCCTACCTTCAGTGGCTTCACGAGCGGTACGACTCCTGGTATCTCGCGGCCGCAGCCTACAATGCCGGACCCGGACGAGTCGATCGGGCCCTGCGACAGGGAGGATCGGCGGCGGCGACCGACGATGTCGACCTGTACTGGGAGATCATCGACCACCTGCCGCGGGAAACCCGCGAGCACGTGCCGAAACTTCTGGCCGCGACCATCTTGGCTCGGAATGCGGAGGCCCTGGGTTTCCAGATCGAGTCGGTGCAGCCCTACGCCTTCGATCGTGTCTGGGTCCCCGGCGGGACCACGTTACGCGTCGTCGCTCGCGAGCTCGATGTGCCGACGCAGCTGATCCGCGATCTCAATCCTCATCTCATTCGTGGCGTCACGCCTCCGGGCGGGTCGTACGGGTTGAGGGTGCCCGTCGGTCGGGCGGCGCAGGTCGTGGCCTCGATCGGTGGTGGGCGCTGGGGATCGCAGCGCGCGGCCGACGACTAGTCGACGACTAGAGGGCCCGGGGGGATCGGTCGTACATTCTTGCATGCGACCGATTCTCTCCTTTGGTGTGATCCTGCTGCTTGCAGCGCTGGTGGCGACGCCGGCGATGCCAGCCGCGGCGCAGGGGCGCCAGGCGATTCGGGGGACGCTCTCCGAGGAGGGCTCGCTTCAGCCCATCGGCGGCGCTTTCGTGACGCTGCTCGATGGGGCGGGTGAGCGCATCGCCGGCGGACTGAGCCGCGACGACGGCTCGTTCCTCATCGACGTCCCGACCCCGGGGACGTACCGTGTCCGGGCCGAGCGCATCGGCTTCGAGAGCACCGAGAGTGTGCTGGTCGAGGTGGCCGAGGGGCGCATCTCCGAGATCGATCTGGTCGCCCCGACGCGGGCCATCGTCATCGAGGGGCTGGATGTGGAAGGGGGGCGGCGATGCGACATGCGGCCCGAGCAGGGCCGTGAGACGCTGGCCCTGTGGGAAGAGGCGAAGAAGGCGCTCGATGTGGCGCTCTGGGCCGACGACGACGGACGGTTCGTCTACGATCTGCGGTCGTGGACCCGACGGTACGGGCAGAGCGGTCGCCGGCTGATCAGTGAGCGCGTCGACCGTCGCACCCATGTGGGTCGCCACGCCTTTCGGGCTGTCTCGCCCGAGTCGCTGGCCGAGGAGGGCTTCGTTCAGGGGAACGCAGCCGAGGGACAGTTCTATTTCGCTCCAGACGCCGGAGTCCTCCTTTCGCAGGCTTTTCTCGGCACCCATTGTTTCGAGGCGGTGCAGGGCGGCGACCGGCTGGGCCTGGAGTTCTCGCCGGTTCCCGGGCGCGATCTGAGCGAGGTGGCCGGAACCCTGTGGTTCGAGCGGGGAACCTCGCGGCTGGAGTCGCTGGAATACCGCTACGTCAATGTCACCGAGGCCGTCGGCGATCGCTTCGGAGGGGAGGTCGTGTTCGAGGAACTCCCCGGCGGCGCCTGGATCGTGCGTCGGTGGGAAATCCGCATGCCGGTACTCAGCGGGGCTGCCACCTCGTCGGGATCCCCCCGCTTGACGGTGACCGCCGTCGAGGCCGCCGGAGGTGAGGTGGTCGAGGTGCGCGAGGCCGAGGAACTCCTCCCGCTGGGAGCATCGGGAGTGGAGAACGGCGAAATTCGGGGGACGGTGGTCGACTCGACCACCGGGTCCGTTCTGGAAGACGCCGTGGTGTTCATCTCGGGCACGAACCGTTCGGCTCGCACCGACGGGGAGGGGAGCTTCCACCTCACCGGGGTGCCCGGGGGACTCTACACCCTGCTGGTCAACCACCCGCGCCTGTCGGAACTGGGGATCACGTCGCCCGCGGTGCCCGTCGAGGTCCAGCCGCAGGCCGAGACGCGCGCCAGCGTGCTGCTCCCCTCGATTCGGGGCCTGGTGGCCAATGCCTGCGAGCGGGTTCATGCCGATCCGCCCGACTCCCGCATGGCCGCCCTGGGTGGTGTGGTCCAGACCGGTGGGCGACCTCCGGCGGAGCTCATCGTGCGAGTGACCTGGTCTACCGTCGAGCGGATGGGGGAGGCCCTGCAGACGCGACAGGCCGGGGCCGATATCGTGCCCGATCCCATGGGACGCTGGGGCGTGTGCCTCATACCGGTCGACCGCACCGTGAGCGTAGAAGTGTTGTGGGGCGACCTGGCCAGCCCCATCACCGAGGTGGGCCGAATGCGAGCCGGTGAGTCGAGGTGGTTGATCGTCGACGCGCCGACGGGCGCCGACGGCGATCGCCGCCGCCCCGACCTGCGCTAGTCCTCGGCCTCGTCGGGACCCCATCGGCTACGGTCTTCCTGCGCGTCGCGAGCCGATGCGATGATCCGCCAGATCACGTCACGGACCATCTCTTCGTCGACGCCCTGGTCCCGAGCGAGCTGGGCGGCGCGACGGACGACTCGGGCCTCTCGCCCGGGGTCGAGCACCGGCAGTCCCAGGGCCCCCTTGATGCGCCCGACCTCGAGCACGAGGGCGCGGCGTTCACCGACCAACTCGACCAGGGTGCGGTCGACCTCGAGAATGCGCTCGCGAATGCGCTCGAGATCGGGGTGGTGGCCCGTGGCCTCGTCAGGTCCGGGTGAGGTGCGGTCGGGGTCGGTCACGGGGACTCCCCTCCGGCGGCGAGGTCGTCCTGGGCCACGAAGTCGTCGACATGGGCCTTCGATTGCGAGCCCGTGAGCAGGCTCACGACGATGAGCACGGGCACATGCACGAGGAGTCCCAGGATCCCCTCGTGGAGCTCCAGAGGCCGGAGGGCCGGGTTGAACAGGAAGAAGACGCTGGTCGCGGAGCCGGCGATGAGACCCGCCAGAACGCCGGCGGTGGTGGCCCGGCGCGAATACAGGGTCGCGACGACCGGGGGCGCGAGCTGGGCGATGATCCCGTAGGCGGTCAGCAGAAGCACCACCAGTGAGGAGTCTTCGTCGAGGGCGAACCAGTAGGCGATGACCCCCACGAGGACCACCAGGATCTGAATGACCCGCCTCTGCGTGGCGTCGGTCATCGCTCGAAAGGGCCGAATGCCGTCTTCGACGGTTACCGAGGCCGCCGCGTGGAGGAGCGCGTCACCCGTCGACATCGAGGCCGACAGGGCGCCGGCGCAGAACAGGCCGACGACCACTGCGGGGAGGTCGGTCTCCAGGATCATGAAGGGCAGAATGAAGTCGGGGGTCTCGGGGGCGCCCTGGAAGAGCACGCCGGCGAAGCCGATCAGGAAGACGGGAATGAGAAAGAGCTGGAAGGTGGGGAACAGCACCACCGTGCGGCGAAGGACTTTGTCACTGCGCGCCGTGAAGGCCTTCATGAAGAGGTGGGGCCACAGGCTGATGCCGATTGCGCTCACCAGGATCGACGACGAGTAGGCGCCCCAGCTCCAGGGGGTGCCGTCGGCCGCGAGGCCGGGCGCGGTGAGCAGCTCGGGGCGCTCGACGGCGATGCGCTCGAACATCGGCCCGATGCCCCCGTAGAGGCGGTACGGCAGGTACAGGCCCAGCGTCCAGGCGATCACGATCATGAAGATGCCCTGGAACGTGTTCGTCCACCCGACGGCGCCGACACCCCCGCGCAGCACGTAGAACACCACGATCCCGTACGCGAGCGCCGCGCCCGCCCAGAGGGGAATATGCCCGTCGGTGACCGCCTCGATCACGATCCCGGCGCCCTGCATCTGCAGCGTGACGTAGGGAATGAAGGCGGCCACCGACAGGATCGCCAACAACGCCGAGAGGCCTCGCGACGGAAACCGGCCCGTGATGAGCTGGGCCTGCGTGACGTACCCCGCCCGGCGCCCGACTGCGGCGGCCCGCGGCCCGATCCAGTACCACGGCGCGATCCCCAACACCCCGTACGCGAGAATGTAGAAGGCCGCGGCTCCTCGGGAATACACCCAACCCGGACCGCCGAGAAACGCGAACGCGCTGAAGACCGTCGCACCCGTCACGAAATACATGACCAGGAGCCCGAAGTCGCGGTCGCCGGCGACGTAGCCCTGAACGGACGCAGAGCTCGAGCGACCGCCCCGCAGTCCGATGTAGAGGGTCAGCCCCAGGTACCCCGCGAGAATGGCGGTGACGATCTGCCAGCGCTCCATCTCAGTCTCCGCTCTCGCGGGTCGAGGCGCGGCGCTCGCGTTCCGCAGACTCGACGTGATCGAGCATCCAGAGCACGAGGCAGCCACCGATGATCCAGATGGCGATCCATACCATCGAGAATGGTAGCCCGAGCACGAACGGACGAATGCGGTTGAAGGGGACCATTCCCGGCCAGGTCACGGCGAAGGCGTAGGCCACCAGGAAGGTGACGGTCACGGTGCGAGCGAATCGCACACTCATGAACTCAACACCCTTCTAGCGTCCCTCGAAGTTCGCGTCGCGTTTCTCCACGAATGCGGCCACACCCTCGCGACCGTCGTGCGACCCGAAGGCCTCGAGGAAGCGCTCCTTCTCGTAGTCCAGGCCGTCCCGGAGCGGGCGCTCGGAAGCCTGGCGGATCGAGTCCTTGACCAGCCGGAGGGCGACCGGACTCCAACGAGCCATTCGGCGAGCGAGCCCGAGGGCGGTGTCGAGATGCTCGCCCTCTTCGGCGAGTATCTCGACGAGCCCGATGCGATGGGCCTCGGCCGCATCGATCATGTCGCCCGTGAGGCCGAGGCGGAGCGCCTGCCCCGGACCGATCAGCCGCGTGAGGCGTTGGGTGCCGCCCCCGCCGGGGATGAGCCCGAGCCGCACCTCGAGTTGGCCGAAGCGCGCCGTGGCGTCGGCTACGCGCAGGTCACAGGAGACGGCCAGTTCGCAGCCTCCGCCGAGACAGAAGCCATGCACGGCCGCAACGACGGGCTTGGGGAAGTCGGCGATGACCTCGTAGATCCGTCGTCGATAGGTGACGGGCCGCTGCTCCTCGACGGTGCGCCCGGCGAACTCCGCGACGTCGGCTCCCGCTACGAACGCCTTTTCTCCCGCGCCGTGGAGAACCACGACCCGAACCGCGTCATCATCGCGAAGCGAGTCGAAGACTTCGATCAGCCGGGCCCGTAGTCCGGCGTTCAGGGCGTTGAGTTTGTCGGGGCGATTCAGGGTGACACGAGCGACCCCGTCGTCTCCTCGTTCGAGGAGCACCACGTCGGGCGGGGCCGTGCCGTTCACGTGGGCTCACCCCAATCGTAGAATCCTCGCCCCGCCTTCTTCCCCGTGTGCCCTTCATCGACCATTCGCTCCAGGATCTCGGGAGGGCGAAAGGCGTCGGAACCGAGAGTGGCGTGCAGGTAGCGGGCGATGCCGAGGCGCACGTCGAGTCCGACGAGGTCGGTGAGCTTGAGCGGTCCCATCGGATGGCGGTAGCCCAACTCCATGGCGCGATCGATGTCTTCGGGGCTCGCGACCCCTTCTTCGACCATGCGCATGGCTTCGAGACCCAACACGACCCCCAACCGGGACGAGGCGAATCCCGGGGAGTCCTTCACCACGATGGGTTCGCGTTCGATGCGGCGCACGAACTGCAAGGCCACGTCGAGCACGGCGGGGTCGGTGGCGGGCCCGTGAACCACCTCCACGAGCTGCATCACGTGAACCGGATTGAAGAAGTGCAGCCCCAGGAACCGTTCCGGGTGAGCGAGCGTCGAGGCGATGTCTCCGATCGAGAGCGACGACGTGTTGGTGGCCAGGATCGCCTCGGGGGTCACGGCCGACTCGACCTCGCCGAAGATGCGCTTCTTGAGGTCCATCGACTCGGGAGCCGCTTCGATGACGAGATCGACTCCGTCGACCGCCTCGGTGACGTCGGTCGAGGTCGACAGCGCGCCCAGGGCCGTCTCGCGGATCGCGTCGGCCACCTTTCCGAGTTGAACCCCCTTCTCGAGGTTCTTTCGAATCCGCTGGAGGCCGGTCTCGACCGACACCATGTCGATGTCGTAGAGGGTGACTCCGTATCCAGCCATCGCGACGACCTGGGCGATGCCGTGGCCCATCGTGCCCGCTCCGAGAACGGCGACGCGCCGGATCGTCATGCGTGGGATCGCTCGAGAAGGGCGGCGATGCCCTGACCCACTCCGATGCACATCGAGGCGAGGCCGCGCGCGGAATCGCGCCGGCGCATCTCGTGCAGGAGCGTCGTCAGGATCCGGGCACCCGAACAGCCCACCGGGTGGCCGAGGGCGATCGCGCCCCCGTTGACGTTGACCCGGGCCGGGTCGAGGCCGAGCTCGGCCATGCACGGAATCGCCTGCGCGGCGAACGCCTCGTTCAACTCGACCAGGTCGACGTCGTCGATTTGCCAGCCGGCCCGATCCAGGGCGCGGCGCGTGGCCGGGACGGGGCCCATGCCCATGCGATGCGGTTCGAGGCCCGCCACCGCACCGGCCACGAAGCGGGCCATCGGCTCGAGTTTGAGTTCGCGGGCCCGATCTTCATTCATCACGAGCAGGGCAGCCGCCCCGTCGTTGATTCCCGACGCGTTGCCGGCGGTCACCGTGCCCTCGGCCGAGAAGACGGGGCGCAGGCGGGCCAGGATCTCGGGGGTGGTGTCGGGACGCGGATGTTCGTCGGCCGAAACGACGAGCGGATCACCTTTGCGGCGGGGCACACTCACCGGAACGATCTCGTCGTCGAAGCGGCCCGCCTCGACGGCGGCCGCACAGCGGCGCTGGCTCTCCAGGGCGAACGCGTCTTGAGCCTCTCGGCTCACGCCGAATTCGCGGGCCACGACCTCGGCCGTCTCGCCGAGCCCAATCGTCCATTGGTCGGGGAGCGCGGGATTCGTGAAACGCCACCCCAACACGGTGTCGGCCATCTCCGGGGCCCCGCGCGGGTAGCCGATCGCCGGCTTGAGCTGCACCCAGGGCGCGCGGCTCATGCTCTCGACGCCGCCCGCGATGAACACCTCGCCTTCGCCGGCCCGGATCGCCTGCGCGGCGGAGAGCACGGCCTGGAGACCCGAGCCACACAAACGGTTGACGGTCTGCCCGGGGACCGACACCGGAAAACCGGCGCGCAGCAGTGCCATGCGGGCCACATTGCGGTTGTCTTCGCCCGCCTGATTCGTGCAGCCCATGAGCACGTCGTCGACCACCGCGGGGTCGATTCCGGTACGCTCGATCAGCGCCTCGAGGGTGATCGCCGCCAGGTCGTCGGGCCGCACGGGGGCGAGCCCGCCCCCGTGTCGACCGATCGGCGTCCGCACGGCGTCGACGATGACGACATTCATCCGTCGATCGCCACCCACACGCTCTTCACCTGCGTGTATTTGTCGAGAGCGGCTTGAACTCCCATGTCACGGCCATACCCGGAGGCCTTGTAGCCGCCGAACGGGGAGCCGGAATCGTACTGGTTGTACGTGTTGACCCAGACCGTGCCGGCCTGGAGGTCGCGCGCGACCCGCAGTGCCTTGCCCGCGTCGCGCGTCCAGACGCCGGCCGCCAACCCGTACTCCGTGGCGTTGGCGATCGAGATCGCCTCTTCGACGCCCTCGAACGGGATGATGGCCGCCACGGGTCCGAAGATCTCCTCACGCGCGATCGTCATCTCGTTCGAGACGTCGGCGAACACGGTGGCCTGGACGAAGTTGCCCTTGCCATCGACGTATCCCCTCTCCCCCCCGGTGACGAGGCGGGCCCCTTCGTCCTTCCCGGCCTGGACGTACCCGAGCACGCGCTCGAGCTGGGCCTCGCTCACGATTGCGCCGAGCCGCGTCGATCCGTCCATCGGATCGCCGATCGTGGTCTTCGCGGCTCGCGCGGCGAACTGCTCCACGAAGTCGTCGTAGATGGCGCGCTCGACGAGAATCCTCGAGCCCGCCGCACAGACCTCGCCCTTTCCGTAGAAGATCCCGGTGCCGGCCCCACGCACGGCGGCGCCCACATCGGCATCGGCGAAGATGATGTTGGGCGATTTTCCGCCCAATTCAAGCGAGACCTTCTTCACGGTGTCGGCGGCCGAGCGGGCTACGATGCGCCCCACCTCGGTCGATCCCGTGAAGGCGATGGCATCGACGCCCGGGTGCGCGACGAGGGCCGCGCCCGCCTCGTGCCCGAAGCCGGGCACGACATTGAGAACGCCGGGCGGGAAACCCGCCTCGGCGGCGAGTTCGCCCAACCGGATGGCGGTCAGGGGCGTCTCTTCGGCCGGCTTCAAGATCACCGCGTTTCCGCAGGCCAGCGCCGGAGCCACCTTCCAGGCCGCCATCGACAGCGGGTAGTTCCACGGAATGATGGCGCCGACCACCCCGAGGGGCTCACGCAGCGTGTAGTTCAGAAAGGGACCGGGAACCGGAATCGTCTCTCCCTGAATCTTGTCGGCGAGGCCCGCGAAATAGCGAAAATTTCCGACGACACTTCGAACGTCGACCTTGAGCGACTCGAAGAGCGTCTTGCCGTTGTCCTGGGTCTCGAGCGAAGCCAGTTCCTCGGCGTTCTGCTCGATCAGGTCGGCCAGTCGCCACAGCAGCGACGACCGCTTGTGCGGATTCATCTGTCGCCAGGCCGGCGATGCCATGGCCTCTTTCGCCGACTGGACCGCAAGATCGATGTCGGCCGCAGCCCCCCGTGCCACGGACGCGATGATCGCGCCCGTGGCCGGGTTGGTCGTGTCGAAGGTGTCTCCCGAAGCCGCGTCCCGGGCCTCGTTGTGGATCCAGAGTTGGGTGCGGATTTCGGTGGACACCGGCGTCAGCTCCCCTTGAACTCGGGCTTCCGCTTCTCGATGTAGGCCGAAATGCCTTCCTTGGCATCTTTGCTCTGGAAAAGAAGCTGCTGGAGTTCACGCTCGACCGTGAGCGCCTGCTCGAAGGGCAGCCCCATTCCGGTCTGCACCGAGCGCTTGATGTTGCCGACGGCCTTCGACGGCTTGTGCGGCGTGGTGAATCCCTTCGCGTATTCCATGACCTGCGCGAGGAAGTCGGCGCCACTTTCGGCCTCGATCACCTTGTTGACGAGGTTCTTGTCCATGCCCTCGTCGAAACCGAAGAGGTCGCCCTCGATCATCATCTCGATCGCGTGGGACTTGCCGACGAGCCGGCAGAGGCGCTGGGTGCCGCCGGTGCCCGGGAGGACCCCGAGGTTGATCTCGGGAAGGCCCATCTTGGCGCCCCCCTTACGGGCGATGCGCAGGTCGGTTGCCATGGCGATCTCGAGCCCGCCGCCCACGGTGTGACCGTTGAGTGCGGCGATCGTCAATTTAGGCGTATGCTCGAGACGGTTGAGCGTCTCGTTCGCATGCAGGCAGAAATAGTACTTGAAGGTCGGCTCGGCCTCGTTGAGCATGGCGATGTTGGCTCCGGCCGAGAAGAACTTCTCGCCGGCACCGGTGAGGACGATCACCTCGACATCGTTGTCCATTCGAGCCTTCAGAATGGCCGTGTCGAGCTGTTGGAACATCTCGTACGTGTAGGTATTGGCCGGTGGGTCGTCGAGGGTCAGAATTGCTACTTTGTCTTGAACCTCGTATTGGACGAGCACCTTGTCGGACATGGGCTACCTCGGGGAGTTTCCAGCGAGTTGGGAAGGCCGCGATCGACCTCCGCAGACAGTCTGTCAAGCTACCCGAGGCGACCGGGTAGGGTCAAGCAGCGAATCCTTATAGTTTTGCGGCATGATGCTGCGCCTCTTTCGGGTCACGGCCCGCTGCTACGCCCCTGCCGGCTCTCTTGCCCACTCCGGCCTTCGCCGGGCCATCGCCGGCGTGCTTCTCGTGGGGCTCGCCGCGTGCCAGGACGACCCCTCCGATCCGCTGGCGGCCCTGGTCTCGGCCGAGACGGCCCCGGCCGTCGCCGTTCCCGTCGATCTCCCCTCTCTCGGGGAACTGGCTCAACGTGCCGGAGTGCGGGAGGAACTGGGGCCGGTCCTCGACGGATGGGTCGCCGGTTGGGAAAACGAAAACCCCGACCTCGGGCGCGCCGCGCGAGATGAGGCGATTCGCCTCGCGGCGCCCGTGCTCCGCGACGAGTTGGGCGCGGGAGGCGTCGCGACCACCCTCGCGCCGCTCTTTCAGGTGGGGAGAGATCTCGGTGAAATCCCCGACGTTCCCGCCGACCTCGCGCCCCGGCTACAGGAAGTGCGCTCGTTCGTCGACGACACGCGGGTCGCCCTCGACGAGGGTCGGTACGACCGCGCGCTGACCCTCGGCCTACAGGCCGCCGACCGGATTCGCGCGCTGGGGCCCCGAGCCGTGGCCCGCACGCTCATTTCGCGTGCGGATCGAGCGATGGTTCGAGCGCAGGTGATCGACGACTTCGATCCGGTGGCTCTGTCGAGAGGCGAGCGCCTGCTGAGTGGCGCACGGCGGGCCATGGAGGAGGGGCAACTCGATCTCGCGATTCAGCGGGGCTATTACGCCATTCAGGTGCTTGAGGGACGAGGCGACGGCGGCGGCTGAAACGCGCGCCTGTCGTGTTCCGCGGCGATTCGGACGGCGCACCCGTGCTCATGGTCGTTGACCAGTCCCATCGCCTGCATGAAGGCGTAGACCGTCGTGGGGCCGACGAACTTCCATCCGCGCCTCTTCAAGTCTTTCGAGAGGGCCCTGGACTCGGCTGAGGTGGCCATTGTTCGGAGAGTTCGCTCGTCGAGTCGATCCGGGCGGGTCGCCGGGTCGGGTTCGAACTCCCACACATAGGCCGCGAGCGAACCGCACTCCTCGATGATCTCGAGGGCGCGAGCCGCGTTGTTGATCGCCGCCTCGATCTTTCCCCTGTGCCGAACGATTCCGGCATCGAGGAG
>CBDUEZ010000112.1:0-11950 GCA_965366355.1 uncultured bacterium
GTCGATCATCGTTAGCTGCGTATCTGCGTGCGGCAGGATGTGCGCGTCGACCCCGGTGACCGCGTCGTTGGTGATCGGGGGAACTCTCGCAAGTGACGAGGCCCGGACCATTCAGGGTGGGCTCGCTACCGAGGTCGCGGAGGGGGTGGCGGGGGTGCGCTATCGAATGACTCGAGCCCTCGATCTTCAGGGCGCCCTGCTTCTCGCGGACTCTCTGGTGGTGCTGCACGGCGAAAGTCCGGAGGCCCACGCCGTTCGGGCGACGGTCTTGATGTTCAGCGACCGGCGGCCGGAGGCATGGGCGGAGGCGGGGCGGGCTCTCGCCATGGTCCCCGACCAGCCCGAGGCCCTCCGTGTCGTGGGCAACCTGCACATGTTCGATGCCGCCTGGTCCGAGGCTCGCGGCGCGCTCGAACGATCTGCCGAGGGAGCCCCCGACGCATCGGAGACCTGGGTCAGCCTCGCTTATCTGCAGACGATTCTCGGCGATTTCGAAGGCGCCGAGGAGGCCCTCGCTCATGCGCTCGCTCTCGACCCGATGTCGGCGCTGGTTCTCGGCGACGCCGGTTTGCTCCACCTCTGGGCCGGCCGCTACGAGGCAGCGCTCGACGCCTGCGCCACGGCCGTGCGGGTCGAGCCGCGGGCCGTGTGGGGCGTCACCTGCGCCTTCGATGCGGCCCGCCTTGCGGGGCGAGGGGCGGAGGCCGTGGCCTGGGGCCGTCGATTGCCGGGCATGGACGCGCTGCCCGACGACGCCGACGTGAACGACGTGCTCCTGGCCCGCGCCCGAGGCCTGGAAGAGGCCGAGGCGAGCGGACACGGAGACCCCTATACCCTCGCCGCCACCTATGTCGCACTGGGGCGGGTCGAACAGGCGGCTCGCGCCCTCGATGTGGCGGCCCTGACGCCCGGGTTCGGCCTATTGGCTGCGGCGGTCGACCCGCGCATGGCCCCGCTGAGAGGTCGCACCGACTTCGAGTCGCTGGTCGCGCGGCTGGGTCTGTCGGGGGTGGAGGGCGTGGCGGGTGCATAGTCTGCCGACCCGAAGTCAGCGTTTCGGGCACCTCGTCTGTCACCCTTCATGATGACGACCCTCAACCCCCTCTCCGTCGCGGCGGCCCGTGTGCCGCTCGCCCTCGTTCTGTTTCTGCTCGCGGTGGCCTTCGCCCTCCCGGTTCGGGCTCGCGCTCAGGCGCCCGCTCGGGTGTCGGCCGACATGCTCGAGATCACGCCCCCGTCGGACCGCGCCGAGGGGCCGCTCAGCCGCATGAGTGTCGTGCCGATCGGCTGCCGGTCGGCTCCCTCCGACCAGCTGCGCCGACGCATCGTCGACATCGCCATTCAGGAGTGGGCCTTCTTCGGCTTCCCGGTGCTCGACCGCCTGAACGGCGCCCGGCTCCTTCCCGATGCCGCGATCCGCGGGGGGCGCGTCACCTTCGAGAACACCACGCGTCGGGCCCCCACACCCGATGCCCAGGAGGGGGGGCGAGTCGCGGCCTCGATCGCGGGGTATTGGGCGGTCACCCCGGAGGGTCCGGGCATCGTGCGGGCGCAGGCCGAGCGGTGGAGCGAGCGGGGCGCCGGCGTGCGCTGGAACGCTCCCTGGTCGGCGGCCTTCATCTCGTGGGTGATGTGCGAGGGTGGGCTCGAAACGCGGGATGAGTTCGCACGGGCCATCGCCCATTGGACGTATGTCGATCAAGCGATCCGGGCGCGCGACGGACGGGCGGAGAGCGCGGGATACGTGGCCTACGACATCGGCGAGCGCGCGGTCGAGCCGGGCGACCTGCTCTGCTCGGGCCGGAGGCCACGATATCAGAACCTGGCAGCCCGCCGAAATCAGATGGGGGAAGGGGCCAGCAGCCACTGCGACATCGTGGTGGAGGCCGACGAACACAACGGACGGATCCTGGCCATCGGCGGGAATGTGCTGCGCGCCGTGAGCCTCAAGGTGCTCGCGGGCCGGCGGGGCGCCGAGGGCGGCGTCTATGCCGTCACGACATCGCAGGCTCCGCTGTACGCACACCTGAAGCTCCGGGCGGAACCGATCGGAGGTCGGGCCCTGGGCGAGAGCCGGGTGCTCGCTGCTCTGGTCGGTGCGAGCCGGGGCTCGGAGCCCAGTCGCGCGGCTCTGGTTCTGGACGCGCTCCGTGTAGAAGGAGCGTGGACGCAGGAGGAGGTCGGGCGGTAGCACCAGCGGGCCGTCGTGCCGCTTGCGGGGCTCGATGGAGGGGTCTAGACTAGCGCAGAATATACAATATCCAGACCCTCCCGGAGTCCCCCCGTATGCCCACTTTCGGCCTCCCTACCTCGATGTTTCTGGTCTTCGTGGCCACCATACTTGCGGGGAGCATCGGGGCGATCCACTACCTGATCGTGCACGTGATCATGGGCAAACCGTTCGCCGAGATCCCGCCGCCGATCGTACGGGAGAACCCCGACGTCGCCGCGGGCCGCACCGACCGCGGGGCCGGCTCCGGAGAGTCCCATGGCTGAGATCAATCCGCTGTATCTCGGTGTGTTCATCGTCTATCTGGTGGTGGTGCTGGGCATCGGCATGTGGGCCTACACCCGCACGAAAGACGTCATGGACTTCTGGGTCATGGGCCAGAACATGGGACCCGTGCTCGCGACCTGGTCGCTCATCGCCAACTTCGTGAGCGCCGTGAGCGTGATCGGCTTCGTCGGGGCCGTCTATACCGAGGGCTACTCGATCATGGGGCACACGGTGCTGGGCCTCATGCTGGGGCTCACGGCGTTGTATTTCGTGGTCAGCTACGTGCGGCCGCTGAATGTGCTCACCTTTCCCGATCTGGTCGCGCGGGTCACCGGCTATCAGATATCCCGGCCGCTCGCCGGCACGATCCTGCTGATCAGCGGGTGGCTCTACCTCGTGATGCAGCTCGTCGGTGCCGGTCTGCTGGTCACGGCCATCACCGGAGTCCCCTACCACTACATGGTGTGGGTGATCGGCTCGGTCTTCATCATCTACACCGTGATGGGCGGGCTCGTGAGTGTGGCCTGGACCGACCTGCTCCAGGGCATTCTGATGGTCGTAGCGGTGCTGATCGCTCTGATCTTCATGGTGCAGGATCAGGGAGGCCTCACCGCGCTCAACGAATCGCTCGCCGCGATGAATCCGTCGTTTGTGAGTCCGACGGCGGGCGGGGCGTACACGATGCTGGGGATCGGGGCCACCTTCCTGGCCTTCTTCGGCACGATCCTCACCGAGCAGGACATGCTCATTCGTATCGCGGCCTGCCGCGACGTGCGCACGGCCAAGATCCATGTGGCGGGCGCTGGGCTCGTTCTCTCGATCTTCTACGCGGGGCTGATCATTCTCGGGGGTGCCACGACCGTGGCCCTTCTCGGGGCGGGACTCGGGGTCGAATCGGCCGACGCGGCCTTCCCGACGCTGCTCACTCAATACGTCCCGACCGGGGTGGGCGTCGTGATCATCCTGGCCGTCATGAGCGCGATCCTGTCGACGACCGACACGCGGCTCCACGCCACCGGTATGACGGTGGCGCGCGACCTCTACAGCTGGGCGCGTCCCGAGGCCGACGAGCGGCATCTCATGAAGGTCTCGCGCATCGCCACGATCGTGCTGGGCCTGACGGCGACCGCGGCGGCCGTCAATCCTCCCGGCACGATCTACGTGTTGTACAGCCTGCGGGCCGTGCTCCTCACCACGGCCTTCTTCCTGCCGGTCTACATCGCGGTGTTCTGGACCGATCTCGACGGACGCGCCGTCTTGGCGGCGATCGCGGGCGGCGGCCTGGTGGGGCTCGTGACGCAGCTCAACGGCGGGGGCATCGGACCGATCCCCTCCACCTTCCTGGGTGTGGGAGCCGGGGCCACCCTGTTACTCCTCGGCCACCTCTTCTTCCGTAACCGATCGACCGCATGAACCGAGTATTGATCCCGACCTCGGCCACCGACCGCATCACGGCCGCCGTCGAGGCGTTGGCCGACGAGGTGGTCGACTTCACCTGCGATCTCGTGCGGGTGCCCACCGTGAATCCGCCGGGCGACGTCTACGAAGAGTGCGCCCGGGTGATCGGTGATCGGCTCGATCGCTTCGGCTTCGAGGTGGACTATGTGGCCGCCGAGGGCCGCCCCGAGCACACCAGGGCCCACCCGCGGGTGAACGTCATCGGCACCCTCGCCGGCGCGCGAACCAACCCCCGTGTGCACCTCAACGGACACTTCGATGTGGTGCCTGTGGGCGACGGCTGGACGGTCGATCCGTTCGGGGGTCTGGTGCGCGACGGCAAGATCTACGGACGCGGCGTCGCCGACATGAAGGCCGGCATCGCCGCGGCGGTCTACGCGGTCGAGGCCATTCGCCGGGCCGGCGTGAAACTCACGGGCACGGTCGAGGTCTCGGGCACCGTCGACGAGGAGAGCGGTGGCTACGCCGGTATGGGACACCTGGCTCGCATCGGGCGCGTGAAGAAGGGTGTGACCGACGCCGTGATCATTCCCGAGCCCCTGAACGTGGACCGCATCTGTATCGGACACCGGGGCGTGTATTGGTTCGAGGTCACGACCCACGGCCACATCGCCCACGGCAGCATGCCGTTCCTGGGCACGAGTGCGATCGAACACATGGGCGCCCTGCTCGAGACGATTCGGCGCGACCTCATGCCGAAGTTCGCGGAGCGTCTCACGGCGGTGCCGGTCGTGCCCGAGGCTGCGCGGCACGGCACGCTGAACGTGAACGCGTTGCACGGTGGCCAGCCGCTCGGCGACGTGCAGAGCCCCTGCGTGGCCGACCGCTGTACGGCCGTCTTCGACCGCCGTTTTCTGCTGGAAGAGGGCTTCGAGTCGACCCGCCGCGAGATCGTGGAGGTGCTCGACGGCATGACGGGGCAGATTCCGGAGTTCCGGTACGGCCTGCGCGACGTCATGGTGGTCGAGCCGACCCGCACCCCCGAGGGCGCGTCGGTCATCGGCGCGCTCGGCCACGCGATCAACGGTGTGCTGGGTCGCGAGGCCACGCTGGTCGCCAGCCCCGGCACCTACGACCACAAACATGTCGCCCGCATCGGCGGCGTCGAGAACTGCGTGGCCTACGGCCCGGGTGTGCTCGAGCAGGCGCATCAGCCCGACGAGTGGTGCTCGGTCGACGACCTGGTGAACGCGACGAAGGTGCTGGCCCTCTCGGTGGCGGAGTTGGCCGGGGTGGAGTAGGGCCGACCGCCTCGTCGTGCCGGCTAGGGTGCCGCGCCCGACTCACACCTCACCCGCGCGAACGCCGGGTGCCTCGACCTTATCGGGCGCCGCCCCCACCGTATGGGCGCCGCCCCGACCGATTGGGCGCGCCCCGACCGGTTCGGGCGAGGCCCCGACCGGCTGTGCCTCGAACGGGGGGCGAGGTGGCCCGTTTTGGTCAGACGTGCGTCGCCACCGCCGCGGCCAGTTCCATGGTGTCGGCCGTGCCGCCCAGGTCGGGCGTGAGCGCTCGGCCCTCGGCCAGCACCGTCTCGACGGCCCTCTCGAGCCGACGCGAGGCGTCGTAGAGTCCCAGGTGGGCGAGCATCAGCCCTCCGGCCTGGATGGCGCCGACCGGATTGGCCACACCGCGTCCCGCGATGTCGGGCGCCGAGCCGTGGATGGGCTCGAACATGGACGGATGCGTGCGCTCGGGGTTCAGGTTCGCGCCGGGCGCGAGGCCGAGGGAGCCGGTGAGGGCCGCCCCTAGATCGGTGAGAATGTCGCCGAACAGGTTCGAGGCCACGATGACGTCGAGGGTGTCGGGATGGGTGACCATCCGGGCCGCGAGTGCATCGACGTGGTAGGAGCGCCAGGTCACCTCGGGGAAGTCGGCCGCGACCTCGGCGACGACCTCGTCCCAGAGCACCATCGCATACTGCATGGCGTTCGACTTCGTGGCGCTGGCCAGCAGTTTCCGGGGGCGTGACGCCGCGAGGGCGAACGCATAACGGGTCACCCGCTCGATGCCCAGCCGGGTGAAGAGACTCGTCTGCTCGGCTCGCTCCTGGGCGCTGCCCTGATCGAAGCGACCGCCGAGTCCGGAGTATTCGCCTTCACTGTTCTCCCGCACGCAGACCATGTCGAGGTCGCTCGGGCCGCGACCGGCCAGCGGTGTGGACACGCCCGGGAGCAGGCGCATGGGCCGCAGGTTCACGTACTGGGCGAACGCTTTGCGAATCGGGAGAATCAGCTCCCAGACCGAGACATGATCGGGCACGTCGGGCCGACCCACGGCCCCGAGGTAGATGGCGTCGAGCGGGGCCAGTTGGTCGAGCGCGTCGTCGGGCATCATGCGCCCGGTGTCGTGGTAGAAGTCGCAGCCCCAGGGGAACCGGATCCACTCCAGCTGGGCCCCCTCGGCGGCGGCCGCCCGTTCGACGACCGGAATCGCGGCCTCGATCACCTCGGGCCCGATGCCGTCTCCCCCGATGACACCGACGCGAAAGGAGCGCCTCACTGTAGGCGCGGTACTCTCGCTCACCCCATTCCCGGGGGCTGGAAGCGTCCGTCGATCGCCGTCCACCCGCCGTCGACATAGATCGTCGTGCCGGTGAGGAAGCTGGCGGCGTCGGAGAGCAGAAAGGCGGTGGGCCCGGCCATCTCGTGCGGCTGAGCCCAGCGTCCGAGGGCGCTTTTGCTCGCGTACGCGCCGTACCACTCGGGCGAGGCCTTGATCGGCGCCGTAAGCGGCGTCTCGACCACGCCGGGCGAGATCGCGTTGACCCGCACGCCGGCGGCTCCGAACTCGGCGGCCCCGGCCTTCGCGAGCTGCACGATGCCGGCCTTGGTCGCCGCGTACACGCTCTGGCCCGGCTCGACGACGGCGGCCCGGATCGAGGCGAACAGCACGATGCTGCCGCGCCGGGCCGGGAGCATCAAGCGGGCCGAGGCCTGCAGCACGTTGAAGCTGCCGGCCAGATTCACGTCGACCACCCGCCGGAAGTCGTCGGGGGTGTAGTCGATGATGGGTTTGCGCACATTGACGCCCGGCGTGCACACGACCCCGTCGAGGCGCCCGGCCGACTCGGCCAGCGCTCCGAGCGCGCGGCCCACGTCGGCCGCGTCGGTGATGTCGACCCGGTCGTGGCGGGATCCGGCGCTGCCCTGCTCGCTCAGATCGCCCGCCACCCGGGCGGCCGCGGTTTCGTCGATGTCGAGGCAGGCCACCCGCGCGCCCTGCCCGGCACAGGCGTGGGCGATCGCCTCGCCGATGCCGCTGCCGGCGCCGATGACGGCCACGACGCGGTCGGTGAGGTCAAACATGGTCGCGCTCGTGTGGGTGTGGGCGCTCATTGGCCACCTCCGGCGCTCAAGATCCCGGGGCGCAGGACGCCGTCGGGCGCTTCGAAGTCGAGGTCGAGCAGGGCCGCGATCACGGGCGCCACATCGACCAGTCCCATGAGGGGCACGACGCGGCCCGATGCGACCCCCGATCCCCAGGCGAGGAAGCCGGTGTGGATGTTGTCGAGCTCGGGGAAGTAGCCGTGTGTGCCGCCCGACCCCGGCTTCACGGCGGGGCCGCTCGTATCGCCGATCAGGTTTACGCCCGGCACGGCCGCCAGCGCGAGGGGGCTGTCGGGATCGGCTCCCCGCTCGTCGAGTTCGTCGCGTTCGACCACCCGAAAAAGCGACCGCACGCCGGGGGGCAACGACTCGAGCTTGCGACGCACCTCGGCGACGGCGGCCGCGTCGTTGGGGTCACGCAACCGTAGAAAGGCGCTTCCGCCCGCCGGATGGAACGCCGCCCGCCAGTCGCCGCGATCGGGGCGATCTTCGTGCAGTCCCGACTCGACCAGCCAGACGTTGGGCGCGACACGCGTGTCGACGTCGACGAAGCCGTGGTCGCCGGTCACGATGAAGGCGGTGCGATCGGCGATTCCCGCCCGGCGCGTCGCCTCGACCATGCGGGCGATCGCCCGGTCGATGGCGGCCACGGCGAGCCGCACCTCGACGTCTTCGCGGCCTTCGGCGTGCTGGTGGTAGTCGGTCTGGTTCAGGTGCACCACGAGCAGATTCGGACGGTGCTTCTCCAAGATGTGTCCGGCCATCACGCCCACGGCGTCTTCACGCGACCGATTGCGTCCCCAGTAGAAGTCGGGAAAGGGACCGAGCGACTCGCGCTCGATTTCCTCGAGCAGTCCCGCGGGGGTCACCCGGCTGCGGAGTGCGGCGACGTTGGCCGCGATCCCCGTCAGCTCTCCTTCCTGCCCCGACACCGACCAGAACTCGGGTACGTTGTAGTCGATGACACTCCCGGCGCTCACGGGCCAGGAGATGCCGGCCGAGGTGAGGCCGGCCGCTGCCACGGCGTCCCATACCGCGGGAACGCGAATGCTGTCGCTCTCCATGAACCACAGGCCCGTCTCGCCACCCGCCTCGAACGGACGGTTGTTCGTGACGCCATGCCGCGCGGGCAGGGCGCCGGTCACGATCGTGGTGTGCGAGGGGTAGGTGACCGTCGGGGTGACGCCTCGCACCTTCTGCGCATGGGCTCCCTCGGCCGCCATCAGCTGGATCATCGGGGCGGGCCACCGGTTCTCGAGATAGAACTCGGGACGCAGGCCGTCGATCGAGATGACGATCACATGATCGGCGGGGCGGGCCTGGGCCACTGCGGCCACGGGCTGCGAGGCGACGGCGCCCAGGGACCCGATCAGCGCCGTCAGGAGGAGCACGCGGGATCGCCCGAGTGACGGACGCAGTGATGAAGAGCGCATCATGGAGAATCGTTCACCCGTTCAGAAAGTGGATTGGTCAAACGTCAGCCGTGGCGGAGGGCGACCATCTTGGTGCGTGTGAAGCTCTTGAGCCCCTCCATGCCCTTCTCTCGGCCGTATCCGGAGCGCTTCACGCCGCCGAACGGCAACTCCACGCCGCCGCCCGCGCCGTAGCAGTTCACGAACACCTGTCCGACGTCGAGGGCGTGGGCGACGCGCAGTTGCCGCCCGCCGTTTTCGGTCCAGAGGCCCGCGACCAGCCCGTAGTCGGTGGCGTTGGCCATTCGAATCGCCTGTTCCTCGTCGTCGAAGGGGGTGGCCACGAGCACGGGTCCGAAGATCTCCTGCCGTGACAGCTCGTGATCGGGCTGCACCGGGGCGAACAGTCGGGGGCGCACGTAGAATCCCCCGTCGGCTCCGGCGACCGCGCCGGCGACCGCCGCGACGGGGAAGTCGGCCTCTTCGGCGCGATCGACGAAGGCCTGCACCCGGGCGGCCTGCTTGGCCGAGATGAGCGGCCCGCAGTCGGGGTCTTCTTCGGCGGCCCCCACGCGGGTGGCGGCGAAACGGGCCGACAGCCGCTCGACCACTTCGTCGAACCGGCTGCGCTCGACGAGAATGCGGCTCCCGGCCGAGCAGGTCTGACCGGCGTTCTGCACCAGGGCGCCGTACAACAGCGGCAATGCCTCGTCGAGATCGGCATCGGCGAAGACGATCTGGGGCGACTTGCCGCCGAGCTCCATGGTGGCGGGACGGTTGTGTACCGCCGCCGCCTGCTGGACCAGGGTGCCCGTCGCGGGAGAGCCGGTGAACGAGATGTGGTCGACGTCGGCGTGGCCGGCCAGCGCGGCACCGGCCTCGTGGCCATAACCGGTGACGACGTTCAGAACACCGGGAGGAAGGCCTGCCTCCATGGCCCGATCGACGATGGCGAGAATGCTCAGGCAGGCGTCTTCGCCGGGCTTGATCACGATCGCGTTGCCGGCGGCCAGAGCCGCGATGGCCGAGCGGCCGAACATCTGGGCCGGGTAGTTCCAGGGAATGATGTGCCCCGTGACCCCGAACGGTTCGCGAACGGCCATCACCGTGTAGCCGGGCTCGTAGGGGAGCGTCTCGCCGTGCATCTTGTCGGCGGCCCCTCCGTAGAACTCGCAGTAGCGGGCGCACGCGGTGATGTCACGGCGCGCCTGGCCGATCGGCTTGCCGACGTCGCGGCACTCCAGCAGGGCGATGTCTTCGTGATCGCGCAGGATCAACTCGCCCAGTCGGGTGAGAATTCGCCCCCGCTCGACGGGCGAGGTGCGCGACCAGCCCCCGTTGAACGCGCGTCGTGCGGCGGCCACCGCATCGTCGACGTCGGCGGCGGTGCCCCGGGCGATGGCGCCGAAGGTCTCGCCGGTGCTGGGATTCACTACGGGAATGGTCTGTTCGTCACCGGCAGGGCGCCAGCGCCCGTCGATGAAAATGGTCTGTCCGTTCATCGTCTCCTCGAGGCTGCGTTCCGGGTGCAGTATACAACATTCAACCCCGCCCTGCGACCATGGATCGCACGCCCCGAGGGGCGTACCTTGGGCGAGAGACGCCCGACCGCGTGTCGGTGATCCGCCCCTCTTTCGCGACGACCGTGCAATGTCTTCGGATTCGCTCACCCGACGTGGCTTCTTCGGCGTCTCTCTCGCCGCCGGGCTCTCTCTCGCGACGCGACCGCCCGGGCTCTGGGTGCCCTCCGACGGTGCGCCGGGACTCATTACCTCCGCGCGTCGCCGGCCGCTGATTCCCAACGGCGTGCAGAGCGGCGACGTGACCCCCTCGCGCGCGATCATCTGGAGCCGCAGCGATCGCCCGGCCCGCATGGAGGTGGAGTGGAGCACGAGCGACCAGTTCACGAATGCGCGCCGGATTTCGGGTCCCGCCGCCCTCGACGTGAACGCCTTCACGGCCAAGGTCGACCTTCGCGACCTGCCTTCCGACGAGCAGATCGTCTACCGGGTGCGCTTCGAGAGCCTCGAGCTCCCGGGCACCTGGAGCGAGCCCGTGGTCGGCCGGTTCCGCACCGCGCCGGCGGAGGGCGACGCCCTTCGGCCCCTACGCGTGGCCTGGGCCGGCGACGTGGTGGGGCAGGGCTGGGGCATCGATCTCGACCGCGGGGGACTGCGCATCTTCGACGCACTCCGGCGCGCCGAGCCCGACGTCTTCATTCACTCGGGCGACATCATCTACGCCGATCAGCCGCTCGAGGCCGAGGTGCCGCTCGACGACGGCACCATCTGGCGCAACGTGGTCACCGAGGCCAAGTCGAAGGTGGCCGAGACCCTCGACGACTTTCGCGGCAACTTCGCATACAACCTGGACGACCCACACGCGCGATCGTTCGGCGCCTCCGTGCCCGTCATCGCCCAGTGGGACGACCACGAGGTGCTCAACAACTGGTTTCCGGGCCAGATGCTCGACGGCAACGACGCCTACACGGTGAAGAGTGCCTCGCTGCTCGCGGCCCGCGCTCGGCAGGCCCTCTTCGAATTCGTGCCGTTGCGCACGCAGCCCAACGATCCCGAGCAGATCTATCGCTCGTTTTCCTACGGACCCCTGCTCGACGTCTTCGTGCTCGACCTGCGCAGCTACCGTGCGCCGAACAGCTTCAACCAGCAGCCCGGCGGACCCGAAACGGTCATGATGGGAGACGCCCAGTTCGAGTGGCTGAAGACGGCGCTTCGCGACAGTCGCGCGGTGTGGAAGGTGATCGCCTGCGACATGCCCATCGGCCTCATCGTGCGGGACTTCCCGCGCGACGGTCAGCCGGCCTTCGAGGCCTGGGCGAACGCCGACGACGGGGCGGCGACGGGGCGCGAGGGAGAACTCGCCGAGCTGCTCCGCTTCATGAAGGCGCAGGGGGTGCGCAACACGGTCTGGGTCACGGCCGACGTGCACTACGCCGCGGCCCACCACTACTCGCCCGAACGCGCGGCCTTCACCGACTTCGATCCCTTCTGGGAATTCGTGGCTGGCCCGATGCACGCGGGCACCTTCGGGCCGAATGCGCTCGACGGCACCTTCGGCCCCGAGGTGCGCTTCAACAGCGTGCCGGAGGGGTTCGTCGGCAACCGTCCGCCGAGCGACGACAAGCAGTTCTATGGGACTCTCGACATCGACCCCGCCACGCGTGCCCTCACGGCGGCGATATGGGACGTGACCGGACGGCGCCTGTGGCAGCAGGAGATCGCTTCGGCGGATCC